>CAYJUC010000304.1:0-5048 GCA_964372605.1 uncultured bacterium | reverse complement strand
GGAGCCACCGGTCAAACAGGCATCACCCCGTGCTTCCGCGGGAGAGGCTCCTCGCGCTTGCCGGCGAGGATCCGGAGGGCCTGGATCAGCCGCCGGCGTGTCTCCGCCGGCCGGATCACGGCCTGCGCGTACTGCTTTTGCAAGGCCTCAAAAGGCCCGCTGAAGTGCTCGGCATACTCCAGCAACTTCTGCTGCCTGGCAGCCTCCGGATCGGGGGCCGATTCGATCTCGCGCTTGAAGAGGACGTTCACCGCGCCCCCACCCCCCATGACCGCCAGCTCCACGCCGGGCCAGACGAAGACTTGATCGGCCCCCATCTCCCGGGTGCAGAGGGCCTGCTTGGCTCCACCATACCCCTTTCTCAGGTACACCGTCAGCTTGGGAACCGTGGCCTCGGCGTAGGCGTAGAGCATCTTCGCCCCGTGGCGGATGATCCCCATCTGCTCCTGCCGCTTGCCCGGATAGAAGCCGGGCACATCCACCAGCGTGATGATCGGAATACTGAAAGCATCGCAGAAGCGGATGAAGCGGGACGCCTTGTCCGCTCCGTCCACGTCGATACTCCCGGCCAGGAACATGGGTTGGTTGGCGACAAATCCCACGCTCTGTCCGTCCATCCGCCCGAACCCGATGACCATGTTCCGCGCCCACCGGGGCTTGAGCTCCAGGAACAGGCCCGCGTCCACGATGCGCCTCAGCACTTCGAGGACGTTGTACGGGTGCCGCATGTCCTCGGGGACCAGACCCTCGAGATCGTCGAGCGGGCGGTTCGGGTCATCCCCCGTGTCGATCCGGGAGGGCGCCTCCCGGGCGCTCGCCGGCAGGTAGGCGAGGAGGCGCCGGATCTCGCGGAGGCAGGCCTCGTCGTTCTCCGCGGTCAGATCCGAGCACCCTGACTGCTCGGCGTGGACTTTCCACCCTCCCAGCTCCTCCATGGTGATCTCTTCCCCCAGGACCTCCTTGATGACCGCGGGGCTGGTGATGAACATCTGGCTCGTGCCCTTTACCATGAGGGTGAAGTCGGTGAGAGCCGGAGAGTAGGAAGCCACCCCGAAGCAGGGACCCATGATCGCCGAGATCTGGGGGACCACCCCGGAGGCCTGCGTATTGCTACGGAAGATCTTCCCGATCCCCCGGGTCACGTCCAGTCCTTCCTGAATCCGCGCCCCCACGGAATCCAGCAGGCCGATGACCGGGACGCCCACCTTGCGGGCCGTATCGATGACGTAGCTGATCTTCTCCGCGTGGGCGCTTCCCACGGCGCCGGCCAGGACCGTGCGGTCCTGGGCGAAGACGTACACCGGCCGGCCGTCGATCGTCCCGTGGCCGGTCACCACCCCGTCCGTGGGCTGGCGCTTCTCCGCCATCCCGAAGTCGGTCACCTGGGTCTCGGCCAGCATGAACTCCTCCACGAAGCTTTCAGGATCGAGGAGCATGCCGATCCGCTCCCTGGCCGTGAGCTTTCCCTCGCCGTGTTGCTTGGCGATCGCCTTCGGGTCTCCGCTGAGAACTCGTTCTTCCCGCTCGCGGAGCCGCTTTTCCATCTCCTCGCGCGATAGCATGTTCTCCCCCTTGGATTACCCGATCCCCAGACCACGGAGGGCCGAGAGCATGATGGCGGCGGCCATGACGGAGCCGATCTGACCCCCGGTGTTGGCCCCCATGGCGTGCATGAGGAGATAGTTCTGCTTGTTGTAGCGCTGGCCCTCGACCTGGGCCACCCGGGCGGCCATGGGGAAGGCCGAGATCCCGGCCGCCCCGATGAGGGGGTTGACCTTGCCGGCGGTGGCCAGACACATGAGCTTGCCGAAGAGGAGCCCCATCACCGTGTCGAGGCCGATGGCCACCAACCCGAGAGCCAGGATGAGCAACGTCCCGACCTGCAGGAACTTGTCGGCTTCCATGGTGGCGCCGATGGAGAGTCCGAGGAGGAGGGTGACGATGTTGGCGATCTCCTGCTCCGAGGCCTGCTTGAGGCGAGCCACCACGCCGGACTCCTTGAGGAGGTTCCCGAGCATGATCATCCCCATGAGGGGCGTCCCGAGCGGGGCGATGAGGGCCGTGACGATGGTGACGACAACGGGAAAGAGTATCTTCGTGGTCCCGGAGACCGACTTTCGGGACGGGGACATGACCACTTTCTTTTCCCGCTCGGTGGTCAGGAGCTTCATGAACGGGGGCTGCAGGATCGGGACCAGGGACATGTAGGAGTAGGCGGCGACCGAGACCGGCCCAAGGAGGTGGGGGGCGAACTTGGAGGCCACATAGATCGCCGTGGGGCCGTCGCAGGCCCCGATGATTCCGATGGCGACGGATTCCAGGCGGCTGAAGCCGAGGGCCAGCGCCAGGAGAAGCGTCAGAAAGATCCCGAACTGCCCGGCCGCCCCCAGGAGCAGAATTTTGGGGTTCTCGAGCAGCGGGGTGAAGTCTGTCATGGCCCCGATCCCGACGAAGATGAGGAGCGGAAAAATCTCGGTGAGGACCCCGGCATCGTAGAAGGTCCGGAGAATTCCCCCCTTCTCCATGAGGCCGGCCAGAGGGATATTCACCAGGATGGCGCCGAAGCCAATCGGGACGAGCAGGAGCGGCTCGAATCCGTGGTGGATCCCCAGGTAGAGGAGGAGGGCTCCGATGGCCAGCATGAGGAGATGGCCCGGGGTTACGTGGGAGACCCCGAGAAGGAGTCCGCTCAGCCCGGCCCAGAGCACCTCCACCAGCTACCCGCCTCCCCCGCGGTCCGCCTCCTTCGCTGCCGTGTAAGGGAAGAGGCGCTTCAAGAGGACGACGAAAACGCTCAATAGCCAGAGGGAGAAAAACGTCCCCCCCATCCCAACGGTAAGGAGGGCCAAGCCGAAGCCCCAGTCGTTCATCGCTTACTCGAGGATGGCGATGACGGTATCGGGATCCACGGCTTGCCCGGGCTCCACCTTGATCCCGACCACCGTCCCTCCAGTCGGGGCGACCACCTGAATCTCCATCTTCATGGCCTCCATGATGGCGATGGTGTCGTCTTCTTCGACCCGGTCTCCCACCTTGGCCTTCACGCGAAGGATCTTCCCGTCCATGGGGGCCATTACGGGAGTCATGGATCAGTCACCCCTTGCCGCTCCAGCGGGAACGGCGCTATCGCCCCTCGAAGCGAGGGGGGCGTTTCTCCAGGAAGGCCTGGACCCCTTCCCGGTAGTCGTGGCTATCGAAGACCGCGATGGTCAACTGGCGGAGCTGATCCTCCTGAACCCCGCCGCTCACGATTCCCTCAATCATCTCCTTCGCCCCTTTAATGGAGAGGGGGGCGTTGGCCGACAACTGGTTGAGGTAATCGAAGGTGTACGCCTCCAGGGCGCTCACGGGGAGGACCCGGCTGACAAACCCTATTTGCGCCGCTTCCTGGGCGTCGAGGGCCCGCCCCGAGAAGAGGATGTCCTTAGCGCGGGATGGCCCCACCAGGTCCACCAGTTGGCGAACCGACTCCAGGCCATAGACGATGCCCAGCCGGGCAGCCGGGATGCCAAACTTCGCCCCCTCCGCGGCAAACCGGAGGTCGCAGGCCATTGCGATCGCCATAGCCCCCCCCATGCAAAAACCGTAAATCATTGCCACGGTCGGCTTAGGACAGGTTCGGATGGCGGCGCGCGCGATCTCAGTCTGGCGGTTATACGCCTTCGCGGTCGCAATGTCCTTGCGCAACTCTTTGAACTCGGAAATGTCCGCGCCGGAGGCAAACGCTTTTGTGCCCGCGCCCCGGTAAACGATGGCCCGCACGCTCTCCTCCTTGCCGAGCCGTTCGCTCACCTCTGCGATCTCCTTCCACATTGCGAGATTGATGGCGTTTCGCACCTCCGGCCGGTTGAAGGTGACAATCGCAATCGCCCCGTCCTGCTCTACCAGAATCAAGTCGCTCACGATCCGTCTCCTTCGCGCAGCTCGATGACTCCGTCCGCGGCAAGCGTCCGGATCTGATCCGGTCCGTAGCCGAGCCGCTCCAGGGTTTCCCGGGTGTGCTGCCCGGTGACAGGGGCCGGCGCGCGCACGCGGGCGGGGCTCCGGTGCAAGCGGATCGGGATCCCCAGGACCTTGACCGCGCCGAGCGTCGGGTGGCGTTGCTCTTGGACGAGGTCGTTCTGGACCACCTGGGGATCCGCGAAGACCTGATCCACGGTGTAGATGGGCCCGCACGCGACTCCCGCGGCGTTCAGAACCTCGACCCACTCGGCGACCGTACGCCGGGCGAGCGCCTCTTCGACGCACTCGTCGAGGGCGCGGCGGTTCTTCACCCGACCAGACACCTTCGCGAAGCGGGGATCATCTGCGAGGACCGGGAACTCCACCGCCTTGCAGAAGCGCCGCCACATCTCATCGTTCCCGACGGCCAGGTTCAGGTACCCGTCCTTGGCCCGGTAGACGCCCATGGGCGCGGTCAGCGGGTGGTGATTTCCCACCGGCGGCGGGACCTCTCCGGTGTTGAGATACTTGCCGGCCTGGAAGGAAAGACTCCCGACCATCGCTTCCAGCAGCGATGTTTCAACCCACTGTCCCTTCCCGGACGCCTCACGCTCCAGCAGCGCGGCCATGATCCCCATGGCCGCGAAGTACCCGGCCAGCAGGTCCGCGATGGGGATCCCGACCCGCAGCGGCGCGGTCTCCGCCGTGCCCGTGAGCCACATCAGCCCAGACATCCCCTGAACGATCTGGTCGTACCCCGGCCGGTCCCGATACGGGCCCGCCTGGCCGAAGCCGGAGATGCTGGCATACACCAGCCGGGGGTTATCCCTGGAGAGCGTCTCATAGTCCACTCCGAGTCGATGCTTCACGTCGGGGCGGTAGTTTTCCACCAGGACGTCAGCCGACGCCGCCAGGGCTTTCAGAATCTCCACGCCCTTCGGGTGCTGGAGGTTCAGGACCATGGACTTCTTGTTCCGGTGCAGGTCCAGCTGATCATAGAAGACGCGCTCGCCCCCCTCGCCACCCGGTCGCTCCACGCGCAGGACCAGGGCGCCCAGGTCGGCCAGCACCTTGGTGCAGGTCGGTCCGGAGCGGACGGTGGTCAG
>CAYJUC010000303.1:0-5053 GCA_964372605.1 uncultured bacterium | reverse complement strand
GGCGCGGACGAGGGTGGCGCCGGAGACTAGGGCCTTGAGCTTTCCGAAGGCCACCTCGCGGGGGAGGTACTTCATGCCGCAGTCGGGCGCCAGGATCAGGCGGTCTGGAGAGACGAACTTCAATGCGTTGCGGATTCGCGCGGCCACGGTTTCCGGCGTCTCGACCTTCATGTCGTCGAGATTGATCACGCCGAGGATGATGGTCTTGGCGGGGACCTTCTGCAGAATCGAGAGATCCAGGTTCGGCTGGGCCGCCTCGATCGAGAGCTGCTGGACGATGCAGTCGTTCAGCTCCGCGAGGAACGTGTAGCCGGGGAGCCGTGTCTTCACGATGTGGGCATAGCCGAAGCAGGTGTGGAGGGCCGTGGGACCGGCGACGCCCTCCAGCGCCCGGTTGATCACCTCCACCCCATACTGCCTGGCCTTTTCCGCTCTGGCCTGGAGGTACGGCTCGTCGAGCTGAACCACGTCGGCGCCCGCGGCTTTCAGCGCCTTCAGCTCCTGGTTGACCGCCTGGGCGTAATCCATCGCCGCGCTCTTGTCGTCAGGGTAATGGTCGTTCTGCGCCTGCTGGGTCATCGTGAACGGTCCCGGGATCGTGACCTTGATCCGCCGGTCGGTGTTCCGCCGCAGGAACTCAACGTCGCGCACCAGGACCGACCGGGTGCGCCGGATCGGCCCCGCGATCCGCGGCACCGGGTTCGCGTGGCCGGTGCGGTCCAGCGCGCTGCCCGGTTTGTCGATGTCGATGCCGTCCAGCGCTGTCGCGAACGCGTTGGAGTAGCTCTCGCGCCGCATCTCGCCGTCGGTGATGATGTCGATCCCCGCCGCCTCCATGGCCCGGATGGCGAGCAGCGTGGCGTCGTCCTGAGCCTCCTGAAGGAACTTCTCACCGACCCGCCAGATCTCGCGGGCCCGCACCCGCGGCGGCAACCGATTCTTCAGGTTGTCTCGATCAATCAGCCAATCCGGCTGCGGGTAGCTCCCCACCACGGTCGTGAGCAGAAGATCGCGCGCCATCATGTTCTCCTGCGCGAAGTCGGGAAAAAGAAGGCGGGGGCATGCTCCCCCGCCTGTCCTAATGAGTCCCCCTCACCATGAGTCCCCCTCACCCTTCCCTCTCCCCCTCGAAGGGGGAGAGGATTCAAGGTGAGGGGGTCCATGGTCAGCCCCGCACTAGCGATTCGCGAGCTGCTGGGCCTTCTCCATCACGTCGGTCTGCACAAGGTCTTCCGTGCCCAGGCCCTGGTCGATCAGATTCCAGCTCACCATCCACTCGTAGGTGCGCCGTAACTCCTCCTCGGGGATCGGACCGGGCTCCACGACCTGGATGCGGCCCAGGTTGAAGTCCTCCGGGGTCAGCGCCGCCACGAGCGGATCGTCTTTGTAATAGTCGATGAAGTACTGGACGTATTTCCGCTTGTCGGCGTTGACCCGCCGGACCGCCTCCTTCACCGCGCGCTTGAAGGCCGCATACGTCTCCGCGTCCACCTCGTCCGAGGCGACCTCGGTCCCGTGGAAGCACGACTGGATAACGATCCGGCAGCCGGCTTTCTCAGCGACGGTGATGTAGGGCTCCACCACCGTGGTGGCATCCAGTTCGCCATCCATCAGAGCGCGAAACCGCTTGGCCGCGCGGTTTGTGGCCTGGCAGGTCTTGATGAGGTCGCGCGGCAGAAACCCCTCCAGCATCTGGAGGGCCAGGTAGTGGGTTCCGTTGTAGTACGGCACACCGATCGGGACGTTCGCGAGCTGCTGGGGAGTGTACACGCTGGACCCCGGCGCTACGATGATGGCCCCGTAGGCGACGCTGGCGCGCCGGCCCACCTGCCTGGCCGTGTCGCCACTGTCCTGGACCCGGCGGTAGTTTCCCCACTCGCAGGCGTTGTACATCATCGCCTCGCCAGACGCATGGCCGCTGCCGTGCCCCAGCCGCGAGCTGAGCCCATCGGGATTCGTGACGTTCCTGTCGGTCTTGACGACGGCGTATCTTTCGGACCCTTTGACAAACTCGATCTCCAGGCCCTCCTTCGCGAACAACCCCTCGCGGTGCGCGACCAGCACGGGCAGGTCCTGGAACGGTTGGACGGTTTCGAAGGTGATCTTCTTGAGCATGAACGCCTCCCCTTAAGACAGGCCGTGACGCTGGCACGAACAATATCACGGGAAAGTTCGGAGGGTCAAGGTCCTTGACGGGGCCGGGCGGTTCATTCTATTGTTCCAGCGGGGACCCGAACCCGATGACCACCTTCCTCCCATGAACCCCGAAAGGACAGAGCCATGGCCCAGGCGAAGATAGACTTCGGCATCAACGTCAACACGCGCTGCCCGGTGATCTACCCGGAACATTACACGGCGGCGCGCCTCGTGGACCTGGCGGAGCACGTGGAGAAGTTGGGCTACGACACCGTCTTCGTCGGCGACAACTACTTCTCCAAGCCCCGCCTGGAATCCACCACCACCCTGGCCGCCATCGCCTCCCGCACGAAGCGGATCAAGCTGGCGACCTCGGCCCTCATCGCGCCCTTGCGGAACACGGTCTGGCTCGCACTCTCGTGGGCGACGATCGATCAGATCTCGAACGGCCGGACGCTCCTCGTCGCCTGCGTCGGCGGCGGCAGCGCCGAGGCAGGGGGGCCGGAGTTCATCCGCGAATTCGACGTCGCCGGTGTGTCCTACGCCAAGCGCGGGCAACTGCTGGAGGAGCAGATCGAACTGCTCCGCAAGCTCTGGAGCGAGCCGAAGACGACCTTCAAGGGCCAGTTCCACGACGTGGAGAACATCGCCTTCGGCCCCAAACCGGCGAAGCCGGCCGGCCCGCCGATCTGGATCGCCAACAACCCCCAGATCTTTTCGCTCAAGTCGGCGACCGTCGAGCGGATGTTGCGCCGCGTCGCGCGGCTCACCACCGGCTGGCAGACCTGCCTCGCGACGCCCGAGGAGTACCGGACGATCTACGGGCGGATCCGAGAGTACGCCAGGGAGGCGGGGCGAAATCCGGACGACATCGTCCCCAGCTACCAGGTGCTGATGAACGTCAACCCCGACCGGCAGAAGGCCAGGAGCGAGGCGCTGGAGTTCACCAACAAGTACTACGTGACAAACTACAAGTCCATCGACGAGTCGATGTGGGAGCGGGATCCCTTCGGGACCCCCGACGAGTGCATCAAGAAGCTCCGGGGGATTATCGACGCGGGGTGCCGCAGCTTCAGCTTCCGGTTCGCGTCCCCCCACCAGTTCGAGCAGGTCGAGCGGTTCACCAAAGACGTGCTCCCGGCCCTCAAAGGCTGAGGCCCAGGGTGGCCGAACGCGCGATCCACATTCTGAACACGGGCGGGACCATCAGCTACGCCGCGGACGGCTCGGGCTTGACCTACACGCCCGAGCGGATCTTGGCGGAGATCGAGGCGCCGCACCGGGTGGTCTACCAGGACGTGCTGCGAAAGGGAAGCGTCAACATGACGCCGGCGGATTGGGGGACGATCGCCGCCGCCGCGCGCGAGGCGCTCCTCGACGGAGCCGACGGCGTCCTCGTCTTCCACGGCACGGACACGCTGGCGTTCTCGGCGGCGGCTCTGAGCTTCATGCTCGGGGAACTCTCCGTCCCGGTGGTCCTGACCGGCTCGATGCGGCCGGGCGGCGCCCCGGACAGTGACGCGCCCGAGAACGTCCGGAACGCCTTGAACGTCGCGGCGTCCGCTGACCTCGCCGAGGTCTGCATCGTCTTCTCCCGGGACGAGACCGGATCGGGCGGCGTGATCCTTCGAGGAAACCGGGCGCGGAAGGTCAGCTCGACGGCGCTCAGCGCGTTCGCGAGCCCCAACCTCCCGCCGCTCGGGCAGGTGGAGGGGAAGATCATCCGGTACGGTGACGCCGCCCGGGTCCGCCGTGGGCGCGCCGGGAACGCCGGCTTTGCCGCCGATCTGAACCCGAACGTCTGCCTGCTCCGGTACCATCCCGGGTGCACGGCGGCCTTCCTGGCCGGCGCGCTCGCGCGGGTGGACGGCGCGGTGATCGAGGGGACCGGCCTCGGACACCTGCCCACCGAGGGCGGCATCCTGGACGCGATCCGGCGGTGTGGGAAGCCGGTGGTCCTCGTCTCAGCCTGCTGGCAGGGCGGCGTTCGCCTCGGCCTGTACGACATAGACTGGGAGATTCGCGCCGTCGAAAACATCATTCCGGGTTTTGACATGACCCCGGAGGCGGCCCTCGTCAAGCTCATGTGGGTGCTCGGCCGGGAGCGGGCCATCGATCGCGTGAAGGCCCGAATCGGAGAACCCGTGGCCGGCGAATTAACACCGGATTCCACGTAACGCACCGGCACCCTCGCCCCTGCCCTCTCCCTCCGAAGGGAGAGGGAGCTCTTTCGGTTCCCTCGCCCGCGGGGGGAGAGGGTCAGGGTGAGGGGGCCCGCCCTGATCAAGGAGGTTCATATGACGCGCTTGGCATTCACGGTGGCAGAATTCACGGAGCGGGTCGAGCGGCTTCAGCGCGCGCTGGCAGAGCGGAAGCTCGACGCCGCGCTCATCACCCGCCCCCAGAACGTGTACTACCTGACGGGGTTCAGGAGCCTGGGCGCGGGCCTCGCCGCGGGGATGGGACAGATCCACGCCGCTCTCGTGCCCGCGTCAGGAACGCCCACCATTTTCATCCGAGCCCTGGAATCAAAAACGGCGGCGCAGTACTGCTGGACCGCCGTCGAGCCCTACCGCGACTACGAGGACGCCTACGCCGCCATCGCCAAGGCGCTCCCCGCCGGGACCACGCGGCTCGGGATCGAGTACCTGGAGATCACCGCGCTTCAGCTGGAGCGCCTTCGCCGCGCATGCCCCGCCGCCGAGATCCACGACATCTCGATGCTGGTGGAGCGGCTCCGGCGCGTCAAGTCGCCCGCGGAGATCAAGCACTGCCGGGAGGCCGGACGCATCGCCGATCTCGGCCTCGGGGCCGCAATCGAGGCGGTCAAAGACGGCGCGCGGGTCAGCAGCGTGGTGGCGGAGGCGACCCGCGCGATGTACGACGCGGGGCAGGACGACGTCACCTGGCCGCCGGC
>CAYJUC010000302.1:0-5057 GCA_964372605.1 uncultured bacterium | reverse complement strand
GGGGGAGAGGGTCAGGGTGAGGGGGTCTGTCAGACGCGCTGCGCAAATTCGTGAATAATGCACGCTAAGGATGCACCCCGAGCCGGCCTTTCTCCAGGCCATGGGGCTGCGGGCGAGGCGCTACAACACCAACGTGGAGGTGCCGTTTGGGGCCGATACGCTGATCCTCTGTGGGGTCGCCACGAACG
Organism: uncultured bacterium; assembly: GCA_964372605.1. Taxonomy (GTDB): domain Bacteria; phylum Methylomirabilota; class Methylomirabilia; order Rokubacteriales; family CSP1-6; genus CAYJUC01. The sequence continues at coordinate 4,869 of CAYJUC010000302.1, read as the reverse complement.
TGTGTGTGTGGAGACCGCTGCGCGCGAAGCGTACATGCGCGACTTCGACGTCATGATCGTCTCGGACTTGTGGCTTCGCCGGATCGGGACTGTCACGAGAACACGTTGCGATTTGTCGATCACTATCTGGGCGTCACCAGAACCCTGCAAGAGGTCGCGGCCATTCTTGCGGCCACGGTGGGGAGCCATTGATGGAAACCGAAGCCTGCTGGCCGATGGCGCTCATCTGGCACCACACGGCGTTAACGCCCGTGCCTGTAGACGCGGCTGTCCCTCGCACGCCGTGACCGCGCGCGTGGGACTCGTGCGGTCAACACGGAAGCGGCTCGGTCGCCTGTGGACTACATCGTAGGGACCGACATCGGGGGCACATGCACGGATTGCGTCGTGATCGACGGGGCGGGGCGCACGACCCTCGGCAAGGCATTCTCCACGCCCCCGGACTTCTTCCAGGGGATCCTCAACGCCCTGGAGATGGCCGCCGAGAGCCTGGGAACCACGGCGCGCGCTCTGCTCGCTGAGACCCGACTATTCCTGCATAGCTCAACCGTCGCGGAGAACACCCTCGTCAACGGGGACTTCGCGCGGGCCGGCCTCATCACCACCCTGGGCTTCGAGTCCACCCTCTTCGCCACCCGCGGGGGGTTCGGGCGCTGGTCGGGGCTGACCGAGGAGGAAAAGCGTAACCCGATCGAGACGGACAAGCCGCCGCCGCTGATCCCCATCGGGCGCATCCGGCCGGTGCACGAGCGCGTCGATCGCCAGGGGGCCGTCCTGACGCCCGTCAACCCTGCCGAAGTCGAGCAGGCCATCGAGAGCCTGGCGGACGCGGGGGTGGAGGCGATCGGGATCTGCCTGCTCTGGTCCTTCGTGAATCCCGACAACGAGCGGGCTGTAAGCGCGGTGGTGCGGCGCCTGCGGCCGGACCTCTTCGTCACGGTCTCCCACGAAATCGCCCCGATGATCGGCGAGTACGAGCGCACGTCCACCGTGGCGCTCAACGCCTGCCTGGGACCGGTGGTGGCGCGCTACCTCTCGGCCCTTGAGAGCTGGCTGCGAGAGCTGGACTTCCACGGCACACTGCTGGTGATGCAGGCCCACGGCGGGCTGCTCCCGGTTGAGGAGGCCGCCACCCGGCCGATCGGCATGGTCGAATCGGGTCCTGTCAGCGGGCTCCTGGGCTCCAAGCGCCAGGGTGACCTCCGAGGCGAGCGCAACATCGTCTTCGCCGACCTGGGGGGCACCACGTTCAAGGTTGGTACTGTCCGGGAGGGTCTCATCGAGTACCAGCGCGAGCCCATGGTGCTGCGCTATCATTACGCGCTCCCCAAGCTGGATGTGGTCAGCCTGGGGCTCGCGGGAGGAAGCATCGTCGCCGTTGACCCCCGCACGGGCGGGCCGCGCCTGGGACCCCGTAGCGCCGGGTCATACCCTGGCCCCGTCTGCTACGGTCACGGTGGCACCGAGCCGACGCTCACGGACGTGGATGCGATCCTCGGCTACCTCGACACCCGGTACTTCCTCGGGGGAACCAGCCTGAACCTCACCAAGGCGCGCCAGGTCTTCTCACGGTCCATCGCGGAGCCCCTGCGCATGGAGCCCGAGGCCGCAACCGCCGCCATCTACCGGCTCGCCAACAGCATGATCTACGATCTGGTGCACAAGACCACGGTCCAGCGGGGTCTCGACCCTCGCAGCTTCGTGCTCTTCTCGACCGGCGGCACTGCGGGTATGCACCTGCCCGCCGTGGGCCAGGCCTTGGGGGTCGCGGCGGTGGTCGTGCCCCACTCGGCGTCCGTGCAGGGAGCCTTTGGACTGGCCACCTCCGATATCGTCCACGAGGAACTCACCACCCGCCCCACGCGCTGGCCCGTAAATGCGGCCGCCGTGAACGACCTTTTCGACGCGCTGCTGGGCAAGGTCACGGCCCAGCTCGCGCGAGAGGGGTTCGGGCAGGATCAGATCCAGCTCACGCGGGCCATCGACATGCGCTACCGCCGTCAGGTGCACATCATCACGGTCCCCATCGATCACGGGGAGCCACGCGACGGCCTGCCTCCCCTCACAGCCGCAAGCCTGGACGAGGCCATCGATCGGTTCGAGACGCTCTACCGTCAGAAATATGGGGCCGAGTCCACGTTCCGCGAGGCCGGGATGGAGCTGGTGACATTCCGCGTCCGCGGCACCGGCATCGTGCCCAAGCCCTCCTTCCCCGCAGTCCCGCTGGGTGACCCGGATGCCCAAGGGGCGATCGTGGAGTGGCGCCGCGCGTACGTGGCCGACGCCGACCGCACGGACACAATCCCAGGATATGACTTCAGCCGGCTCCGACCCGGGCACGTGATCCCGGGACCGGCCATCATCTGGACACCGATCACGACCGTGGTCCTCCAAACACGCCAGCGGGCCCGTGTTGACGGCTACCAGAACCTGGTGATCCACACCAGACCCGCTGGGCCGGCCGTATGAGCATGACCACCGTTGATCCGGTGACCTTTGAAATCATCCGCCACCGCCTCAACCAGGTGATCGAGGAGGCCATCGTCGCCCTCGAGAACGTCTCGGGATCACCGATCACCAACGAAGGGCACGACATGATGGTCTCGCTCTACGGTCCGAATGGAGGCCTGTTCGTGGGAGGCGTCGGCTTCCTCCATCATCTTACCAGTGCCGCCCAGGCAGTGAAGCACATCATCGCCACCTTCTCCGAGGACCCGGGGATTGGCGAAGACGACGCCTACATGCTGAATGACCCCTACACGGCCGCGCTGCATCCGCCTGACGTCTACATCATCTCGCCGATTCACTTCGAGGGAGCGCTGGTCGGCTTCGTGGCCAACTTCGTTCACGTGACCGACATCGGCGCCATCGACCCCGGCGGCTTCTCGCCGAACGCGCGGGATACATTTCAGGAGGGTTTTGTCACCCAGGGGCTGAAGATCGTGGAACGCGGCAAGCCCCGCCGGGACGTCATTGAGACCTTCCTCCGAAACGTGCGCGACCCGCAGATGACCGCCCTGGACCTCAAGTCGCAACTCGCGGCGAACCACGTGGCCAAAGGGCGCATGCGAGCGCTCTACGCGGAGTACGGCGTGACAACCATGCAGGCCGCGGCCGACTCCCTGCTCGTGCTGGCGGAGAAGCTGATCCGCGAGCGTCTGCAGGAGTTGCCCGACGGCACCTGGCGTGCGCGCCAGTATGTGGACATGCCGGGCGGGCTCTATCGGGTGGAGCTGGCGGCCACTAAAGAGGGCGACACCCTCACGTATGATTTCACCGGGACCGACCCCCAGCTCAATCTGGGGATCAATTGTTTCTACTGGGCGACCTGGGGCGCCATGTTCGCGCCCATCTTCCCGCTCCTTGCGTGGGATATTCCTTGGAACGAGGGGATCACGCGGCCCTTCCGACTCATCGCTCCCGAGGGCACGCTCGTCAACTCCATACGACCCGCGCCGGTTTCCATCGCCACCACGGGCATCGTCCAGGTGGTGAATAACCTGTCGGTGCTCGTGCTGTCCAAAATGCTGGGGGCGACGGAAAAGTACCGGGACCGCGCGACCGCCGTGTGGCACGGTAGCCATGTGAGCGTCACGCTGAACGGGCTGAACGCCGAGAAGGAGTTCTTCGTGAACAACCTGACCGATAGCTTTGCCGGCGCCGGCGGCGCCCGCGCGACGCGGGACGGCGTGAACATCGGCGGCGAGATCCCAAACGTGGTTTCGCGCTGGGCCAACGCGGAGACTCAAGAGGTCCACACCCCGATGCTCTACCTGTTCCGCCGGCCCGTGGTCGACTCTGGCGGGCCAGGCAAGTACCGGGGCGGCGTGAGCCACGAGTATGCGTTCACCCCCCACGGCACCGGCGCCGGGACCATCTCCGCGGTGATGAGGGCGAAAGGCTTGGCGGTGCCCATGAGCCTGGGCCTCTTCGGCGGGCTGCCCGGGTGCACCATCGGCGTGGCGCTCCACCGCGGGCAGCCGGCGGGCGCGCTTCCGGCGAGCCCCGAGGAACTCAGCGCTCAGGCGGTCCTGGTGGATCAATGGGGCACCTTTGAGATGGCCGAGGGCGATATTCAGTACATCCGCTTCATGGGCGGCGGCGGCTACGGTGATCCCCTTGAGCGGGATCCCGCGCTCGTGCTGGAGGACGTCGGCCTCGGTCTCGTGAGCGAGGATGCGGCTGTCGGGATCTACGGTGTCGTTCTCTCCCGCGACCGAACCTCTGCCGATTTGAACGCAACCGTCGCACGCCGCGCGATGATCCGCGAGGCGCGCATTGGCCGCCCGGTCCCGCCCGAATTCTGGGTTCGCCAGGTGATTCCCTTCTCAGGTCAACGCTACGGGGAGTACCTGCAGCATGTTGGCACGGGGCACGACAGCTGGGTCCAGTGCACCTGGTGTCGCCACCGGGTTGCCGATGGACGTGCACACTGGAAGGACCGTGTCGCGGTGCGGCACGTGCCGACCTCCACGGCGGGCTCGTACCGCGACAGCATGCCCGGCATGGTGTTACGTCAGTTCTACTGCCCTTCGTGCGCGACCTTGTTGGATACAGAAGTCGCTCTGGAACAGGACCCGCCGCTGTATGACCACGTTCGGCGTTGGATCAAATCCGTGACAGCCGGAGAGCTGCGTGAGCTTACGAAGGTTCGAGAGACATGAAAGCGGACAAAGCAACAAGGAGGGCGGGTTCGAATCCCGCCGGGGTCACCATACCGTCGGTACCGATCACACCGGCTACGCGCGCGTCGGAATAACCGCTGTTCGAGCGCCGGCTTCGCCGGCGCGATTGACTCGGGCCTCGCGCGGCGGGTGGCCTGCCTCACGGCATGGCCGAACCCGCCACGCTCGAACTGCATCCTGGGGG
>CAYJUC010000301.1:0-5092 GCA_964372605.1 uncultured bacterium | reverse complement strand
TCGGGCTTCCTTCGGGTTGAGTCGCGCCCCGTTTAATAATAGAATCAAACCGCAATGGGGATCTTTTACGTTCGCGGAACATTAACCCCGCCAGCCGACCGGAAGCGCAAGCGCGCGCTTCGTTTTCTGGTTGATACCGGCGCGTTCTTCACAGTCGTCCCTCGAGATGTCCTCGCCTCATTGAAGATCCCGCCGATTCGTGAGGAGACGGTGCAGTTTGCTGACGGGCGGAAGGCTCGATGGAAAGTGGGAGAGGTGCGCCTGGATATCAATGGCCGATCGGTAACGACGCTTGTGCTTTTCGGCAAAAAGGGAACACAGCCGCTCCTCGGCGCGTACAGCATTGAGGGCTTAGGACTTTCCGTAGATTCGCGCCACCGGCGCCTCGTCCCCATGCCCCTGGTGATCGTGGCCCCCGTCGGCATCTCCACCTTCATGCTCGTCGGTTGACTTCCCCCTTTCGCTTCCCTACACTGACCCCGTGCAGCTCAGATGGCCGTGTTTTTTGTTGTTTCTCACGGCCAGCCTCTCGTTCCCGAGCCTGACGGCGGCCGAGCACGAAGTCTACTATCGCTACGTGGTCCTGGGATACGTGAAGGACGCCAGAGGCGTTCCGCAGAGCGGGAAAGAGGTCAAGGCGGTGCGAGAGAAGACCGGGCTCGCCTATTATGCAGAGACCGACGCGCAAGGGTTCTACAGGATTGTCGTGAGGCTGGAAGACAGGGATCTGGGCAATCGCCTTCAGGTGACCGCCAACGGGGTGAGCGCCACGATCAGCGCCAAGTTCGACCCGAAGAATAGAACGGACGAGCGTGGCACCCGCCTGGATTTTCTCGGGAAGAAGACTGTGGAGCGGCCCACCTGGTTCGCCTCCACCCTCAAACGTTTCCTGGCTCAGTGAGGATCGCGGGATGGATCCGCTCTACCGGGCGGTCCGCTCTCTCGTTCGCTTCTGGATCTGGTTCTTACTCAAGTCCGTGGAGGTCCGCCATCCCGAGCGCGTCCCGTCGCGGGGAGCGGTCCTCCTCGCCATCAACCACCCGAACAACCTGATCGATTCCCTCCTGGTGGGGGCGGTGGTCCCGAGGAAGGTGCACTACCTCGCCGCGGCCGCCCTGTTCAGAAACCGCCTGCTCGCCGGCTTCCTCAGAATTATGGGGGTGATCCCGGTCCACCGCCGCCAGGACGACCCGGACAAGATGGAGCAGAACGTGGCCGCCTTTGAGGCGTGCGCCCGCGCGCTAGGCGAGGGAAAGCTGATCGCGATCTACCCGGAGGGGACGACCCACGCCGAGCCCCGGGTTCAGCGGATCAAGACCGGCGCGGCCCGGATCGTCCTTGAGACTCTCGCGAAGAGCCCGGACCTGGACCTCGCGCTGATCCCGGTGGGGCTCAACTTCGAGCAGCGGAAGTCGTTCAGGAGCCGGGTGCTGGTCGCCTTCGGTGAGCCGATCCCGCTGGCCGGGGCGCTCTCCCGCTCCCGGGAGGACCCGTGGCGGGCGGTGGATCAACTCACCGACGCCATCCAGGCGGGGATGGAAGCCCAGGTGATCCATGTGGCGCGGATTGACCTGGCCGATCTGATTCGCCAGGTGGAACGGCTCTACCGGGGCGATCTGATCCAGGAGCTTCAGCGGGAACGCGGCTACTCTCAAGCCGAGATCGACACGTTCCGCCTCTCCCGAACCATCGTGGCGGCGGTCCACCACTTCACCGAACGGGAGCCCGAGCGGGTCGAGCTACTCTGGCAGCAGATCCAGAGGTATCAGGCGCTCCTGGCCGAATACCGCCTGCGCGATCAAGCGGTCCAGGCTCGTCTCGGGAACTGGAGCCTCCGCCGCGCGATGGGAATCTCCGGCCTGGGACTTCTCGGAATCCCGGTCCTCACCTACGGCGCCATCGTCAACGGGCTCCCCTACGGGCTCCCCCGCTGGCTCGCCCGCAGGCTGACGCGGAAGGAAACCGACTACGCCACGACCCGCCTGCTCTCCAGCATCTTGCTCTTCCCGCTCTTCTGGGGGCTCGAGACCTGGATCGTCTGGCGGTGGACCAGCGCCTGGATCGCCGCGCTCTTCGCCGCCTCGCTCCCGCTGAGCGGGCTCTGGGCCTACCGCTCGCTGGCCACCCTCGGCAGGCTCCGCCAGCAGCTCCGATTCACCTATCTGTCGGTCACGCGGAACCAGTCCGCGCGGCAGCTCCTGGTCCTGCGCAAGGAGATCCTGGACGAGCTGGAGCGCGCCAAGAACGACTACCTCGGCGCCACCCGGAGCGTTCCGGCATGATCCACCGGCTGGAAGAGCTCTCGACGACGCAGCTCGACGCGCTGGACCGGTCGAAGAGCGTGGTGATCCTCACCGTCAGCCCGCTTGAAGAGCACGGGCCTCACCTGCCGCTGGGTGTGGACAGCTTCACCGCCCAGCACTTCGCCCAGGCGCTCGCGCTCCGGATCACGCAGGACCGACCCGGCTGGCAGGCGGTGCTGGCGCCGCCGCTCTATCTGGGCAGCTTCACGTTTGAGCGCGTCGGGAGCGTCAAGGTGCGACAGCGGGTGGTGCGCGATCTCCTGGTGGATTACGGGAGCGCGCTGGCGCGGGCCGGCTTCCGCTACATCCTGATCTCCAACGGTCACGGCGGCCCCGGCCATCTGGTGGCCCTCGAAGAGGCCGCTCAGCGAGTGTCCCGGAAGTACGGTGTGTCCATGGCATCCTTCACCGGCCACCTGGCCTGGGGTTTCCTGCAGGGCAAATATCTGGAGAAGATCGAAGCCGCCCTCGGAAGCCAGCTCACTCCCGCTGAGCGTCAGGCGTTCAACGAGGACGCCCACGGCGGCTGGTGGGAGACCTCAATGATGTTGCTCCTTCGCCCCGAGCTGGTGGATCCCGGCTACAAGGATCTCCCCGCTGCGCGCTACAGCCTGCCCGAGCGGCTCCGTCCCAACTATCCGGTCCGGGGTGGCCGGCCCGGTTACGTGGGCCACCCGGCTCTGGCCGATCCCGGCTTCGCCCGCGCCTCGGCTCAGGTGCTGGTGGACGAAGCGATGGAGCTGGTCCGGGCGCTTCTCGACGGAACGCTCGAGCCGTCGGCGCGACGCTCCCCGTTCTACGCCGTCCCGTTCCTCCGCACCAACTTCTGGCCGGCCGTGACGGCTCTCGCGCTGGCGGCCGCCGCGCTCCTGGGCTGGTGGGTCTCCCGGTAGGTTTCCACGGACAAAGAAGGAGGGAATGCCATGAAAGCGTATGTGCTGATCGAGTCGGCGGCGGGGAAGACGCGGGCGGTGAAGAAAGAGCTGGGGAAGATCAAGCCGGGAAAGTGCAAGGTCCTCTCGCTGGACGGCGTGACCGGACCGTACGACTACATCGCCGTGGTGGAGGGTCCGACCCTGGATGACATCGGCCAGCTCGTGACCGAGTCCATCGGGGTGATCGACGGGATCACCCGCACCACCACCTGCGTGGCGGTCGCCATCGGCTGATCCGCTTCGCCCCGCAAATCGAGTCGTGACTCCGCGCTCGGTCCTCCTCTATCACCCCGAGGAGGCTTCCGCCTACGCCCGCCTCGTCAGGGCGCCACGGGGCTCTATCCGGCTCCATACCTGCGCGCTTCCCGAGAAGGCCGCCGCCTTCATCAGCGAAGCCGAGATCCTCTACGCGTGGAATTTCCCTCAGGCGCTCCTGGCAGAGGCCCAGCGCCTGCGCTGGATTCAGTCCATGGGAGCCGGCGTGGAGAACTTCCTCGTCCCGGGGCTTTCGAATTCCGTGATCGTCACCCGCGCCGCCGGCGTCTTCGGGCCCTGGATGGCCGAGTACACCCTGACGTGGTGCGGATGGATCACCCGGCAGATCGAGCGACTCAGGGAACACCAGCGAGCGCATCGGTGGGCGCCGGGGCGTCCGGACCGGCTGCGCGGCAAAACCCTGGCCGTCGTCGGGCTCGGCGACATCGGACGAGAGATCGCGCGGGTGGCCCGACTGTTGGGGATTCGGGTGATCGGGGTGAGGCGGAGCGGGAAAAGGCTGCCGGGTCTGGAGCGAATCTACCGCCCGCGGGCGCTCCACCGGGCCCTGGCCCAGTGCGACTTCGCGGTGCTCACTTTGCCGCTGACCGCCGAGACCCGGGGGCTCATCGGGGAGCGCGAGCTACGGGCCATGAAGTCCACCGCCTGGATCTTGAACATCGGCCGCGGCCCGCTGATCCAGGAAGCGGCGCTCCTCCGCGCGCTCGACGCGAAGTGGATCGCCGGCGCCGTCCTCGACGTTTTCGACACGGAGCCTCTCCCGCCGGACCACCCGTTCTGGGGACGAGAAAATATCGTGATCACCCCCCACAACGCGGGACCCAGCATCCCCGAAGAGATCGCGCCAGTCTTCAACGACAACCTCCGCCGCTACCTCTCGGGGAAAAAGCTCCGCCACGTCGTCGACCGCCGGAGCGGCTACTAGGCCCGATCCCCTGTATCTAGTAATTGAGACTTGACACGACTTCTATATATGGGCTATACGTATGACGAGCAGGGAGGGAATAGATGCCTTCCACAGCCACAATTCGAGAATCACGACCTGGATATACCTTCGAGAGACTTCCCAAGCACTTGCAAGAACAATTGGCTTGTGTCATTAAACCGTCGATGCCTTCAGGCGAGTTCTTAGCCCCGAACACCGCTTACTTGGGCGATGCGCGTTTCTTTCTGCCACGCATTGCCCCCAACAGTATTGCCCTGAGCGTTTGGTCACCCCCTTACTTCGTCGGCAAAGAATACGAGTCTCACCTCACCTTTGAAGACTGGCAGTCTCTCCTACAAACCGTAATCAAGCTTCATTACCCGATCATCAAGCCCGGCGGGTTCCTCGTCGTCAATATCGCCGATATCCTCTGTTTCAAGGACCTTTCCATGCCGAAGGTCCAAGCGCACGCTGTAAGTCGCCATCGCTCGCCGGTGACCCGAGAAGATGTCCTAAAGGCAATGGCGGAACGTCCTGACCATAATCGATACCAACTTGCTACCCTTCTTGGCTGCAGCGAACAAACGATTGACCGTCGCCTAAATGGGAACAACATAAGAGGCGGGAAATACGAGACTCAGACACGAGTAAAA
>CAYJUC010000300.1:3635-5114 GCA_964372605.1 uncultured bacterium | reverse complement strand
AATGGTGTGCAAGGTCGTGACGATGGGCATGCGCAATTCACGTAAGAGGGCCAGGATGTGACTGCCCGCCCGCCCACCGAAGATGCCATATTCGTGTTGCAGGCACACGAGATCTACATTGTTGGTATTCAGGAAGTCGGCGGCGCGGCGGTAAGAGTCGATATCCTTTTCCGTCAGTTCAAATCGAACGCGGGGCGGATAGGCGTAGCCGGCCTCGATGTCGTTGACGGGCAAGGCAATACCCGTTGTTCCACTGTATTCGGCAGCGATGGCCTCACACAAGTCGGTCGTGAACGTGGCGATGCCGCACTGACGCGGCATGTAGTTGCCGATGAACCCAATGCGGCTGATCTTTGATTTGGTCGGCCTGCGTTCCATGACGAACATCTCCTCCCTGGCAACCACTGCTTCCCTTTTTAGTTACTTCCTGGCCAATGAACGCAAAAAGGCGGTTACCCCAGGGACCGCCTCCGCGATACTCGGAAAAAATTGTGACCGAGTGTTTGCTATTTGGATGTTGGGCCGCCAGTCGTTACATCGTCACCCACTATACCAGACGGCTAGGATTAAGGCTACCCACTTCCCTCGATTGATTTGCGTTGAAGTTTTCTCAACGCTTATGCTTTCGGTAGCCGGTCATATCCCTTTCTGTAGGATGACTTAGATGCAGGCCCATGCTGGCCCTTTTTCAGCCGCGCCCCCCCCCGCGCCACGTGTCGATAGGGTCGCCACGGAATCCGGATACGAAGACAACCACTCGGGAGGAATCAGGTTGCGAACAAAGCCACGTAAAGACTGGCGAGGCGGGGGCAACGGAGGCGCAGCCGGTTACTGCTAGGGCTGCGGCGACCAGCGCAAGCGCGCGGCTACTGGCACGGTGATGTGGTGGTCGTAATTCACACGGTTTCGTCTATCTGCCGTAAACGCTCACCGAGACTTCGGGCTAGGCAGCCTGGCGAAGGAGCCGTTCGATCTCCTTGCGCATGCCGCTATTGCGCCAGGAGGACCCGCCGCGCCCTTGCGTCCTTGACCTCGAGATGGTCATCTGGCATTGTCGCTCGTGACCAGATCAAACCTGATTTTGCGGAGGGAGGCATGCGCACCGTCAATGTCGCGACGCTGAAGGCGAGGCTGAGCGAATACCTGCGGCTCGCCAGGGCCGGCGAGAGTATCCGCATCCTCGACCGCCGTCGCCCCGTTGCCACCCTTTCCGGCATTCCGATGCGGGAGGGCGTCAACGCTGCGAGCGCCCTCGTTCAGCAGGGCCAAGCGGAATGGGGGGCGGGAAGCCTGCCGTCCGCCCGCTGAAACCCCGTAAGGGCCCGGCGGCGCTCGCCGAGGCCGTGCTCGAAGATCGGGGATGATCCTCTACCTGGTCCCACCTCCTTGCCCTGCTCGTTTCCGTGCCGATCGCGAGGCGGGCCGGAACTCTGGCCATCAACCACCGATTGCGCGGAATGGATGCGCTTCATCTCGCCT
>CAYJUC010000300.1:0-3535 GCA_964372605.1 uncultured bacterium | reverse complement strand
GGAACTCTGGCCATCAACCACCGATTGCGCGGAATGGATGCGCTTCATCTCGCCTCTTACGTCGAGCTTCTGGGCTCCGAGAATGCCGTCGAGTTTCTTTCGCACGATAGCCGGCTCATGGCCGCCGCGGCGAAAGAGCGGAGGCAACATCGGCGGAGAGGATCAAGGTGAGGGAGCGAGGACAACCAGCGCGTCCACCGCGCGTACCCCCTGGCCGGCGTCCCTGACGATGAGCGGGTTCAGGTCCAGCTCGCCGAGCTGATCGCCGAGCGATGCGGCCAGGCGCGCCACGCCCAGGATCGCGTCCACCAGCGCCTGGCGATCCTTGGGAGGCGCGCCGCGATGACCGGAGAGGAGGCGGAAGGCAGGAACCTCATCCACCATGGCCTCCACTTCTTCCGGACTGACGGGGAGCGGCCGGCAGGCGTGGCCCGGCAGGATCTCGGCGTGGATTCCCCCCGGTCCAACGAGAAGCAGCAGGCCGAACGTCGGATCCCGCGTCACTCCCACCACGGCCTCCAACCCCTCCACCATCTCCTGGACGAGAAGTCCGTCCCAGGTTTTCCCCTTCGCCAGATCAAGGAGCCGCCTGGCCGCGGCCCCGACCTCCCGCTGGCTCCTCAGGTGAAGATGCAGGGCTCCCGCGTCACTCTTGTGGGCGAAGTCAGGACCGACGAGCTTGAGCGCCACGGGCAGCCCGATCTCTCTCGCCGTTGCTGCCGCCTCCGACACTGACCGCGCCAGGCGTTGAGCGGGAAGCGGAATCCCGAAGCGCGCGAGGAGAGCGCACCCCTCGCCGTAGGGCATCACCCCGCTCCCCTGGATCCGGACCGGCGCGGCGGTGACTGGCGTCCGGGAGAGCCAGGCGTCACGAGTACGCGTCCACTTCCACCCGGCCGCGAGCGCCCGCACCATGCTGGCCGGCGAGCTGAAGCATGCCACACCAGCTTCGTTCAGGAGGCGGCCGCCTTCTTCGGCCAAGCTTCCGCCCAGCCAGGCGGCAGCCAGCGGTTGCTGAAGCCCTCGGGCCACGCGGGCGATGGTGGCCACCCGCTGCCTCACCGGTTCCCCAACCAGCATCGTCATCGGGAGCAGGAGCGCGTCGAACTCCGCGCTCTCGGCAAAGGCGGAGAGCGCCCCAGCAAAGGTCGCTTCCGGGAGTCCAGCCGTAACGTCAAGGGGATTGGCGGCCGTCGCATACGCGGGGAGGATTCGCGCGAGGCGGCCCCCGGTCTCGCGGCTGAGCGGTGGCAGCGTGAGCCCGTGTCGCTCGATCTGGTCCGCGATCTGCACCGCCGCGCCGCCAGATGAGGTCACCACGCCGACCCGGTTCCCTTTGACCGGCGGCGTCCGAAGAGACCACGCGGCCAGGTCAGGGAGATCAGCCAGATCCTCTGTCAGGAAGAACCCTAACTGGCCGGCCACGGCCTCCCACGCCTCCCGGGACCCGACCAGGGCGCCTGTGTGAGAGAGCGCCAGACGCGCCGCGGCCTCAGAAACGCCAAGCTTCAGCGCGATGACTGGCTTCCCTCGCTCGAGCGCGCGGCCCGCGGCGGCCCTGAAGCGCTCCCCGTCCCGGACCTGCTCCACGATCAGGATGATGGCCCGGGTGCGCTCGTCCTCCGCCAGGAACTCCAGGCAGTCGGAGAGCGTGATTCCGCCCTCGTTGCCCGTTGAAATCATGTAGGTTACGCCGAGCCGGCGGTCCAGGACTCGGTTCAGCACCGACCCGCCCAATCCCCCGCTCTGCGAAACGATGGCCAGCGGACCCGGGGAGATCTCCGGCAGCTCCAGCGCGCCGCTGAAGGAGAGCGGCACCCGGTCCCACGCATTGACGAAACCGATGGAGTTGGGGCCGAGGAGCGTGATCCCGGCTTCCCGGGCTCTCCGGCTGAGGGCTGATTGGCTCAGCGCGCCCTCGGCGCCGGTCTCAGCGAAGCCAGCGGTCGCGATCACCAGCGACCGGATCTTGAGAGCGACGCACTCCTCCAGAACCTCCGTCACGCGGAGCGCGGGGACGCTGATCCACGCCATCTCGACCGGCTCGGGCAGATCGCCGAGGCGCGGATAGCACTTGAGGCCGTCCAGTTCGGTGTACTTCGGGTTGACGGGAAAGATGCTGCCGGGAAAACCGAAGCAGCGCAGCGCCCTGAGCGGGCGCGCCAGCGGGGAAGCAGAGTCCCCGGGAATCCCCACCAGCGCCACAGACCTGGGCGCGAAAAACGTCCTGAGGTGCGAGGGGGGCGTCAAGTAACGCTCCAGCCGTCACCTCCTGGACGGTAAGGCTACGACGAAGCTTCCGCTGATGAGCGTCTCCCCCTTCTGGTTGACCGCGCTCAGCTCGCCCTCCACCCGTTTCTCGCCGTTCTCCTCGAACTTGCGTGTGACCTTCCCGCCGCAGATCACGTCGTCGCCGGGCCAGACCCGGGTGGCGAAGCGCACCTTGAAGCTCCGCACGTTCGGGCGGCCAGCGAAGCGGGTGACCACCCGGCTCAGGATGCCGGCGTTCAGCATCCCCATGGCGAACACCGTGGGGTTGCCAGAGGCCTCGGCAAACGTCTGGTCGTGGTGGATGGGGTTGAAGTCGCCCGAGGCCCCGGCATAGCGAACGAAGTCGGTGCGCGTGAGCTTCTCCGCCCGCACCTCGGGCAGCGCTTCCCCCTCCTTGACGTCCTCCCAGTGCCGCCTGACGCCTGGCATCTCACTCTCCCTCAGTCCTTGACGACCTGACCGGTCTCGATGGTGACCTGTTTGGCCCTGGCCACCAGCTCACCCCGGTCGTTCTTGTATTCGGTCTCTATCACTACAAACGTCATGGTCCCGCCCCGTTTGCCCTGCTTTTCATAAACATCAGCGACGCGGCTGACAGCGGTGAGGACGTCGCCGGCGTAGATCGGTTTGAGGAAGTCGTACTCCTGCTCACCGTGAAGCGTCCGCTTGAGGTCCCTGGGGACCTTGGGACGGCCACGGCCGTCGTCCCAGTGGGCCATGGTCTGGAGGAAGCTGACCGGCGGCATGATCCCTCCCGCCTCACGGCTGGCCTGCTCCTCGTCGAAATAGAAGGGATCGTCGTCTTTGATGGCCCGGGCGAACTCACGGATCTTGCCCCGCTCGATGTGAATCGTCACCGGCTGGCCGGCGACCCCGATCAGACTTTTGTCCACGGGCATCCGACTTTTCTCCTATGCGCGTTGCCCCTCGACGGGCGTCGCGTTTTCGGTGGTCTCCAGGTAACCGCCCGCCGCGGCGCGGGCTAGCGCGGCCTGGATCGTCTGCACCAGTTGCCGCGCCGAATCCGGCGTGAGCTCCACCGCCACCCGCGCGCCAGGGCCCTCAGCCTCGTTCACGAAATCGATGTTTAGCGCGTGCTCCGACGGCGCGTGGTAGGGGTGGTCGTACGACACGTTGACCTGGTCCACGGTAAACCACCCGCCGGTCCCCTTCCCGCTGCCGAATATCTTCGCCTGCTCGGAAATCATGGTGCACATCGTCGCGCTCCTTTGTGTGGGTGACGCGCGTTACCTCGAGTTGAGGT
>CAYJUC010000299.1:0-5117 GCA_964372605.1 uncultured bacterium | reverse complement strand
AGCCCGCGCGGGTTCTGATCGTCGGCATGCCGAGGCGTTTCCTTTCCGCCCGCCCTTCGCCAATCGGGGTGAGACGCGGGTATGCATAGCACGGAGTCCGTGCTCCGTCAACGTTGAGCTTCCTTCGCCTTCCATGGTAGGCTCTGGATAGTCGGAGGGGGCCTCGACGGCCCCCTCCGATTAAACAGCGGTTATTCAGACGCGCTGCTAGAGTGGTGATGACCGTCAGCTACACCTCGTTTCCCGACCTTACGCTGTTCCGGCGCGGAAAGGTGCGGGACGTCTACGCCGTGGGGCCCGACCGGCTCCTGATCGTGGCCACCGACCGCATCTCGGCCTTCGACGTGGTCCTCCCCAACGCGATCCCCGAGAAGGGGCGCGTGTTGACCGCGATGACCCTCTTCTGGCTCGATCTGATCAGAGAAATGGTCCCCAACCATCTGCTGAGCGCGGACCCGGGACAGTACCCGGAGCCGCTCCGACGCCACGCCGCGGAGTTGGCGGGTCGATCCATGCTGGTCAGGCGAACCGAGGTCGTTCCGTTCGAGTGCGTGGTGCGCGGCTACCTCTCCGGCTCCGGCTGGAAGGACTATCAGAAGAGCGGGACCGTCGGCGGCATCCCGCTGCCGCCCGGGCTCCGCGAGTCTGACAGGCTCGCCGAGATGATCTTCACTCCCGCGACGAAAGAGGAGACCGGCCACGACATCAATGTCTCCGAGGCGGAGATGGCCGAGGCCGTGGGGGCGGAATTGACAACCCGGCTCAGGCAGCTCTCGCTTGCCATCTACCGGAAGGCGGCCGACTATGCCGCCACGCGCGGGATCATCATCGCCGATACCAAGTTCGAGTTCGGTCGCACCGGGGGAGAGATCATGCTCGTGGATGAAGTGCTCACCCCCGACTCCTCCCGCTTCTGGCCCGCGGCGCAATACGCGCCAGGGCAGCCCCAGCCATCCTTCGACAAGCAGTACGTCCGGGACTATCTGGAGTCAATCCCGTGGAACAAAGAGCCGCCCGCCCCGGAGCTGCCGCATGATGTGGTCAGGCGGACGAGCGAGAAGTATCTGGAGGCGTACCGCCTTCTGACCGGCAAATCCCTCTAAAACTGCGGGCTAAGGTAGATTTCTCGCCCATCCGCCCGCGATCTCTTCAATTCCCACATTACACGTTTTAACTCATCTCGTCACACAACTGGCTTAACCATAAGATGTGAATAAACTGATATTTTCCAGCTTCTCAGTGGTGGTTCACTTCGGATGCGGTTTACCCCTATTTGCCATAATTTTCCTCTTGCCTGGTGTATAGGATCCTCACAAAATATCTATTACAAACGAAATGAATTATTTGGAATTAGGGCGTCTTTAATGCTATGGTCCTGTAAAAAGCCTCTTTTCCGGTGGCTCCGGTACGCTGGCACCAGGAGCAGGGATGGGCTAGGGGAACGAATTAAGGGAGGAAATCAATCAAATGAAGCTAGCACAGGGGCGTGAGCTACTTACAATCGACAGGGAGGGGGAGAAAACCTTTTCCCCCTTGCTCCTTTTGGCCATAGTTCTCGGGGTGGCCTACGAGGCCATCCTGCTCTTCTCTCCTCTCCTCTCCCCGTATCGTTTCCCGATCCCCTTTGCCGTTCCCATCTTCGATACTCCCTTCGTTCTGGTCGCCATCGGTGGGGCGTATTTCTCCCTCGAACGACACCGGCTTCGGCAGGATTTCCACTCGGTGGCCTTGGGAGCCGCGCTCTGGCTCGCAGCCCTCCTGGGTCTCGCCCATATCCTGACCCAGCCGGATTATCCGGGGACCGCGGGCGTGAATCCCGGCGTGGCCCCTTACTTCTTCTTTTCGAGCTATCTGGCAGCCTTTGCCGCCATTGGTCTGGCCACGCACTACGGCGACCGGCACGTTCCGCTGAGCGATCGCGGAAGGTTCTGGATCGCCACAGGAACGCTCGGCTTGAGCATTCTCCTGGTGCTGGTTGTCCTGCAGATCCGCCCGTTTCTGCCATCCCTGGTCATGCGGCCAGGGCGCCTCACCCCCTTCGCCATCTGGGTCGCTGGAGCGAGCAACGGCCTTGTCGCGGTGTGGGCGCTCTGGGGAGCACGGAAAAAGGTCTTAGGGAAAGAGCAGGACTTGTTCGCCGCACCCTTTCTGCTTGCCACGTTCATCTGGCTGCTCGGCCTGACCGGCTTCCTGATCTTCCCGTTCCGGTACTCGGTCAGCTGGTACATCGCCGGACTCGCCCGCCCCCTCGGCGTGGCGGTGATCTTCGTCGGCCTCCTGCGTGAGCAGGTCTGGCTTTATCGCGAGGCCCGCGCCCGCCAGCGAGATCTGGAGAGCCTCCACGCCGCAGGCCAGGCTCTGGTGACGAGCCTGGACCCGGAGCAGATCGTGGACACCATTACGACCAAGGCCCTGGAGGTCTCAGGGGCTGATGGGGCCGTCCTCTTTCAACTGGACCCCGAAACCCAGGTCCTCCGCGCGGTGAGCGGCGCGGGACCGCTCGGCCAGGAGTACGCCACCGGCCTCGAGCTTCCAAGGCGAATCGGCGTGGCTGGCCTGGCGGTCGCTGAGCGGCAGGCCGTCTGGACCTCCAATGCCCAGATCGATGAGCGGATAGCGCTGACCCCCGAAGCGCGGGAGCGGATGTCCCGGCAGGGGCTGAAGGCCTGTCTGTCGATCCCGCTTGTGATCGAGCGCGGGAAGGTCTTTGGAACTCTCTCGATCTACTACCGGGAGGAGCGGGAGTTTGCCGACACGGATATCGAGCTTCTCTCGGCCTACGGCACCCAGGTGGCCGTCGCCATCGAGAACGCCAGGGCTTACGCCGAGCTCCAAGCCAATCTCCAGCGTCTTCAGGAGACCCAGGCGCAGCTCATCCAGGCGGATAAGCTCAAAGCCCTGGGGACGCTCCTCTCGGGCATGACCCATGAGCTGAATAACCCTCTCGCGTCTATCCTGCTCTCCGCCCAGTTCCTGAAGCAACGGCAGGATCTACCGGATCCGGTTCGGCGGCGATTGGACGCGATTGAGCAGGAATGCAAACGGGCGTCCCAGATCATTAAAGACCTCCTGGGCTTCGCCCGGCGCCAGCCCCCCGAGCGGCGGCGGGTCAATTTCAACGAGGTGATCAAGGCGGCCCTGGCTCTTCAGGCCCCGGCGTTCGACTTCCATCAGATCCGGGTAGCCACGGACCTTGCGCCCGCCCTGCCGGAGGTTTGGGCAGACTCGAACCAGCTCCAGCAAGTCTTCCTCAACCTTTTCTCCAACGCGACCCACGCGATGAAATCCGCCAACGGGCGGAAGTTCCTCACGGTACGCTCGTCCCTGCGCGGACCAGAGGTGCGCGCGGAGGTGGATGATGCCGGCCCCGGCATCGCCCCGGAGCACCTCGGACGGATCTTTGATCCGTTCTTCACGACCAAGCCCTCCGGGGAGGGAACCGGGTTGGGGTTGAGCCTCTCCATCGGAATCGTCGAGGCGCACGGAGGACGGATGGGAGTGGAGAACCTGCCTGGCTCGGGCACCCGGTTCACCGTCACCCTCCCGATCGGAGAAAAGGTGGAGCCGGTCAAAACCCCGTCGGTCGAGGCTCCGACGACGGTGAGCCGCCGGGCGCGGATCCTGGTCGTGGACGATGAGGAGCCATTACGAGAGATCCTCACGGAGATCTTCACTGGCCTTGGCCATGAGGTGGAGAGCGTGTCAACAGGGCGTGGGTCAATTACCGCCATGGAGAAACAGGCCTTTGATCTGGTCATCCTCGATTTGAGGCTGCCGGACATTGACGGCAAAGAGGTCTGGCAGTGGATCCTGTCTCGGAATCCCGCCCTGGCCTCCCGGGTCGTCTTCATCACCGGAGACATCATGAGCACCGAAACCGAGGAGTTCCTTCAAACGACGAAACGCCCGGTCTTCACCAAGCCGCTGACCATGGAGCAAGTCCACCGGGGCGTCGGCGAGATCCTGAGCGATAAGCCCGCCCAGTAAATAACGCCCTTTCCGGGCACACAAAAGAAAAAAGCCCTGGATAACGGATCCAGGGCTTTTTCGCAAACGGGAGCGAGACCTGTTATTTCTTGTTGGTCGACGACACACTCGAGCCCGTCTGAACGAGGTCGGCCCGGCGGCCAACCATATCGATCCAGTGGTCCACTCCGTTGCCGCCGATGAAGCCGTGGGTGAGGTCATCGGGATGGTTGGCCAGGCGAAAGTGATCGAACTGGAACCGGTGAACCCGAGGGAGGCCCTCCCCCGTTCCGGGGTTCACCGTGGCGGGGTCGACGCACTGCCAGACTCGGGCGTTCATCCCCTTACTCGCAACCGTGTCGTACTGCGGGCTATCGGGGTCAGCGGTGGCGTTGTAGTTGGCGCACGTCGAGGCCCGGTCCGCTGGCGGGAATTCTCCGATGAACCGGCGGAGCCAGGTCGTGGTGACCTTGATCTGCTTCTCGCAGATCGAAACGGACGGGGCGCACTGGGCGATGATGTCTTTGTTACTCACGGGCGCAGCCGTAACGAGGTCATAATCCAGCTTGACCTGGACCTCTCCGTCGCCATCGGCGTTCGTGACGAACGAGGCTCCGGGGTCCTGCCCCATCCCTGATGTGAAGGCGCTGTCCAGCCGGGCGAGTGGCGACACCCCGTTCCCCTCTGGAGGGAATCCTGGGCGCGTGGAAGCCGAAATCGAGGGGACCTCGAT
Organism: uncultured bacterium; assembly: GCA_964372605.1. Classification (GTDB taxonomy): domain Bacteria; phylum Methylomirabilota; class Methylomirabilia; order Rokubacteriales; family CSP1-6; genus CAYJUC01. The sequence goes on along the minus strand of CAYJUC010000299.1, from coordinate 418 downwards.
CTTTCCCGCCTCGATTGCCTCTTTCCACTTGGCTTCATCCAGGATGTTGTAGACGGTCCAGATCGTATACAGCGTGTTGGGGTAGGCTCCACTCACAACGAAGTGGACGTTGGTCGCTGGCTTATCCACATCGACCTTGATGGTCATCGTCCCCTGGGCTCCCGGGGCGTTCTGGGTCGGGACGAACTCGAGGACGTACTGCTCCTCATTGCCCCAGGCATTGCTATGGTTTCCGGTAACCTGAAGCGGCAAGGCCAGCAAGCCAAGCAGGCCAAAGATTACGGTGACGACCCTTGCGGTTTTCATGGACGTCGCCTCCTAACCCTTACTTGGTATCAACGGTTACTTGATTTATCATCCCGTTTTCACGAGCCGCAGTCTATTGGACCTTGGTCTAACAGACCTTAGTCCGACTCCC
>CAYJUC010000298.1:0-5120 GCA_964372605.1 uncultured bacterium | reverse complement strand
CAGGGGGGAGGCGGGCGCGCTACTCGTAGCGCAGGGCCTCGATGGGATCCAGGCGGGAGGCCTTGCGCGCCGGGTAAAACCCGAAGAAGACCCCGACGGCGGCGGAGAAAGCAAAGGCGAGCGCGACGGTCTGGGGATCGATCAGGGTGTCCCACTCGGCGAAGTAGGCGATGGCGTAGGAGCCGGCCAGGCCCGCGCCGATCCCGATGAGCCCCCCAATGAGCGAGAGCGTGATTGCCTCTACGAGGAACTGGGTGAGGATGTCCCGGGCCCGGGCGCCCACTGCCATCCGGAGACCGATCTCCCGGGTCCGTTCCGTCACGGAGACCAGCATGATGTTCATGATGCCGATGCCGCCCACCACGAGGGAGACCGAGGCGATGGCGGCCAGGAGCAGGGTAAGAACCTGGGAGGACTCTTCCTGGGTCTGGAGAACCTCGGAGAGGTTTCGGAGCCAGAAGTCGTCGTCCTGGTAAGGCTGGAGCCGGTGGCGCTGGCGGAGGAGCTCCCGCATCTGCTCCTCGGCTTCCTTCATCTGTTCCGCCTCGCGGATCTTCACCGAGATGGCGCCCACGGACCGGGCGTTGGCCTGGCTCACTCCCAAGACCTTCTTCTTCGCTGTGGAGAGGGGAATCAAAATGACGTCGTCCTGGTCTTGCCCCCAGGTCGACTGCCCCTTGCGGTCCAGCACTCCGATGATTGTGAAGGGAACTTTCTTGATCCGGATCACCTGACCGATGGGGTCGGAGTCGCCGAAGAGGTTCTGGGCCACGGTCTGGCCGACGACCGCCACCTTGGTGGCGCCCTCGAAGTCCTCCTGGGTCAGCGGCTTCCCGGCCACCAGGGGCCAGTCCCGGGCCTCAAAGTACTCGGGGGTGACTCCCTGGAGCACGGTGGACCAGTTGAGGTTCCCGTAAACTACCTGGCCGGTGCCGCGCATGGAGGGGGCCGCAACCTGAACGCTCGGGACCTCGCGCTGGATCGCCCAGGCGTCCTCCTCGGTGATGGTGAGCTGGGTCCCGTGTCCCATCCGGATCCCCCCCGATGTGGTGCTTCCCGAGAGGATGATCATGAGGTTGGATCCCAGGCTCTGAATCTGTTCAGCCACTCGCGCTTGGGCCCCGGCGCCCACCGCCACCATGGCGATGACCGCTCCCACCCCGATGATGATTCCGAGCATGGTCAGTATGCTCCTGAGCTTGTTGATCCGAAGCGCTCTGACCGCGATGCGCGCGCTGGCCAGGATGTTCATACGGTGACCTCCTCGGCCGGCAGCGTCGCCAGGATAACCCGGGCGTCCTTCCGCTCCGTCACCGCCTGATCCCGGAGAACTTTCCCGTCCCGGAACGTGAGGATCCGGGACGCGTAGCTGGCGATGTCCGGCTCGTGGGTGACGAGGATCAGGGTCAGCCCGCTCCGGTTCAGCTCCTGGAAGAGGGCCATCAGCTCCACGCTCGTGCGAGTATCGAGGTTGCCGGTGGGCTCGTCGGCCAGAATCAGCGCGGGCTCGTTGACGAGCGCCCGGGCAATTGCCACCCGCTGCTGCTGCCCGCCGGAGAGCTGGGCCGGGTGGTGGTGTTCACGATCGGCCAGCCCCACCGCTTCGAGCTTGGCCCGAGCCTTGGCGCGCCGCTCCTTCGGGGCGCTGCCGTTGTAGAGGAGGGGCAGCTCTACGTTCTCCGCCGCGCTCGTCCGAGGCAGGAGGTTGAAGGTCTGGAAGACGAAGCCGATCTTCCGGTTCCGGATTCCAGCGAGCGCATCCCGGGAGAGGCGGGAGACGTCCTCGCCGTCGAGGAGATAGCGGCCGGCCGTGGGACCGTCCAGGCAACCCAGGAGGTTCATGAAGGTGGACTTTCCCGAGCCCGACGGTCCCATGACCGCCACGAATTCTCCCCGCTCCACCCGAACCGAGACACCCCGGAGGGCGTGAACGACGTGAGCGCCCAGGTAGTAGTCCTTCGCGAGCTGATCGGTCTCGATGAGCGCGCGCGCCATCAAAATCTGAGCCGCGGCGCGGCGCCCGTGGGGCGCGAACCGGGCCGTTCGGCCCCGCCCACGATCACCTCCCGTCCTTCGCTGAGGTCGCCGTCCACCACCTCGGTGAGGTTGCCGTCGGTGATCCCGAGCCGCACCATGACCGGTTTAGGATTGCCGTCAGGCCCCAGGACCCAGACCCGGCCCGAAAGCCCGCCACCACGTCCCGGGGCCCCGGCGCGGCCCGTTCCCGCGCCTCCGCCGCCGGGCGGCTGCCGCGGGGCTTGGGCGCGCGGCTCTTCGCCCGGCGTGGTGGGGCGGAAGCGGAGGGCGGCGTTGGGGATCTTCAGCACCGACGGCTTCTGGTCCACGACGAGCTTGACGTTGGCGGTCATGCCGGGGAGGAGCTTTCGCTCGGGGTTCTGGACCGCAATGACCACGATATAGGTGACCACGTTCTGGACCACCTGCGCGGCCTGCCGGATCTGCGTCACCTCACCCCCGAAGCTCCGGCCGGGGAAGGAGTCCACGGTAAAGGTCGCGAGCTGGCCGAGCCGGGTCCTGCTGATGTCGGCCTCGTCCACATTGGTCTCCACCTGCATCTGGGTCAGATCCTGGGCGATGGTGAAGAGGACAGGGGCCTGGAGGCTGGCTGCCACGGTCTGGCCCACGTCCACATTCCGGGAGACGACGACGCCGTCAACCGGCGCCCGGATATAGGTGTGGTCCAGATCCACCTGGGTCTGGGCCAGGGCCGCCTGCTTCTGCTTGACCTGGGCCAGGGCCGCTTGGAGCAGAGCTTCGGCCACCTTGAGCTGCGCCTCCGCGGAACGAATGCCCGAGGCCACCGCCTGTTCCTGGGCCCGGGTCGACTCCCATTGCGCCACCGCCGAATCGTGGGCGGCCTGGGCCGTGTCCTTATCGCTCTGAGCGATCAGCTCGCGCCTGAGCAGGTCGCTCTTCCGGTCCAGGTCGCGCTTGGCGTCGAGGACAGCTACCTGGGCTTTGGCGGTCTGCGCCCGGGCCCCGGCCAGCGCCGCGCGGGCGTTGTCCAGGTCGGCGCGCGCCCGCTCCACGGCGGCCTGCTGGTTCAGCACCGCGGCCTGGGCGGACTCGATCTCCGCCTTGGCCTGATTGACCTTGGCCTCGAAGATTTCCGGATCGATCCGGGCGATGAGCTGGTTTTTCTTCACCCGGGTATTGAAGTCCGCGAACAGCTGCTTGATCATGCCGGAGACCTGGCTCCCGACCTGGACGGTGATCACGGCGTTCAGGTTTCCGGTGGCGGAGACCGTGGCGGTGAGGGGACCCCGCTCCACCTTCGCGAGCCGGTACTTGGGACTGCTCCCGCGGCTCTGGATGTTAAGGTAGCCCCACGTCGCGGCCGCGCCCAGCACGACGACGAGGAGAAAGAAGAGGAGCCGCCGCCGCGTGCCCATTACAGCAGTGTACCGCCGCTCACCGTTTAGCGCCGTCCCAACGCGCGCTCCAGCCTGGCGATGGCGATTCGATGGTCGGAGAGCGCCTGCGCCTCGGTGGAGAGGGCCTGTGTCAGCGCGAGCTGGGCGTCGGTCAGCTCCAGGATGGTGCCGACGCCGGCGTCGAACCGTCCCTGCGCCAGCTTGAAGTTCTCCTCTGCCGAGGCGACGCTGGCCTGCGCGGCCTGGATCCGCTCAGCCGTCTCGACGAGACTCGAGTGGGCCTGGTCCACTTCTTTCGCGATGTCCAGCTCGAGCGCGTGGACCCGCTCCCGGGCTGCCTGCAGGTTGGCTCTGGCCTCCCGGTACTTGGCCACTTTGCCGCCACCGTCGAAGATGTCCCAGCTGAGCGTGATCCCCAGTTCCCAGATCTCGTTCATGTCGGACCGGGTGGTTCCGACGAAGGCGTTGCCGGTCAGGTCGGGGAAGAAGTTCCTGAAGGTCTGCCGCACGATGGCCTCGGCGGCTTCCGCCCGCGCCTTGATCTGCCGGTATTCGGGCCTCCGGCCGAGGGCCTCCGTCAGGAGCTGGGACTGGTCCACGGAGAACGGTTCGTACCCCAGGATGTCCTTCACCTCCGTGGGCGTGTCCGCCCGGGTCCCCATGGCCGTGTTCAGCGCGGCGCGGGCCAGCCGCACGGCGTTCTTAGCCTGGATGATCTGGAGCCGCGCGTTGGCCACGTCCACCTCGGCCCGCGTGACGACGGACTTGGGCTGGGTCCCCACCTCGAAGAACCCCTTGGCGCTCCGCAAGTTCAGCGCGGCGCGTTCCAGCGCCTGCTCGTTCACCTTCACCAGCCGCTGGGAAAAAAGCATGTTGAAGTATGACTCCTTCACGGCGAGGACGATGAGGTCTCTCTGGAGCTCCAGATCCTCCCGGGAGGAGCCCGCGTTGGCTTTGGCCGCATCCGTCGCGGCCCAGGTCTTGCCGAAATCGAAGAGTTTCTGGGAGAGCGTCGCTTTGAGCGTGGTGGAGGTGTCCCAGTTGAAATCCGTCTGGAGTCTCGTGCCGCGCATGCGTTGGGTCACGGTTTGATCACGGGCGGCGGTCCAGGAGCTGCCCAGCTGGGGGAGGATCGGAGCCAGGGCCTGGTCGACGCGGGCCTTGGCCGCCTCGTAGTCACCGAGGCGGGCCTGAATCTGGGGCTGGCGCTCCAGCGCGATGGCGATGGCTTCCTCCAGTGTCAGGACTTTCCCGGCCGCGGGAGCGGGCACAGACGGCGGGGCAGCAGGCGGTTGGGCGTGCCCGACTCCGGCCCCGGCCAGCACCAACGCCGGGGCAAGAACCCACATCACCAGGACTCGTCTCATGCGTTTCCTCCTTCTGCCTCGTGGCTCATGCGCCGCGGGAAGCGCTCCTCCAGGATGGCGTACAGGGTTGGGATGAGCACCAGGGTGAAGAACGTGGAGACCAGGAGGCCGCCGATGACCGCGCGCGCAAGGGGCGCGTTGGCCTCGGTCCCCACGCCGAACGCCACGGCCATGGGAAGCAGGCCGACCACTGTGGTCAGGGTGGTCATGAGGATCGGGCGGAGCCGGGTCCGGCCGGCCAGCGGGATGGCCTCGTGGAGGCCGAGACCGCGGCGACGGAGCTCGTTGGTGTACTCCACCAGGAGCACGCCGTTCGAGACCACGATCCCCACCATCATGATGATCCCCATGAAGGAGC
>CAYJUC010000297.1:0-5173 GCA_964372605.1 uncultured bacterium | reverse complement strand
CGGGGCCTGGCCGACGCGCTGGTGGTCTCGGGGAAAGCCACCGGCGAGGAGACCCCCATGGAGGAGGTCAAGCGCGTCCGCGCCGCGGTCCCCTCCACTCCCCTCCTGGTCGGCAGCGGCGTCACCCCGGACACCGTCCGCGCCCTGCTCTCTGTCGCCGACGGCGCCATCGTCGGCACGTTTCTCAAGCGCGACGGCAAGCTTGCCAATCCAGTGGACCCGGATCGGGTGCGCCGGCTCGTCGAGGCCGCGCGTGCCGTCTGATTCCCCCCTCACCTTTATCCTCTCCCCCGGTGGGGGAGAGGGCTGGGGTGAGGGGGTCCATCTATTCGCCCGTGTTATTCGCTCTACGCTCTTTCTCGCCTTTTTGCTCGTCATGGGCTGCGCCACCGTTCGTCCTGTGGACCCGTCCCTCGCCAACCGGCTTGGTGATCTCCTCCTGGTGGGGTTCCGGGGCACAGAGGTCGAGGGGAACAGCGAGCTTCTCCATCTCCTCTGCGACCTCAAGGCTGGAGGGGTCATCCTCTTCGAGCGGAACATCGAGAGCCCCGAGCAGGCGACGCGGCTCAGCCGGGACCTCCAGGCCCTCGCCCGCCGCTGCGCGGGACGGCCGCTCCTGATCGCCGTTGACGGCGAGGGCGGAGTCGTGATGCGCCTCTCTCCAAGGGCGGGCTACTCACCGACGCTGGGTCACGGGGAGCTGGGCGAATCCAACGACCTGGCGCTGACCGAGCTGGAGGCCCGGCGAATCGGGGCAATGCTGCGGGAGGCGGGGATCAACTGGAACCTGGCCCCGGTGGTGGACGTGGCGCTGAACCCGTGGAACAGCGTGGTGACACAGGCCCGGCGCGCCTTCGCCGCCGATCCCGAGAGCGTGACGGCCCACGCGCGCGCCTTCCTCCGCGGGATGCGGGCGGCGGGAATTCTCTCGAGCCTCAAGCACTTCCCCGGGCACGGATCGAGCTGGGAGGACTCCCACCTCGGGTTCACCGACGTCACCGACACCGCCAACCCCGAGATCGAGCTCCGCCCGTACCGGGAGCTGATCACCGAACGGCTGGCGGACAGCGTGATGACCGCTCACGTCTTCAACCGGCGCCTGGACGGGGAATATCCGGCCACCCTCTCTCGCGCCACTGTCGGCGGCCTTCTGCGGGGAGAACTCGGGTTCGACGGCGTGGTGGTCTCGGATGATCTGCTGATGGGCGCGATCAGCGAGCGCTACGGGCTGGAGCGGGCGGCCGTGCTGGGCCTCGCGGCAGGGGTGGACGTGCTCCTGATCTCCGACAACACTTGGGCTCGCGCTGAGGCCGCGGCCGACCGCGCGCGCTCCGCCATTCTGAACGCGCTGGCCAGGGGAACCCTCCAGACCTCGACGGTGGAATCGGCGCTCGCCCGCATCGACCGCTTGCGCGCGCGCCTTGTCGGATTCTAGGGGTCACGCAAGAGAGCGTGGCATCTGGTATACTTTCAGTGAATACCTCCAGAGTTAGAGGCCGGGATAGATGGCTTTCAGCGTCTTCATCAGCCACAGCGTCAGCCCAGTGGAGCTCGGGATTGTGTACAGGATCGCCGACGAGGCTGCCCGCCGGGGTATGGAGCCCTACATCCCGGATCGTGACTGGAACCCGATGGAACAGCTCCCGGAGCGGATTTTTTTAGCCTTGCAGAACACAGACGTTTGCGTGGCGGTCGCAACACAATTCGGTACCCAGTTGGACTGGGTGAATGAGGAAATCGTGGGTGCATTGGTGAAGCAGACGCCTTTAATCGCAATACTTGATTCAACTTTACCCGCACAAGACCCGCAGATCGAGGGTGCTCGTGTAACGATCAGTCGGGACGACCTCCCCGGCACTCTCGCGCGGGCACTTCAGAAGATCGAAAAAGTACGCCTCCAGCAGAGTCAGAAGACTGCTCTGACCTGGCTCGTGGTCGGAGGGCTCCTCTTCATGCTGACGCAGAGTGACAATGAGCCGAGTCGCAACGACGCTTGAAAGCTTCCCGGTCGAAAAACGACTCGCGCGCCCGGACAGCATTCAGACGTTTCGGTCCGGTTATGACCGCGTGAGTGGCTTCATTGAAGCCCTGGAGTTCGAGTCCCGCCTGCGCGAGGCGAGCGCCCGAGGCTGGATCGCCCTGCCTTCTCGAAAACGCCGGAAGTTTACCCCCATTTCCCTGCCCGGCCGGCCTCTCTCCGAGCTTCTGAGAGAAGTGCGGGAGTGACATTTCTCTATTTTGATGCGAGCGCGATCGTCAAAGGCTATGTGTCTGAGCGGGGATCCGCGTGCGTGGACCGAATCTTCGACGCTGCCGGGCAGGTGTTCACTTGTAAGATTGCCTATGCGGAGGTGATGGCAACCCTCCGGAAGAAACGAGATGAATTACCCTCCCACGGACCCCAGATCCATCAGCTTGCGGAGAAATTCTCCCAGGACTGGGAATCCATCACAACCGTGGATCTTAGCGCCGAGGTCCTCAATGTCGTTCGCGGCCAGGCCTTTCGCCATCCCTTGAAGGCGCTTGATCTGCTCCACCTTTCAGCCGCAGTATTTCTCAGACAAACGACTCGCATCCCAGTGGTGTTTGTATGCTCCGACCAGAACCTGCTGGCTGCCGCGCGTCGGGAGTCTCTTCAGGTTTTTGATCCAGAGCTCGACGATCCAGCCACCCTCCTGTAGATCACCGTTACGCTATCCGCTCCACCCGTCGTGCGGTTGTAGTCCACCCAGGATTGCCCTGCTCCCCCCTGCGGGGCGGGGCTCTAACTTCGCGCTTGACTCCGCCCTCGTCCGCGCTGTATCAGGATGTTGATTCAGATGGAGAACCACCCCTGTGGGGACTCTGAACGTGACTCACTGGAAAGGACGGCGTACATGGACAGAGTGTCGGTCGACTACGGGCGGCTCGCGATGCCGCTCGGCGAGGCGATGTTCACCCAGCGCTCGATCCGCCGCTTCCGGCCGGACCCGATCCCGATCGGGGACCTCCGGCTCATCCTGGAGGCGGCGTTCAGGGCGCCCAACGGCGGCAACCAGCAGATCGCGCGCTTCCTGATGGTGACGGACCGGGAGAAGATCCGCGCGCTCGGCAAGCTCTATCACGAAGCGTGGTGGGCCAAGCGCCGGGAGGATCAGGGCTGGACGAAGCCGGAGCACATCCCGCTCGAGAACAAGAGCTACCAGGCCGCGATGCGCTTGGCCGACGAAATCGGCGATGTGCCGTGCGTCGTCTTCGCCCTCGCCATGCCCCCGGGCCCGGCCAACTCCGTGATCCCGGCCGCCCAGAACCTGATGCTGGCCGCTCGCGCGCTCGGCATCGGCTCCGTCCCCACCACCCTCCACCCGACGGTGATGGAACGGTTCCGCGCGCTGTTCGGCATCCCCCAAGAGGTCACGTTCCACTTCTGCATCCCGCTCGGCTATCCCCAGGGGAGCTTCGGCGGGAGCGTCCGCAAGCCGACGGCGGAGACGTCCTTTCTCGACGCCTGGGGCGGCCGCGTGCCGTGGGCCTGATCATCGCAAGGGCTGCCGTCGTATAATACGTGGCCATGAAAGCACTGTCAGACGAGCTACTGGCGATCCGTGACCGCTGGCACGTCAAGAACCATCCCTTTTTCGACGAATGGGCCGCCGGGCGGCTGACCATGCGCCAGATGGGCGGCTACATGCTGCAGCACTACCTGCACGTGGGCGAGGTGTTCCGCGCCTTCGGCCTGGCCTACGCCAAAGCCGACGAGCAGGCGGCCCGCTTCATCGTCCATAACCTGGCCGAGGAACACGGCCTCTTGGGCATGGCCGACCGCGACGCAGCCGACCACTTCGAGATCATCCGGCGCTTCATGCGGGCCGCCGGCTACACCGATGCCGACATGGCGCCTGAGAACCGCTACCTCTGGAACTGGGCGCGGGTGCATTCGTTCTGGGACGTGGCCAGCCGCTATCCCTGGCAGGTGTTCCTGGCCATGATGGCCTGCCTCGAGAGCCAGGAAGTGGGCTTGAACGCCAGGCTGGTGCCTGCCATGTACCAGCACTATGGCTACAAGCCGGGGGCCCCGGACATTCGCTTCTTCGAGGAGCACTACGTGGCGGACCAGGAGCACGGCAGCCGCAGCCTGGACCTCGTGGACCGCTACACCACCGATCCCGCCATGGCGGCGCAGTGCCTGGAGCTGGCCGAGGTTGGCTGCCGCTACAAGTGGGAGTACATGAACGAGATCCACCAGAAGCTGGTGGTCGAAGCCAAGTAGCCCGTCACGATCTCAGCCATGGCTATCACCACTCGTTCTTCGCTGGCCCGGGAATTGGCTGGCCACCATCTAGCAGTCCACCAGCCGGACGACCCGCCGCTGCTCACGCCGGAGCCCGCCAGCTCTGTCCAGCCCTACCTCTGGCGCTGGGCCACGCTGGAGCCATTGCTGCGTCAAGTGCGCGAGACAGTGCCGCTGGATCCCGGCGGCAACCGCCGCACGCTGCGGCTGGTCAACCCCGGCCTGCCTTCCGGCGCCACGCACACGCTGTGGGCCGGCATTCAGCAGGTGCTGCCCGGCGAGGTTGCCACCGCCCATCGCCATACGCCGTCAGCCTTCCGCTTCATCATCCAGGGCCAGGGCGTCAGCACCACCGTCAACGGTGAGCGCTACCCCATGGAGCCGGGTGATCTCTTGCTCACGCCCAACTGGTGCTGGCACGACCACCAGAACGACGGCGCCGAGACGGCGCTCTGGCTGGATGGGCTGGATATCCCGCTGGTGCGCGCCATGAACGCGATGTTCTTCGAGCCGTTCCCGGAAGACCGCCAGCCACTGCTGGATCCGCCCGACGGCGCCGCCCGCAGGATCTCTGCCCCCGGCTTGGTGCCGCCGCGCGCTTCGGCGCCGTTTCTCCCCATCTACAAATGGGGCGGCACGCTGAACGCCCTCCACGCTCTGGCGGCAACCGATCCCGACCCGTACGACGACGCGATCCTGGAGTATCGCAAGCCCATCTCGGGCGGCCCGGCCCTCAAGACCATCGGCCTGGCGATCCAGCTCCTCCGTCCCGGCACGCGCACCCACGCCCACCGCCACACCAGCGGCACTCTCTACCATGCGGTCCGCGGCCAGGGGTTCACCGTCATCAACGGCGCTTCGTTCGCCTGGACTGCCGGCGACTTCCTGGTCGTCCCACCCTGG
>CAYJUC010000296.1:0-5173 GCA_964372605.1 uncultured bacterium | reverse complement strand
TGGTCGAACATCCGCTGGAACTCGCCGCGGACGGCGCGGTCCCGGGCCAGGAGGTCGCGGAGTTTCACGAGGAGGTCGAGCTGGTCGAGCGTGCGATTCCCGGCTTTGACCTTCTCGTAGAGCGCCACAACGACGGGGAAGAGGCGGACCAAGCGCGTTGCCAACCACTGGTCGAGCGGCGCGCGGAGGTCGTCACGCAGGGGCGTCAGACGCTTCCGGCCGCCATCAGTGAACACTTTCCAGGCCTTCCAGGCAACGTCGTCACCCCCAAAGGTGTCTCGCTTCGTCACCGGATTCCGAGGCGCGCGTTCTAACTGCGGGCGCAGCTCGCGCAGGAGCACGAGCGGCTCGGCCTGGTCGCGGAGCCGTCTCAGGACCCTCGCGGTACCCAGGATCCAGAGCGCGCCCGGGGAGCCCCCGCGGACCGGCTGTGCCAGGCGGACGAACTCGTCGGCCGCGGCGCGGAAGGCGGCGGCGTCGAACGGGGCCGGGTCAACGTCCGGCGGCAGGATGTCGCGATGACTGATGAAACCGGCAATCAGCCCGTCCATGCCGTGCAGGATCTGCCACCCCGTGTCCCGCGACTCGGCAGGAAGCCCGACGCCGAGGGCGAAGAGAACGGTGCGGACGGCCTCGTCGGCGCGCCCGGCGGCCTCCGTCCCGGCCAGCTCCGCCCCCAGGGTCCCGTTCTCGACCGCGTGGAGGAGCAGCTCGAACGTTTCGCGGACCAAGGTCTCATCGTCCTCGGCGATCTCGTAGGAGGGGCTGAGCTGTGCCTCCACCGGGCGCAGCCGCAGCAGCCGGTCGGCGAAGCTGTGGATCGTGCCGACGTACGCGGTGTCGAGGCCCGCCAGGGCGTCTCTGAGGCGCGCCTCGCGTTCCAGAGTCAGGTCTGAGGTGGCGAGCTCCTTCAGGAAACGCTCGCGGATGCCCAGGCGAAGCTCGCCCGCGGCCTTCCGGGTGAAGGTGATAGCGGCAAGCCGGTCGATGGAAATCGCCGGGGCCGCGTCCGTGGGCGCCACCATCTGGACGAGGCGCTCGATGAGTATCGTCGTCTTGCCCGTCCCGGCGCCGGCGTCGATCAGGACGTTCCGCGCGCGCTCGGCGATGGCGGCGTCGCGCTGGGCCTGATCGGGTGCCGGTGTTCTGGCGCGGAGATCCACGTCACTCCTCTGCCTCGGGCTCGAACCCCTTCATCGCCTTGAACCGGGCGAGGGCCCCGCCGCCGCCGGCGAGCAGTCGCGCGGCTCGCTCCCAGGCGCCGTCGCCGCAGACGGGGCGGAAGCGGCACCAGGTGCAGTCGCCTTCGTTCGGGGTCCGAGGGAACGACCGCTCGGCGAGCAGGTCCGCCGCGGTCGCGAGCCACTCCCGGGCGGCGGGCTCGAGCAGCCGGTGGAAGTCGTCGTGCCAGGCGCGCTCGTCAGCCCCGCGGCCGACGTACGTGTACGCCGCGCTGATCTGCGGCGAGATTCCCCATTCGCCGGCGAGTCGCTTCGCGACCAGGCCGTACACCGCGATCTGGAGGTCGAGGCCCGAGTCGGGCCCGGCCTCCTTCCCGAGGCGCCGGTGAGGCCGGCCGGTCTTGAGGTCGCGCACGAGCGTCCGGTCTCCTTCGACGTCGATGCGGTCGATCTGGCCGCGGACGAACAGCGACCGTCCGTCGAGCGGAAGCTCCACCGGCGCGGGCCAGCCGAACGACCGCTCCGCGGCGACGAATCGAGTTGAGACACCGCGTTCCCACTCATACTCGATGAGGTCGTGGAGGTCGCGCCGCAGTCGCTCGCGTTGCACGTTCTTGACGCCGTCGCCCACGAGCGGGTACTGCTCGAGGAACGTCTCGAAAGTCCGTTCGAGGATCGCGTCGGCCCGGGTACGCCAGTCCGCCAGCGTGTCCTCCCTGGCGCAGAACGCCGCTCCGTGCGCCCGGTAGAACTCCTCGGCGACGAGATGGAAGAGGGCGCCGTAAGCTGGCTGGCCGATCTCGCGTCGGGGCGGGGCCGCCGCGGGCTCCTCGAAACCGAGGAGGCGCCCGAGGAAGAAGAGGTACGGGCACTGGAGCAGCGTCTGGAGCGCGGAGGCGGAGATCGGACGATCAGGCGTGAGCCCGGGGACAGCGATGGCCGCGGCCGTCTCGCCCAGGACGCCGTCGAGCGGTCCGGCGTCTCCGGCCTCGCGCAGCGCGGCGATGCGCTGGAGGTCGAGTGCCCGGACTCCGTGCCAGACTCGGGGGATCCCGTGCGCGCCGCACGCCACCCCATCCTGCCAGGCGGTCTCCCCGAGCGGTGTGGAACGCCTGAACTCGAGTGCCGCCCGGCGCGCCGGCAGGAAGGCGTCCCGACGGAGGGCGACGGTGTCGGGGATGGCGGGACCGCGCTCTCCCGTGGCCGTGTCCGGACGTCCGAGGGCGGCCGCGGCCTCGAGGATCACCGAAGATGGCTCGCGTTGCGACCGCTCCAGATCGAGCCGCGGCGCGGAGAGCGCGACCCGGGTCCCGGCATCCCGAATGACCCTGTCGAGGGCGTGGAGTGCCTCGAGCACCCTGTCCGCAGCCGTTGGCGGTGTGATCGTCCGACCCTCGGCGCCTGTCGTCGCCAGACGGCCGCGCAGGTGGTCGGGGATGACCGGATCCTCGCGCGTCAGCGGCGGAAGGTGCCCTTCCGCCAGTCCGATCACGCGCACTGCGCGGAAGCCGAGTCCGACCGCTTCGTGGACTGTCCCGACGTAGACCGCCGGTTCTCCGAAGCGCCCGACCCGGAGCCTGGTCGAGCCGATCGTCTCCTCGATGATGCGGAGGGCGTCCTCGCGAGCAATGGCGCCGGAAGCCGCGGCGACTCCGTCGAGACGGTCGTCGAGGAGCGTGAGGGCGCGCGGGCCCTCGCCGGGCTGGAGCAGCCACTCCTTCAAGAAGTCCCGCAGCGCGGGCCAGAGCGTCGAGAGCGGCGCGCCGTCAACGACGAGACGCGCCACGCCGACGAGGGCGTCGAGCGCGGGACGCACCGCGCGGAGATCGGTGAGCAGCCGTTCCAGGTCGCGGGCCTGCCTGGCGAGGCCCGAGCGCTCGGGGTCGTCGCCCGCCGTCCGGGCCTGCTGGAGCTGGACCTCCAGGGCGGGCTCCCTCCGGGCCGCACGGGTGGCCCACTCGAGCGCGCCCTCGGGATGCGCCGCGTTCCCGCCGGCGGTGCCGAGCGACCAGACGAGGTCAGTTGCCGCGCCGTGGGAGAGGTGCCGGCCGTCGGCTTCTATGGTGCGCAGCGCGGGCAGGACCTCGGCCAGAGTGTCGCCCGCCAGGTAGGCTCGGAGCGCCCGGACGACGGTGAGCAGCCGGGCGCCGGCGGCGGTGCCGGTCAGCGGAAGGCCGCCGGCGACGTGGACAGGCAGCGCGCCATTCTGCCAGGGGAGCCTCGCGAGGCGTTCTGCGACGAGCCCGGCCAGCGGGTCGAGCGCCGGCAGGAGGACGGCGATCTCCTCGAGGGGAGTTCCGTCAATGACCTGCCGGGCGACCCAGTCGGCCGTGGCCCCGATCTCTTCCTCGACACCGGCGTGCTCCTCGAGGGACACGGTGCCGTCGGGGCCGGCGCTCCGAGGGCGCGCCCGGTCTGCCAGCACCGCGGGAGGCTCGAAGAGGTACGAGGCAAGGAGGTCGCGCTCGGTCGCGCTCGAGCGCGGCGCGGTCGCCGACCTGAGAGGTTCGGCCGCGGGGCTCCCGAAGAGCGCCTCCATCCTATCGAGGTAGCGTTCGCGGGCGGGCCGTGCTGCGAGGAGCCCGAGGGCCACAGCCGGGATCGCCCGCAGGAAGCGGGCCTCGACGGCTGTCACGTCGCCTCCCGCGGTTGCGAGCCCGGCGCCCGGGAACGGCCAGAGGTCGGGCCGGCTCTCAAGCGCGTGGGCGGCCTCGATGTAGATGCGTGCCATCGTCCACGATGGGCCGGCCGCTTGGTCCAGGGCCCGCCAGATCCGAGCGACGTCGCGGAGCCCTGGAGCCGCCTCGACGCCGTCCAGGTCCTCGGGGCGGAGGCCCGCGGCCTCCAGGTCCGCGATGGTCCACGCGAACGCCTCGCCCCAGCCAGGTTTCGAGCGGAGGAGATCCAGCGAGAAGTGCTCGAGCGGCAGGCCGCCACGGAAGAGCGCCAGGAGCCGGGCCCGACGCAAGGCCTCCTCGCCTGGCGTGAACATGACGCCCGCGGCGTGGAGAACCTCGCCAGCGGCGGCAAAGGTCGTGAGGAAGCGCGTTCCGGCAAGCGCCTCGGGATGCCCGGCGCGCAGGATCTCCCGGCGGAGCGCATGCGCCACGCGCTCTCTCGGCACCAGCACCGTGCGGCAGGGGAGCGGACCCGCGACGGGCAGTCGCGTGATCGCCTCGGCCCACTCGCGGACGCTCCAGAAGATCTGCGCGCGCACTTCGGTTCCTCCCATGCGCGATCATCCCCATGAACGTGTGACAGGCACGGTCACAGCTCCGGTGCAGCCACCCCCTCACCCCGGCCCTCTCCCCCGCTGGGGGCGCGGGAACCGGAGCTCGAAGTCGAAGCCGCAGGCGGTCAGGGAACGGGAATGCCGATGGCGCGCTGGATTACCTTTTCGACCTCTTGCATGAGCCCTGCGCCAATGGCTCCCGCAAAGGGGCCGCGGATGAGGAACGATTTATCCAGGGTCGTGATTTGTTCGCATTTGGCCACGGAGGTTTCCCGCAGGCCCGCTTCGCGGGCCGGAAGTTCTACATGCGTCGGGGCCGGACGCAGAGTCGTGGACAGGGGCACGACAATCACATGGTTCGCCAGGCGGTTCCGTGCGTCCATGGATACGATCAGGGCCGGCCGGGCTTTAGGATCGGCGGGGTGCCCTGGTAGTGTGACCAGGTAGATCTCACCTCGGCGTGGATAGGACACAGACCGTTAGTCTTTCCAGAGTCGAGTGGCCGCTTCAGCGGCGATGACGGACCACTCCTTGTCCTCTTCCTGTTCGGCAGGAGATAGCGACCGGTAATACTCCTCGGTCTGTCTCTCGAGCTCTCTTTCGACACGCTCCTCAAGCCACCGACGCAGAGCTTCTTCTATGAGTCGGCTGCGGGAGCAAGCCTCCCGTCCCTGACGTAGGGCGTCAAGCTGGCGGACCACATCGGGGCTCAGGGTCACAGTCACTTTGGCTTTAGCTTTGCGGGAATCCGTAGTACGCA
>CAYJUC010000295.1:0-5193 GCA_964372605.1 uncultured bacterium | reverse complement strand
GAGAGGGCTGGGGTGAGGGTGCCGAGTGCGGACGCGAATGATCGGGCTAGGCTCCCAGCTCCCTCCGGATCAGCCGCGTCCCCTCCACCATGGCGCGGAGCTTGGCGAAGGCGATATCCCGGGGCAGGTGGAGACAACCACAGTCCGGGTTGATGTAGAGGCGTTCGGCCGGGATGATCTCCAACGCCTTCCGGATCCGTTCCGCCACCATGTCCGGAGTCTCGACGGTATGGGTCTTGATGTCGATGACGCCGAGGCCGAGCTCGAAGGCGGGCGAATATTCTCTGAACAGCTCCAGGTCCTCCTCGCCCCGGCGTCCGAACTCCAGGGCGAGCTGGTCCACCGGGGCCTCGAGGATCGTGGGGAAGAGGTAGCGGTAGTTGCCCTCCCAGGTGGGCTTCCCGTAGCGGTTCCCGTAGCAGATGTGGAGCCCGATCTTGGCATTCACCCCGTCCACCAGCGTGTTCAGAGCCTTCACCCCCCAGCCGAGATCCTCCGGGAACCCTGAATAGTAGGGTTCGTCGATCTGAAGGAAGCGGGCGCCGGCCTTCGTGAGCTCTTTCAGCTCGAGGTTCATCACGCGCGCCAGGTCCAGGGCAAAGGCTTCATCGCTCGGGTAGTGCTCGTTGCGGATCCGCTTGACCAGGGAGAGAGGGCCGGTGATGCTGAACTTGGTTTCACGCTCGGTGCACTCGCGGAGGAATCGGAAGTCGTCCACCAGGCCGAGGGAGGCCACGGGGAGCTTTCCGCGGACCGTGCTGTCGTGGAAGTCGTAGTAAAACTTTTTGGCGGTGCGCTCGATCTGGACCCCCGGGAGGCGTTCGGCGAAGTAATCGATCATGTTGTCACGGCGAAGCTCCCCGTCGGTGACGACGTCGATGCCCGCGATCTCCTGGTCCTTGATCGCGGCCTTGACCGCCGTGTCCTGGATCTCATCCAGCTCGTGCCGGGTGATCCGCCTGAGGAAGTACTCGGTCTTGAGCCGCTCAAGCCATCCGGGCATGGAGTAGCTGCCGATCACCGTGGTGGGCAGGAGGGGCAGATTTCGAAGTTGAACCTTCATGTGTCTCACTCCCGCTGCGTGATATGGAGGATTGTCGTGTTGGACCCTTCCCGGTAGCGGAACGGGGCGAAGTGCACGTCGTAGCCCGCCCTGGCGCCGACCTCTCGGAGCAGCGCGCCATTCACCCAATTGACCACAGAACCATCGAGCTTGCCCGGTCCCCGAAAGCCGTGCCGGTACTCTCCCATCTCGGTGACGAAGATGTCCTGAACTTGAAGGTAGCCGCGGGGGTGAAGCAGCGGGAGGGTGTTTTGAAAGCTCTCCACCGCGCCCGAGCTCAGGTGAAACCGCAGGACGCTGGGCGCTTCCTGGAGGAGATCCTCCAGATGGGCGAAATCCAACCCGGGAGGCAGCGGGGGGTCGGCGACCTCATCCAGGCTGACCAGCCGCTCCTCCAGACGGAGGGAGTCCCACACCTCCCGCCAGAAGCGGACGCCGCGCGTCCGGTCCGGAAGGTAGTCCGGCCCGATCTCCAAGAACTTCCCGATGGTCCGGGCGAGGTCGCCGGGAGGGACGCCCAGGGCCTCACTGATCCGCGCCGCATCTCGGGCAGGGAGATAGCTCCGCACCTCCACCAGGTAGTAGCGGCCATCCCGGCGGACCAGCTCCTCGGTGGGAAGGTTGTCGTACACATTCGTCAGGTGGACGTAGAGGATCTTGTAGCGGAGAAAGGAGAGGGTCCTGTACGGATTCATGGCGTCCAGGACGAGGAGGCTGACCATCTCTTTGTGATCCCGAACGGCGGCCATCGCCTTGTCCAGGACCGGCGTCGAGTAGTCGCTCAGGAGGAAGCGCAGGCGGGGGTAAAAACCGCTGCCCCTCTCGGCGTCGAGGGCCCGGAACCGGTCAAGCCAGAGCCGGGCGCGCTTCCCGGTGCCGACCCCGATCTCGAGAACAAAGATCTCGGCGGGAAGCTGATTCCGGCGCTCCAGATCCTTGAGGAGCTTCCAGAAATCGACCACAGAATCCGCCACGGCCTCGGGGTGGTTGGCGTCCGACTTGCCGCCGGGCAACGCCGCATCATAGCTGTGCCCCGCCGCCTCTTCCCAGGCCGGGAGGTGGTGCCAGAAGAGCCTGTTGAAACCCCAGATCACGCTCGACCGGCAGACTCCGAAAGGCTCCAGGATCACCCCGTCCGAGAGGTCCCCGGTGGACCGGATGAGATCGAACGCCCGGATCAGCTCCTCCCGGAAGGTCTCGAGTCGGGCCTGGCGGACGTCAATGGCCAGCTCGACCGGTGGCAAGGGCTCCCCGCGTCCCGTCAGAGTCCGCCGAACCGTCACGGCTTCACGGAAATTATGGCGGTACTGAATCCAATCCAGATGGACGCGAAGGTGGGCCTGGAGATTCGGGTCGGCCTGCCCCTCCTCGAGGAGGTTAAACAGCGTCGGCACGACCTCTTTGGCGGCGGCCTTGCGCGCCTGGGGGAGATAGTTGACGTGGAGGATCACGGCCAGGCTCAGTCGAAGACGACGGTCTTGTTCCCGTACGGCAAGGCGCGTCGTTCCAGGTGGAGTCGAACCGCCCGCGCCAGGACCACCCGTTCCAGGTCCCGCCCCTTCCGGATCAGATCTAGGACGGTGTCCCGGTGGCTCACGCGCGCGACATCCTGCTCGATGATCGGGCCCTCATCGACGATCGGGGTCACGTAATGGCTCGTCGCGCCGACGGGATCCCGAACCGGTCGGCCTCGGACCCGAGGTCCGCGTGGTTGCTGATGATCGCGACGAACTCTCCCGGCAGCTCCCCGATGCTCCTTCGGAAGAGGAGGTCGTTGAGGCAGTGGGGGAGCTTCGAGACGAAGATGGCCGTGCGGAGGGGCTCGCCGGAAAACCTGAGCTGCCAGTCCATCTCGAAGGAATCCGCCAGCGGTTTGAACGCCTGGGCGATTTCGGCCTGGGGCAGCGCGAACCCGGCCAGATCCCACTCCACCCGGGAGAGAAAGAGCCCGGTCTCGAAGTCGATGTGCTGGTCCGCGTGGAGGATGTTCCCGCCGCGCTGGAAGATGAAATCCGAGATCCGGTGGACGAGCCCCTTCTGATCCTTGCACGTCATCAAGAGGGTGGCGGTCCGTTCGATCGGATCATCGGCCATCGATCACTGCTCCCGTATTGGCCCTCTATGGTATCTGGGCCGTCTCACCTCGGCAAGTACGAGTTGTCGATATACTGCGTCACCTGAAGATCCCGGTCCAGGAAGCCCAATTCGTAGAGCTTCGAGACGGCGTGTTGCAGGTCTTCCGCCGCTACGCGCCCGTCCATGGGTCGATGGTAATCCTTCCGGGTGAGGTAGAATTCCTGCAAGATGGCCCTTGGCACCTTGAACCGCGCGGTGACCGTATCGATGAGCGTCTCCCTGTTCTCGGGCCTGTAGGCGTACTTCAGCAGGGCGATGTAATCCTCCAGGTAACCCCTGATCGCGTCAGGATGCTTCTTCAGGAAGTCGTTTCTGGCCACGGCGAAGGCGAAGAGGTACGGTTTCCCCCACGCCTGATACGAGTCGAAGACCTTCTTGAAACCGCCACCCGCCGTCGCCCTGTAGTAGAAGAACGCCGGAAAGACCCCCGCGTCGATCTTCTTGCTCTTGACGGCTTCTTCCATCGCGGGCGCCGGTATCTCCACGATATTGGCGTCCTTCACGGGGTCCAATCCATTCTTCTTCAGCATCAGCCTCGTCGTGGCGTCAACTCCCGTTCCAACGGCAAGGACCCCGATCTTCTTTCCCCGCAGGTCTCTGGCGCTGTTGATCGGCGAATCGGCCAGGGCGAGCCAGGGGAAATTGAAGTACTCGGGGTGCGAATCATGGAAGTCGGTGCCGATGATGGTCAGCCCTCCTGGGACCACGCCCTTTATGACCGCGGACGCAAAGCTGTTGTACGCTAGCAGCGCGGCGTCGGTCTCGCCGGCTGCCATCGCGGCGATGACAAAGGGGGTCCCCTGGGCTCTCGACAGCTCCATCTTGTAGCGCTTTCCGTAATTCTTCAGCACGGTTTGCTGGATCGACGGTATGTCGAAGAGCGAGATCAGGTTGTCCGCGGCGACGATGTACTGAAACCGGATGGTCGGGACCTGGGCTCGCGCCGTCGCGGGCAGGAGCATCTGTCCCGCCAGGGCGAGTACCGGTATGAGTGTCATGAGCGCCGCGACTCGGGTTTTCATCGTGCCCTCCTTGGAAAGTCGCTGATCAGTCGCTCGGCGCCGGGATGACAGCGCCGGCCCCCCCCGGGCGTCTTACGTGACCGCGCCGTAACCGCCATCGACGACGACGATCACGCCGCTGACCGATTTATTGCTCTGGATCAGGCTCAGCGCGGTCTCGGCGACGTCGTCCGCGGTGACAATCCGGCCGAGCGGCGTCATCTTCGCGCGGCGCTCCATCAGCCTGTCGTGGTTTGGGCCGAGCATGCGCTCCATCCATTCGCCGGTCATCCAGCCGGGCGCGACGCCGTTCACGCGGATCCGATCCGGGCCGAGCGCGCCTGCCAGCGCCTTGGTCATCGTCCAGAGCGCGCCCTTGCTGACCGAATAGGGCAACGCCTGGGGACCCGGCCGCGCGCCGACAAAACTGTTGGTGTTGACCACGCAGGCGTCGTCGGACCGGCGCAGGAGCGGGGCGGCATGCTTGGTCACGAGGAACACGCCCCTCACGTTGACGGAGAAGATGCGGTCCCACTCTTCCACGGTGACCTTTTCAAAATCGCGGGCCGATGTCTTGAGGCTCACGCCGGCGTTGTTGCAGAGAACATCGAGGCGGCCGAACCGCTGCCTGATCGCATCGAACATCGCGATGACACTTTTCTCGTCCGCCACGTCGCACCTGACGAGCAGCGTGTCGGCTCCCGCCTGTTCGCATTCGACCACCGTCTTCCTGGCCTCGCCCTCGCTGCGGGCGTAATTGATCACCACGTTGTAGCCCGCCTTCGCCAGCGCGATGGCTTCCGCCCGGCCGATGCCGGTGGACGAGCCGGTAACCAGGGCGACCCGCTTGTCTTTGCTCATTGCGTTTTCCGGCGCGCGAATCACGGTCTCAACAGGGCTCAGCCGCCCGGGCGTTCACGGAGCGCCTTGGTGGCCTGCCGGTCCACAGTGAGCGTTTGGGGGTCCAGCGCCACGCCGTACTCTTCCGCGGCG
>CAYJUC010000294.1:0-5222 GCA_964372605.1 uncultured bacterium | reverse complement strand
TGACATAGCCGTCGCAGCCGGCGGCCCGCGCCTTGGCCTCGTCGCCGGAGAGCGCATAGGAGGTCACGGCGATGATCGGGATCTGGCGGAGCGCGGGATTGGCCTTGATCCGACGCGTCGCTTCATAGCCATCGAGACCGGGAAGCTGGATGTCCATCAGAATGAGGTCCGGACGATGCGTCTCCGCCAGGGCCACCCCGTCTTCCCCAGTCACCGCCTCGATCATCTCATAGCTGGCGCTCGCGAGGAGGTCGCGCAAGATGCGTCGGTTGTCCTCCTGGTCCTCGACCACCAGGATCCGCTTGCTCATATCATTCCTCGGAGGGGGGCTTTGCCCCCCTTCCGACACCTGCCCCCAAACTCGATTGCGCTGGCAAAGCCAGCGCTCGAACAACCTCGGAGATGCACTTCATATCATCCCCGTTTGTCGCTCGACGCGCACGGGCAGCGATCGGCCCTCAAGCAATGCCACTGGGCGGTCGGGAGCCGGAACACACCACTTGTGTGGGAGTATGACTCCAGTTATACTCCAAGCATACCAATCCTCCCACGAGGCGACGGAATGGCTAGACCAGCGACGAAGGTAGCCGTGAGCATTCCGAACGGCCTGTACCGGGCCGTCGAGCAGGTCCGCAAGGCCAGCGGCAAGAGCCGGAGCGCCGTCATTCAGGACGCGCTCCGTCACTGGCTCGACTCCCAGGCCCACGCCGCGTTGGTCCGTGAGTACGAGGCGGGGTATCGGCGCAAGCCCGAGGGCCGCCGCGAGATCAAGGCGGCGGAAGCGGCTGCCGTTCGCTTGCTTTCGACCGAAGATTGGTAGATGCGGCGCGGCGAGATCTGGTGGGCTGATCTGCCCGCACCCGCTGGCCGGCGCCCGGTTGTCCTTCTCTCCCGCAACGAGGCCTACGCTGTTCGCGAGCTTGTGACCATAGCGCCAATCACCACGCGTGTTCGCCGAATTCCCACGGAAGTTCCACTTGGGCCGGCGGAGGGTTTGCCGAAGGCCTGCGTCGTGAACCTGGACACGATCACGACGATTCCCCGGCGGACCCTGACTCAGGCCATCGGTCCTCTGTCCCCCGATAAGCTCTCCGCGGTGGAGCGAGCGCTCATGTTCGCGCTGGGGCTCGCGAACCGTCCCGAATAAAGGACCGGCTCGCAGTCTGTTGGAAGCGCGGTTCTTCATCCCTATCCCTTCAGCTCCTCGACGCGCACCGGCAAGGTGAAGCGAAAGGTCGAGCCCTGTCCCGGGCTCGACTCCACCCAGATGCGCCCACCGTGCAGCTCGATGATCCGCTTGGCGATGGAGAGTCCGAGGCCGGTGCCGCCCTTTTTCCGGGTGCTGGAGCTGTCTGCCTGCTGGAACTCTTCGAAGATCCGCTCCTGATCGGCGGGCGCGATCCCCGGGCCCGTGTCGGAGACGGAGACCAGAAACGCGCCGTCCTGAGCCACCACCTCCATCCTGACCTCGCCAACCTCGGTGAACTTGATCGCGTTGCCCACCAGGTTCAGGAGCACCTGGGTGATCCGGCGTTCGTCCCCTTTGCCGGGCGGCAGGTCGGGCGGCACCTTGATCATCAATCCAAGCTTCTTCTCGGCCGCCAGGGACTCCGTGGCCGTGAAGACTGCGTTGACGACCTCCTTCATGGAGTAGTCGGCGAGGGAGAGCGTGAGCTGTCCTGCCTCGATCTTGGACAGATCCAGGACGTCGTTGATTAGCCCGAGGAGGTGGCGGCCGCTGGCCTGCACGCGCTCCAGGACATCTTTGATCTTCTCCGGCACGTCGCCGTAGATCTGGTCCAGGATGAGCTCCGTATAGCCGAGGATCGCATTCATGGGCGTGCGCAGCTCGTGGCTCATGTTGGCGAGGAACTGCGATTTGTGGCGGCTGGCGACCTCGAGCTGGCGTCCTTTCTCCTCGATCTCGCGGAAGAGCCGCGCGTTCTGGATCGCCAGCACCGACTGGGTGGCGAAGGTCTGGAGGAGGTTCACGACTTCCGTCGAAAAGCTGCCCGACTCTCGTCGCCAGACCACCAGACCGCCCATGATCCGCTGCTCGAGGAGGAGCGGCACCGCGAGGAGGGACCGGTAGCCGGACCGCGCCAGGATGGGCCGGAACCGCATGGCCGTAAATTCCCGCGCCTCCAGGATGTCGGGGACCTGGACCGGGGTCCGGGTGGCCCCAGCTTGCCCGACCGCCCCCTCTCCCAGGCGAACGGGGAATGCCCGAAACACCTCGATCAGCTCGCGCCCCATATCGTGAGTCGTCATCGCGTGGCTCGCTCGGAAGCGGAACTCCTGCGCGGCTTCGTCGTACTCGTAGATGACCCCCCCATCGGCTCGCGAAAGCTGGACAGCGCGGGCCACGATCGTCGTGAGCACCGTCTCCAGGTCCAGGGTGGAGCTGACCGCCTGGCTGACCTCCCCCAAGGCCCTCAGCTCTTCCACCGATCGAGCGAGGTCCCGGGTCCGGACCTGCAGCTCCTCGAAGAGGCGGGCGTTCTCGATGGCGAGCGCGGCGTCCGAGGCTAATGTCCGCAGGATATCGAGGCTGGGGGCAATGGGCTTCCGGCTCATCCGGTTGTCCACGACGAGGAGACCCACCGTCCGATCCCGGGCGACGAGCGGGAGAGCGGCGAAGTTCGTTGATCGGAAAAACGTCAGGTGCGCGTACTCCGGCGGCAGGCGGTACTCCGGCGGGATCTCCCGAACCCCGTCGAAGACGACTTCCGTTTGGTCGCGAAAAGCCTTTTCCAGGCTCCGAATGGCGTTGATGGGGAACCGAAAGTCGGCGGGTTGCTCCGACATTCCCAGGCTGGCGCCTGTCTCGAAGTTCGCCTCCTCCTGGTCCGGAAGCCAGATAACGGACCGATCCAAGCCGATCACGTCGTGGACCGTCGTTAAAATCAACTGGAGCCGCTCGCGAAGCGACAGGGTAGACTGGATCGACACGCTCAGGCGGTAGAGTTGCTCCGTGGTCTTTGAGAGCGCTTCGAGCTGGCGCCCTTTCTCTTCGATCTCGCGGAAGAGGCGCGCGTTCTGGATCGCCAGCACCGACTGGGTGGCGAAGGTCTGCAGCAGATCGGCCACCTCGCGCGGGTACTCCCCCGGGGACTTCCGACTCACGACGAGTGCGCCAAGGATACGCTCCTCGCGCAGCAGGGGAACGGCCAGGAGCGCTCGGAATCCGGACCGCAGGAGCAGCTCGCGCCGTGGCCCGCCATAGGCGACGTCCTCGACGATGTCAGGGATCTGCGCCGGCGCTCGGGCGGTCGCGGCCCGCCCCACAGCTCCCTCCCCCAATCGGGGTGGGGTGAGGCGAAGCGCCTCCACGAACTCGTCTTCGTACTTGTGGGTCGCGCGCAGATGGAAGCTTCCGGTCGCCTCGTCGTATTCGTAGATGGCGCCTCCGTCAGTTCCGGATAGCTCAACCGCCCTGGTGACGATCGTGGTGAGGACCGTCGGGAGGTCCAGCGTGAAGCTGACCGCCTGGCTGACCTCTCCGAGCGCTTTCAGCTCTCCTAAGGATCGGGCCAGCTCGCCGGTCCGCGCCTGGAGCTCCTGGAAGAGGCGGACGTTTTCGATGGCAATCACCGCCTGGTCGGCGAAGGTCGTTACCAGCTCAATCTGCTTCTCTGTGAACGGCCGGACTTCATTCCTGCTCAGGAAAAACACACCAACAGGGGCCCCCTCCCGGAGCATGGGGACCCCCAACATAGTCCGGAAACCTCCCACCTTTTGCGCTTCGGACCATTGATACTCAGGATCAGTCAAGGCGTCGTGAATATGGACTGTCGCGCGCCCGAGGGCGACTCGCCCTACCACGGTCCCTCGGCCGGGGCGGACTGCCTGGCGCGCAATGAACTCTTTCCATTCGGCTGAGGCGCCGTAGGCCACGCCCCCACGGTACGCATCTCCGTCTGGCGTCCGGATAAAGATAAAGCCTTGCTGGGCCTCGCACAGCCGCGTGGCGTTCTCAACAAGCGTTTCCAGAACAGGTTGAAGGTCAAACGTGGAGCGGCTGATGACCTTGAGGACTTCGCTGGTGGCGGTCTGCTGCTCCAGGGCCTCGGCGAGGTCGCGGTTCTTGACCTGGAGTTCCTGGAAGAGGCGGACATTCTCGATGGCGATCACGGCCTGATCGGCGAACGTCTTGAGGAGCGCGATCTGTTTGTCGGTGAAAGGCTTGACCTCCGTACGCCGAATCCCAATGACCCCGATAGCAACACCTTCACGCAGCAGCGGTGTGGCGAGGATGGTCCTAACGCCGGCAACCTCCGGCCAAGCCTTGAGATCAGCGAACTCTGTGTCGATCTCTGCGGCCTGGTCATGGAGATGGATAGTCTGCCGGTCAATGACCGCTCGGGAGGATGGCCTCCCACGGCTGAGAGGGTAGGTCTCGCCCAGAGGCCCCGCGATGGGAACTGGCCCGCGATGTGCCACCCGTCGGTAGACACTGCCATCGACCAGGTAGATTTCCGCGTCATTTGCCTCACAGAGCCGCGCGGCGCTTTCCGCGACGGCGTCCAGAACCGGCTGAAGATCGGTGGGCGAGCTCGAGATCACGCGCAGAATCTCAGCCGTCGCGGTCTGCTGCTCGAGGGCCTCGGTGAGGTCGCGGTTGCGGGCCTGCAGTTCCTGGAAGAGGCGGACGTTCTCGATGGCGATCACGGCCTGATCGGCGAAGGTCTTGAGGAGCTCGACCTGCTTGTCCGAGAAGGGACGAACCTCCATCCGGCGGATGCCGATGACGCCGATGGCAGCGCCCTCGCGCAGCAAGGGGATGGCTAGCGTCGTCCGATGTCCTCCTCGCTTCTGGTAGACCTTGCCCTCCGGGAACTCGGCATCGGACACCGCGGCGAGATCGTGGATGTGCACGATCTGACGATCGACGACGGCCCGCCCGGTGACCGAGCCACGCGTCAGGGGAATGCCCTCATCGGTCCACCACGGCGCCATGGTCCCGTACGAGGCCGTGACCCTGAGGACGTTCCCGTCGACGAGGGCGATCTGCACATCCTTGGCATCGCAGAGCCGCGTGGCGTTCTCGGCGACGGCGTTTAGCACGGGCTGGATGTCCACGGGGGAGGAGGAGATGACCCGCAGGATCTCACTGGTGGCGGTCTGCTGCTCGAGGGCCTCGGTGAGGTCGCGGTTCCGGGCCTGCAGTTCCTGGAAGAGGCGGACGTTCTCGATGGCGATGACCGCCTGGTCGGCGAAGG
>CAYJUC010000293.1:0-5224 GCA_964372605.1 uncultured bacterium | reverse complement strand
CCTCTATATGAGGGGTGTGGGGGAACATGTCGATGGGTTGGACCGGGTCAATCCTGTAGCCGCCCCGGGCCAACTCCACCAGATCCCGGGCGAGCGTGGAAGGGTTGCAGGAGACGTAGACGATCCGGTCCGGTCTCAGGGTCAGGAGCGCCCTGAGCGCCTTGGGATGAAAGCCCGCCCGCGGCGGATCCGCCACCACCACCTCGGCCCGGATTCCCCGCCTGATCAGCTCGGGAAGCACGAACCGAACCTCTCCCGCGAGGAAGGCGCAGTTCAGGACGCCGTTGGCCTTGGCATTTCGGGCGGCGTCCTCCACCGCCGCTTGCGCCAGCTCGATCCCGTAGACCCAGCGCGCCCGGCCGGCCAGAAGGAGGCTGATGGCGCCGGTGCCTGAGTAAAGGTCCACCACGGTCTCCCCGCCTTTGAGCCCGGCGTATTCCAGGACCAGCGCGAAGAGCCGCTCGGCCTGGAGCGTGTTGGTCTGGAAGAAGGAGTTGGCCGAGATCTGAAATGTGAGGCCGCCGAGCGACTCTCGCACGTGGTCCCGACCGGCCAGGAGGTGCTCTTCGACGCCGACGGCCACGCTGGCCTTCTTCGGGTTCACGTTGAGCATGACGCTGGTGGCCTGCGGGACTCGGGCGGTCAGCCTCCCGGCCAGCGGCGCCACCGCCGCGATGTCCGGGTGGGCGGTGACCACGTTGACCATGGCCTCGCCGGTCTTTCTTCCCTCACGGAGCATCAGGAAGCGGAGGAGCCCCTCGCCGGTTTCCTGGTCGTACACGGTGAGGCCCGCGTCCCTGATAAACGCCCGCGCTTCGCTCAGGAGCAGGTTGAGCGTATCGGACTGGAGCAGGCAGCGCTCGATGTCGAGGACCGCGTCGTAGCGGTCGGCTTCGTGAAGGCCGGCGACGACGCCTCCATCTCCCGCGCGGGTGATGGTAAACTCCATCTTGTTTCGGTACGCGAAGGTCTCGGGCGCGCCGACGATAGGAAGGACCGGAACGTGGGAGAGCCCGCCGATCCGCGCGAGGCAGTCGGCCACCTGCTTGGCCTTGAAGGCGAGCTGGGCCGGGTAGGACATGTGCTGGAGCCGGCAGCCACCGCACCGGCCGAAATAGGGGCACGGAGCCTCCACCCGATCCGGTGACGGCTCTTCCACGTCTTCGATGACCGCTCGGGCGAACCGCGGTCGAGCCTGAATGAGCCGGACCCGGAGGCGGTCTCCGGGAATTCCTCCCCGGACAAAGACCACATAGCCGTCAACGCGTCCCACCCCATCGCCGCCGAACGCGAGGTCGTCGATGGTCAGGACGAGAAGATCTCCTTGTTTTGGCCGGCGCATGGCAGGCTCACTATACCCCGATCCGGGAAAAGATCAAGGACCAGGGACTGGGGTGGACTTCAATCATCATATGGACAAGGCGGCTTAGGCGCGTATGATATGGGGGTGACAAGACACGCGATGCGGTCGTCTCCCTCGCCGATCCCGGTACGGGCTATTCTTCCCGCCGTGCTTCCCGGGCTGGGTGAGCGGCTTCTCGAGATACGCATTCGACGGGAGTGGGAGAACCTCATGGGTCCGGATTTCGCCAAGCGAGCCCAGCCGACAGCCTTGAGCCAGGGAGTCCTCCAGGTCACCGTCACCAACTCGGCGTGGCTTCAGGAGTTGACCTTGCGCGAGGCGGAGTTTCGCCGTCGTCTGGCCGACCGCTACGGGGCCGATGCCATCCGCGCGCTGCGCTTCTCCCTCGGGACACTTTCTACTCCGGAACCCTCACCCTCGGGAGGGAGAGGGAGTAGTTTCGGTTCCCTCACCCCCGGCGGGGGAGAGGGTCAGGGTGAGGGGGCGTTGAGAGGCGGGGGGCAGCCGTGAAGGCCGGGGCTGTCGGCGTCGTCCTGGCGTTCACGACGCTCTCCGGGTGCGTCAGCTTCGCGCCGGGGGTGGACGCCCAGGCGGTTACGCCGAGGCCCCGCCTGCTCCCCCGGAACATCGTTGCCGAGGCGTATTACTACTATTCCCTGGCTCAGCTTCACGCCCAGGCCGGCAGGATTAAAGACGCCATCGCCGCGTGCCGCGAGGCGATCCAGCGCGACGCCGGAAGCCCGTTCCTCTGGATCCAGCTCGCCGGCTGGCTCTCCCAGACCGAGGAGCAAACCGAAGCGATTGAGGCCGCCCGCAAAGCGGTCTCGCTCGACCCGCGCTACGTCCCCGCCTACCTCACCCTGGCGGAACTCTATCGAACGCAGAAACGGTTGGCCGAGGCAGAGGAAGCGCTGGAGAAGGTCATTGCCCTCTCCCCCAAGGATACGGCCCCATACTTGACCCTGGCCCGCTTCCACGCCGAAGCGAAAGCGTACGACAAGGCCCGGGTCGTGCTCCTCCGTCTCATTCAGCACTCCCCCGACAATCCCGAGGGGCCCTTTCTCCTCGGGCAGCTCGCCATAGAGACCCAGGACTGGGAGGAGGCCACCGCCCGCTTCAAGCGGGTCGTGGAGCTGGCCCCCGACCACGACGGCGCCAGGGTTGCGCTCGGGTACGTCTACGAAGCCCGGCACAAGAACGAAGAGGCGATCGAGGTGTACCGGCAGGGGCTCCGGGCGAATCCCGCGAACCCGGTCTTCGTGGAACGGCTGGGGGACCTCCTGATCCGCCTCGGAAAGCTCGACGAGGCCCAGCAGGAGATTGAAGCGCTGGCAGAGCTGGCCCCTCACGAACCCCGGGTCTGGATGAAACTCGGAGCGCTCTACTACGAGCGAAAGACCTTCGACAAGGCCGTCCAGGCCTTCCGCCGGGTCCTGACCCTGCAGCCGGGGAGCCTTCGCGCCCGGTATTCTCTCGCCGCCGCCTACATGGAGGCCGGCAGAGACGCCGAAGCCCGGGAGGAGCTGGAGGGGATCCTCCGGGCCGATCCGCGCTCCGTTGACGCCCGGGTGCAGCTCGGCTTCCTCCACGAGCGCGCCAAGCGACACGCCGAGGCCATCAAGGTCCTCCAGGAAGCGGTGAACCTGGAGCCGCGGAAGCCGGAACTCTTTCTCTACCTGGGAACCGCCTACTCCCAGGCCCGGCAGTATGACCGGGCCGTGGCCGTCATCCAGGAAGGCCTTTCCATCGACGGCAAGCAGAAGGACCTCCACTTCCAGCTCGGGGTGGTCTACGAGAAGATGGCGCGCTTCGATGACGCCGTCCAGGCCTTCCGGCGGGTTCTGGCGCTGGACCCGAAGCACGCCGAGGCGTACAACTACGTCGGCTACATGTACGCCGAGAAGGGGATCAACCTGGAAGAGGCCGTCCAGCTGATTACGAAGGCGCTGGAGATCGAGCCCAACAACGGCTACTTCATCGACAGCCTGGGATGGGCGTTCTACCAGCAGGGGCGCTATCCCGAGGCGTTGACCCATCTCAAGCGGGCGGTGGCGCTGGCCAAGGAAGACGCGGTGATCTTCGATCACCTGGGAGACGCGTATTTGAAGAACGGCTTCATCGAGGACGCGGTGGCGGCCTGGGAGAAGAGCGCCACGCTGGACTCCGCGAACGAGTCGGTGAAGCAGAAGCTCCGGGAGGTCCGGGAGAAACTCCACAGGCAGAAAGGTGAGCGCTCGAAAGCGGAGTAGCCGGCTCACGCGGCTCTCCCTGGCCGTCCTCCCGATCCTCCTCGCCGGCTGCGCCGTTGTCGCTCCTCCGACTCCGCGCGAACCCGTCCCCCCCGAGGCCCGGCAGTGGATCGAACTTCTGGAAGAGCGCTGGGCCCGATTCCAGGATCTCAAAACCCAGGCCGAGATCACGATCCGACGGGGAGACCGCTCCCAGCGCCTGGCCGGCGTATTGCTTCTCAAGGCCCCGGCGTTGATCCGCTTCGAAGCCCTGACGCCGTGGGGGCAGCCGTTCCTCGTGCTGGCCGCGACCTCGGAGTCCTTCACGCTCTACCAGGTGGCGGAAAATCGCGCGCTGATCGGGCATGCCTCCGCCGAGGCCACCCTGCGCTGGCTCGGCCTGGCCCTCTCGCCTGATGAGCTGGTAGGAATTCTGGCCGGCCACGTGCGACCGCTTGCCGAGTTTCACTCTGCCGAGCTGCTGGAGGCCGATGCGCTCGGCCCCTCTCTGAGACTCACCGGCGAGGGAAGGGTCCAGCGGCTCTGGCTGGACCCCGAGACCGCTACGCCGCGGCAGGTGGAGCTCTGGGGCGGGCCCACGCCAACCCGAATCACCTATGTCGGCGGCGGAGCGGCGGAGCCGCCGACCGGCCTCACCCTCACCGCCCTCGACCGGCCCCTGAGCGTGAGGGTCCGCTACCGGCAGTCCTCCATGGGCGCCGGGCTTCCCCCCGACCTGTTCACCCTCACCGTCCCGTCCGACGCAACCGTCCATCGGTTGCGTTGACATCCGACGAAAGGGCGTGCTACATTTGCCTGCCTCGTCGGGGAGATCGCGGGGAATCCAGAGGCTCAGTCTCCGGGCGGCAGCCAAAGTGAACCTCTCCCTGGAGGTCCTGGGAAAACGGGCGGACGGGTATCACGATCTGGTCACCATCCTCCAGGCAGTGGACCTCTCGGACCGGCTGACCCTGGAAGCCGCGACCATCATAGAACTCAAGACGACAGAAGAGCTCAAGACGACAGGCGAGGAACTGCCGGCAGATCAGGAGAACCTGGTATGGCAAGCCGCGCTTCTGCTCCGCGATGCTGCCGGGATCGACAGGGGCGCCCGAATCACGCTGGACAAGCGGATCCCTGTTGCTGCCGGGCTGGGTGGGGGTTCGAGTGACGCCGCCGCGGCCCTCTGGGGGCTGAACCACCTCTGGGGGCTCAGGTGGTCCACGGAGCGGCTCAGCGAGCTGGCGGTTCGGCTGGGGATGGACGTCCCCTTCTTTCTCCTGGGAGGGCGCGCGTTGGCCACCGGCCGGGGGGAACTGCTGGAGCCATTGCCGTCGGCCAGAGGCTTTGCCCTCGTGCTCGCGAATCCTCGCGTCCCGGTCTCGACCAGGCAGGTGTACAGCCGCGTCTCGCCGACGCTCAGGGGAGACGGCTCGCGGACGCGGGCGCTGATCGCGGCGCTGGCCACCGGGAACTCGTCACGCGTGGCGGGGGGCCTGTACAATAACCTGGAGCCCGTGGTGGAACCGCTGTGCCCCGCGGTTAGGTCGATCAAGCGCGCGCTCCTCGATGCGGGGGCGCTGGGAGCCGTGGTGTCGGGAAGCGGCCCTACGGTGTTCGGGCTGGCGCGGTC
>CAYJUC010000292.1:0-5227 GCA_964372605.1 uncultured bacterium | reverse complement strand
TGACAGGCCCCCTCACCCTGACCCTCTCCCCCGCCGGGGGCGAGGGAACCGAAAGCGCCTCCTCTCCCTCCGGAGGGAGAGGGCGGGGTGAGGGTGAGCGCGGACGCGAGAGAGGCAGCCTAGCCAGGGTGGAGAACCCGCGCTACGACTACTCGCCGATCATCGATCGGCCGCCGTTACGCTGGCCCGACGGGGCGCGGGTGGCCCTGTGGGTGATCCCCAACGTCGAGTACTTCGAGTTCGACCTTCCCGCCGCCCTATTCCGCCCGCCCCCGCGCGAGATGCCCGACGTGATCAACTATTCGTGGCGCGACTACGGCTCGCGCGTCGGCATCTGGCGCCTGATGGAGACGCTCGACCGTTTCGGGATCCGGGCGACGGTCGCCCTGAACTCCCTGGTCTGCCGCCACTACCCACGGATCATCGAGGAGATGCTCAAGCGGGATTGGGAGCTCATGGGCCACGGCAATACCAACTCGCGCGGCATCGTCGGTCTCTCCGAGGACGCCGAGCGACAGGTCATCGAGTCGACCATTCGCGAGATCCGGGAGTTCACCGGCCAGACGCCGCGGGGCTGGCTCGGCCCCGGTCTGGGGGAAACCTACAACACGCCCGACCTGCTCGCCGAGGCCGGCATCCAGTACGTCTGCGACTGGGTCGCCGATGACCAGCCGTTCCCGATGAAGGTGCGCCGCGGCTCGCTGCTCGCCATGCCGTACACGCTCGAGCTGAACGATATCCCTCTTTTCATCGGTCAGAACCGGACCGGACAGCAATACTTCGAGACGATCCGCGACCAGTTCGACGTCCTCTATCGCGAGGGCGAGGAGAACGGCCGCGTGATGGCCATCTCGCTTCATCCGTTCCTCATCGGCGTTCCCCACCGCGCCAGGTATCTCGAAAAAACGCTGGACTACATCTGCCGCCATTCCGGCGTGTGGCTCGCCACCGGCGGGGAGATCGCCGACTGGTACCTCAGGACGACCGCCAAAAGCTAGCGGCCCCTCGGAGAATTCAGGCTGGGCTCCTGTTCGAGCGCGGGCTTTGCCCGCGCAACCTCGTGGGGGGAGGTTCGGAAGGGGGGCACCGCCCCCCTCCGAGTATCCTAGCGGCCCGGCTCGTCCGGATCGAAGCCGTCGCCTTCGCGCCGTGAAGCTCACCCGGCGGACGTTCCTCACGCTTGCGGGCCTGGCGGCGCTCGGGGTCACCACGCCGGCCTGCCGGCGGATGCTCTCGCAGATCCTGTTCTCGCCAGAAGCCACCTCGGCGCCCCCGCCCGCGCTTCCCGCCAACCCGTTCCGCGCCCACGGGAAAAGCCTGGTGGCCATTGTCCACGGCGACAACGTGCCCCAAATGGTGGGCCGCGCGCTGGACCTCCTCGGCGGAATCGAGCGGCTCGATCTCAAAGGAAAGCGAACCCTCGTGAAGCCCAACGTCGTCTCGGGGAGCCCACCGCCTGCCACCACCGACCCGCGCGTGGTCAGAGCCGTCGTCGAGCTCGCCAGGTCGGCCGGAACTGGGCATCTGGCTGTGGGCGATATGTCGGCCGTCCTCGCCCTCCCGACCCGGCCCAACCTCGCTCAAACAGGGATCGCCCGCGTCGCCGAAGAGACCGGCGCGGAGCTGCTCGCCTTCGACGAGGGGGAGTGGGTGGAGGTGCGACCGCCGGCTGCTGAGATAGCGAAGAGCGTCTACGTCGCGAAGGCCGCCTACGAGGCCGAGCGCCTGATCAGCGTGCCGGTGATCAAGACTCACCGGAGCGCCTCCTTCAGCTGCGCTCTCAAAAACAGCGTGGGATGCGTCCACGGAAAGAACAAGCCGTGGGCCTACGGCTCCTCCGGATGGGAGCCTTCCGTGGCCGAGCTGAACCTAGCCGTGCGGCCGCACCTCTTTATCGTGGACGGGCTCAAGAGCATGGTGGCGGGAGGTCCGTGGTCCGGCGAGGCGGCGACCACAAACCTGATCCTGGCCGGCGGCGACCCGGTGGCCGTGGACGTGGTGGCACTTGGGCTCCTCAAGAGCTTCGGCCGGTCTCAACTCGTCAGCGAGAAGGGCGTTTGGGAGCAGGGGCAGATCCGCCGGGCTATCGCGCTCGGCCTGGGGGCGCGAGGCCCCGATGAGGTGGAGCTGGTGGCGGACGACCTCACCGGCAACAGGCCCGAGTTCGGCCGGTTGGTTCGCGAGATCAGACAGCACGTCGGCCTCAGATGATTCCCATGAGGGCAGCTCCTGTCCGCGCGCTCGCGGTCGCCCTCCTCCTGCTCGGCGTCGCCGCTCTCACCTACACGCTGCTCCTGCGCCCCGCGCCACGTCGGCTCCCGCTCGATCGGGCGCATCCGGTGCTGTACGTCGCCCTGGGCGACAGCAGCGTTGCAGGTGTGGGAGCGAGCGCGCCGGCGCAGAACTACGCGAGCCGGCTCCACGAGCGCCTTCGATCAGTCTACCCCGGCGCCCGCCTCGTGAACCTGGGCGTCAGCGGCGCGACGGCGGCCGAACTGCTGGCGGCTCAGCTCCGAGAGGCGGTGGCGCTCTCCCCGGATCTGGTCACGCTCTCCATCGGTCCCAACGACATCACGAGCGGCAGGACGGTCGAGCAATACGAGCAAGATTTGAAGTTCATTCTGCGGGCGCTGACGCGGGAGACGCGCGCCGTCGTCGTGCTGAACTTGATACCCGACCTAGCCGTCACTCCGCGCTTTAGGGGAAGAGTGACGGCGGCCAGACTGAGAGAGCGCGTTTCCGCGTTTAACCAGGCGCTCAGCCGCCAGGGGCAGCGCTACGGAGCGGAAGTCGTGGATCTCTATGGGCCGAGCCAGCGAGAGATCCCCGAGCACCCGGAATTCGTCGCCAGCGATGGCTACCATCCTTCGGATCAGGGCTATGCCCGCTGGGCGGAATTGATGTGGCAGGGGATAGAGGCCCGGACCCCCCGGTGACAAGCCCTTTCTATGACCTGCCCCCCCAATGCACGGCGCCAATCGCACATCCTTGCGCCGGATCCGGCCGTCGATCCCGGTCCCGTTGATGCGCGTGGGACTTCGACCCTAAAAAACAGTTTGACAGGTATACACGTGACTAGTTACACATGATGCGGATGTTGGAAAAAACCTTTCACCATATAGTACAGCTAGTCCAGAGAAGTGTGAGCGAAGCTGAACCTGACAAACCGGAAGTAAAGGGTTTTGAGCCTTGTTTCCAAGCCATTAGGTCGTCGAAAGCGCGTTCGGAGGCCGATGCGGGGTGACGTGGAAAATCGGGACCTTCTGGAGGTGGCAGCATGAAGCGCCCACTGACTGTTGCAACCAGCATTGGAGATACTAGGTATAGCCTCTATTGTGTTGACTGCTTCGCGTGGATGGATGATCGCCCAGAGAACTCGATCCAAGCCATTGTGACCGATCCGCCCTACGGCTTGAAGGAATACACACCCGAAGAGAAGAGAAAACTCCGCCGAGGGCGCGGGGGCGTTTGGCGCATCCCGCCGTCCTTCGACGACTGCGAGCGAAGTCCTCTGCCGAGGTTCACGATCCTCACGGAAGGGGAACGAGAACAGCTTCGGAACTTCTTCTCTGCGTTCGGGAAGAGGGCATTTCGTGTGCTCGTCCCTGGGGGCCACCTTTTCATAGCGGCGAACCCGCTTCTGTCACAACTGGTGTATCTGCCGCTCATAGAAGCTGGCTTTGAGAAAAGAGGGGAGATCATCCGGCTCGTTCAGACGCTCAGGGGCGGAGACAGACCGAAGAACGCACATGATAAGTTCCCTGACGTAACCGTGATGCCACGGTCGGCCTGGGAACCGTGGGGGTTATTTCGGAAGCCATGCGAGGGTCGTGTGCAAGATAATCTCCGAAAATGGAAAACTGGCGGGCTCCGACGTATCTCAAAGGACTTACCCTTCATTGATGTGATTGCTTCCGGACCAACTCGGCCGGAAGAGCGGGAAATAGCGCCCCATCCCTCACTGAAACCACAGGCGTTCATGCGTCAGATCGTTCGGGCCTCGTTGCCGCTGGGCATGGGCATCGTGCTGGACCCATTCATGGGAGGGGGCTCAACGATCGCGGCGGCTATCGCAGTGGGCTATGAGAGTATCGGGTTAGAACTCGATCCGCTCTATTATCATACCGCTGTCCAGGCCACCCGGAAATTGGCTGCGTTGAATGGCAAGGTGAGCACAAGCCCGATGGCCGCAAGGCTCAGAGGAATTACAGAAGAACTCGACTTAGAGGATTGCCCTTCTCTTCCTGATGCCTCTAATCCGTAACGAGGTCGATAAATCGAAGTTCAACAAGGCTGTCAGCCTTCCCCACCAACTTAGTTTTGACGATTTCGCTTTGACGATGCAAGACGTCTACGATTTCTTCCACGACGTAAATACGTTCTTGCTTTCCAAGGGACTGGACAGGCTGGACGATATGTTGCGCCCTGCCATTATGTCGGGTTTCCTCTCGGACATGCTGACGGCGAGCTTGGCACGGCATTCACGGGCGTTGACAGCGAACCAATACCACAACGGTCATCCAGATCTTGTCGTGAGGGGCTTCTACCCCAATAACGCTGTTAAAGCCGGGGCTGAGGGCATTGAAATCAAAACGACGAGGAAAAGTGGTGGGGCAGTAGATACCCATGGGGCTCGAGACCAATACACGTGTGTGTTCGTGTACGACGTAGATAGCGAAACCGAGCCGGCGACGACACGACGGCCTATGGCGTTTACAGAGGTGTATCTCGCCAAAGTTGTCGTTGATGACTTTCGGCGCAATCCCAGAGGCGAACTTGGTACTCGGACGGCAACCCTGGACAGGCAGGGCATAGCGAAGCTACGGCAAAATTGGGTCTATCGAATTTAGTTCAACATGGCCACTACCGCGCCGCCTCACCCGCTTGGCCTGGCCGCGCCGCTGCGTTACAATCGGGGCCCAAACGGATGGGAGGGAGAGATGAGCGAGCATGCCCACGACCACGGCCCCGATCAGCCGCACGACGCGCCGCTCTCCGACATCCAGCTCCGCGTGAAGGCGCTGGAGTCGCTGCTCACCGAAAAGGGGCTCATAGACCCGGCGACGCTGGACGAGTTGATCGACACCTACGAGACGAAAGTTGGACCGCGCAACGGCGCAAAGGTGGTGGCGCGCGCCTGGGTGGATCCGAGCTTCAAGCGGCGGCTGCTCCTGAACGCGACCGAGGCGATCGCGGAGATGGGCTTCATCGGCAGGCAGGGCGAGGA
>CAYJUC010000291.1:0-5235 GCA_964372605.1 uncultured bacterium | reverse complement strand
CGAGGGCGGGGATCTGCGGGGCCCAGCTCTGGGCCGTGCCGGCGAAGCCGTGCAGGAGCGCCAGGGGGTACCCCCGGCCGTGGACCTCATAGTAGAGCCGGATCCCGTTGAGCTCCGCGTGTGGCATGGCGAGGCTATGCTACACACTCGCCCCCTCGTCGTGAGTGGGGAGCTTGGTCATGACTGTGAGGGGCGAAGCCGTGACACGACTTCATTCATGATCTGGGCAACTTCCTCCCGCTCCTTCCGGGATCGCTCGGTTTCGGCCCGAAGCTGGCCAACCTCTTCACGGAGCCTCTCGAAGTCACGCTCAGCGGTCTCAACTCGATTTCGGAGCTGCTCGTTCTCGTAGACCAGTCGACGGAGCCGCTCGTTTTCTTCCGTAGCAGACTCGGCCGCCCTCTGGAGCCGCTCGTAGCCGGTGAGCACTGCCCGGAGTATCTCGAGCTTACTCTGCGCCTCATCGATCCACCGGCTCGCCTGCTCACGCTCCTCTTTGGACTCGGCACTAATCATGATTATTCCTCCGTGCGCCGGTCAAACCGGCAAGGTGTTATGAGTGCACGAATCATGGGACACGTCGGTTTTGGCGGCCATGATGAAGTCGTTTCGATGAAGGCCGCGGATTTTGTGGGTCCACCAGATGACGGTGACCTTGCCCCACTCCGTCACGAGACACGGATGGTGCCCCTCGGCCTCGGCCAGCTCGCCGACTCGATTGGTGAAGGCCAACGCCTGGACGAAATCGGGGAAACCAAAGGAGCGTCGTAGCTGCCTGACCCCATCCTCCTCAGTCAGCTCCCACTCCGGCACCTCAGGATGAAGCTCGGCGATCTCCGCATCTGAGCAGCGCGGAGCATCACCCCGGCACGCCACGCATTTCTCCTGAACCAGCGCTGCCATACTCTGCCCTCACCCGTTGAGTCTTAGGATTTCGAGTCCCGAAAGGCCGGTATGACCTCCCGGGCGAACCGGTCGATCTGCTCGAGCCGCTCGGGTAGATGCGGAACCATGAACTGAAGCGCGATGTGCTGCACCCCGATCTTCTGGAAGCCCTGGAGCGCCTTCGAGATCTGCTCCGGGTTGCCGTTCAGCCGATCCGGCTCCTGGGGGACCGCCTCTTTCGTGAGCTCGACGGGGAGGCAACAGTTGAGGCGCAGCTCCCCCGGATCTCTCCCGGCCTCCTTCGCAGAACGCCGAACGTTCTCGAATCGGGCGGCCAGCTCCTGCGGGGTGATCTTCACGAAGTAGGGGAACCAGGCGTCCCCGTACCGGCCGGCTCGCCGCTGCGCGTGCTCCCCCTCTCCGCCCACCCAGAGGGGGATCCGGGGTTTCTGAACCGGTTTGGGGTAGAATGCCAGCTCGCCGAACCGGTAGTGACGTCCCTCGAACCGGGGCCGCTCATCCTCCCAGAGCCGCTTGAAGATCTGGACCTGCTCGGCGGAGACGGCCGCCCGATCCTTGAAAGGAAGTCCGAGCGCCTCGAACTCCTCGACCATCCAGCCGATCCCGATCCCCAGGATCAACCGCCCCTTCGAAAGGGTGTCGATGGTGGTGGCCACCTTGGCCGAGTAGATCGGAGGGCGATACGGGAGAACCATGACGCTCATCCCGAGCAGGATCTTTTCCGTGCAGCCGGCCAGAAAAGCCAGGCAGGTGAGCGGCTCCAGGAAGGGCCGGTCGGGAGGGACGATGAAC
The DNA here is from genome assembly GCA_964372605.1 of uncultured bacterium. Classification (GTDB taxonomy): domain Bacteria; phylum Methylomirabilota; class Methylomirabilia; order Rokubacteriales; family CSP1-6; genus CAYJUC01. The sequence goes on along the minus strand of CAYJUC010000291.1, from coordinate 3,537 downwards.
TGCTGGCTCGAGCTGTAGTTGTAGGGGGTGGTGATTTCCCACGGGATGATGATCCGGTCCGCGGCCCAGACAGAATCAAAGCCCTGGGCCTCGGCAGAGCGGGCCGCCTGCATCAGCGCGGTCGGGCCCGCGGCCCGGCCGGATATCGGGAGAAAGACGCCGAATTTCACGGGTTACCTCCTGGGTTCAGGGCAATGCGCTTGCGTCCCGGAGACGCCAAGCCTGATGGCATATTGTCCATTGTGTGTCTCCCCGACGTCAAGAGGCGATAGAACCCCGAGCTTCCGCCTTGACCCGCGCGCTACGCGCCGCTTGACTTGGCGCGGGATCTCCATTACAACCACGCGCGTGATCATCTCCGTTTGCCGGCCGGCGGCCGGCGCCTTATGAGACAGCCAAAGGTCAACGCGGGCTGGGGGGTGGTGGCCGCCGCCTTTCTAGGCATGTGCGGGACCTGGATCCCCCATGCCGCGTTCGGCGTGTTTCTCCCCATCCTCTCCCTGGAGTTCGGCTGGAGCCGCGGGGCGATTGCCTCGGTCGCGTCTTTAAACCTGCTCCTCGGGGGAGTCCTGGGCTTTTGGGCCGGGGCCGTCAGCGACCGCTATGGAGTCCGGCGGATCCTCGCCCTCAGTGCCGCCGTGACGGGGACCGGCTATCTCCTCTCGGCAACCATCAATACTCTGTGGCATTTCTATCTCTTGCTGGGGGTGCTCCTCGGGGTCAGCATGTCGGGGCTCTACGTGTTGCCCACAGCGCTCGTTTCTCGGTGGTTCGTGGAACATCGGGGGCTTGCGCTGGGCATTGTGCTGGCGGGTCTCAATCTGGCTTATGTCGCCGGGGGGCCGCTCTCGGCCGTGCTTATCAACGCGGTTGGCTGGCGGCGGGCCTACCTTTTCCTCGGACGGCTGGTATGGCTCGTTGCTGTTCCCGCGAGCTTCTTCATGAAGGCTCCGCCTTCCGAGAGCGCCGCCCGGGCCATGACGCCGCCGGGGACGGCGACCACCCTGCGATCTCCAGCGGCCTGTCGAATTAAGCGCCGTTCGAGCGCCGGCTCCGCCGGCGCAACCCTTCCTGGGGGTGGTTCGGAGGGGGCCATCGAGGCCCCCTTCGATGGTCCAGCGGCCGGGACGCCATTCCGCGAAGTCCTGGCAGACCGTCGCTTGTGGCTGCTCGCGCTGACGTGGGGCCTTTTGGGCTTCGCCAACATGATGATGGCGATCCATATGGTGCCATACGCGAAAGACCAAGGAATCACCCTGGAGCGCGCCTCCCTCGCCTTGACCATCTACGGCGTCAGCAGCATCGGGGGCCGGCTCCTCTTCGGGGTCGCGGCTGACAGGCTGGGGACGCGGCCAACCGTCTGGTTTTGTCTCACCCTGCAGCTCATGACTTTTCTCGGGGTATTGACGAGGCCCCCCCTGTTGACCTTCTATTTCCTTATCCTGTGCTTTGGGTTGATGTCAGCCGGAGCCGACACGGCGGTCGTCAAAGCGGCGTCGGAAGTCTTTGGGATCCGGGCCATCGGAGCCATCATGGGTTTTCTGAGTCTGGGGTGGCGGTGTGGGGCCGCCGTGGGACCGGCAGCGGCGGGCTTCATCTACGATGCCACCGGCTCCTACATCGTCGCCTTCGGCCTCGCTACGGGAGCATTGGGGGTGGGTCTTGCCTTCTTCACCCTGGGGACCTCGCCGCTTCGCCGCCGAGCCGACGCCTTTTGATAGCGGTCTTGGGCCGGTCCATGTGCCACGCCCAGGCCATTTCCTGACCCCACCCGGCGGCGCCATGCTTGGCGTGTCAAGGAGGGCGTATGAAATCCACCAAATACCTCCTCATCGGCGGCGGCCTCGCCTCCAGCCAGTCTGCCAAGCAGCTCCGGGAGCAAGACCCCCAGGGTCCCATCACCCTGGTCGGCGCGGAGCCGCACGTTCCTTACGACCGCCCGCCCCTCTCCAAGGAGTTCCTGCGCGGCGAGAAGCCCCGAGCGGAGCTCTTCTTCGACCCCGAGCAGTATTTCCACGACCATGACATCGATCTCACCCTGGGCATCGCCGTCCGGCAGCTGGATTTGGCCAGCAAGACCGCCCTTCTCGCCGACGGCGAAGCCATCGCCTTCGAGAAAGCCCTCATCGCCACAGGGGGCCGGCCTGTTTCCCTGAAGCTCCCGGGCGGCGACCTGCCAGGGGTCTATTACCTGCGGACCCTCGACGACTCCGCCGCCATCGCCGCCGAGGCAGGTCCTGGCAAGCGGGCGGTCATCATCGGCGCCGGGTTCATCGGCATGGAGGTCGCTGCTTCCCTGACCCAGCGGGGCGTCCGGGTCACCGTCATCGAAGCCCAACCCCACATCTGGGCCCGCTTCGCCGATAGGGCGCTGGCAGGGTTCTTCCAGGACTACTGCGCGCAAAAAGGCGTCAGCTTTCACACGAGCGAAATGGTCGCCGAGGTTCGAGGCCAGGGCCGGCCCTCCTCTGTCGTCACCAGATCGGGGACGGAACTTCCCTGCGACTTCGTTTGCATTGGCGTGGGCATCGTGCCCAACGTGGAGCTGGCCCAGCAGGCCGGCCTCCCGGTCGACAACGGCGTCCTCGTCAATGAGTACCTCCAGTCCTCCCACCCGGACATCTACGCCGCCGGCGACGTCGCCAACTACCTGGACCCTGTGTTCGGCAAGCGGCGGCGGGTCGAGCACTGGGGTCATGCGGAGTACTGCGGCCAGCTTGCCGGCCAGAACATGGCCGGCGCGCGCGCGCCATACGACCTGCTCACCTACGTCTGGTCGGATATCTTCGACCTCCACCTGGAGTTCGCCGGCGACGAGCACGAGCACGACCGGGTCCTGGTTCGGGGCCGCTTCGAGGACAAGGCGTTCACCATCCTCTACCTGAAAGACAGTGTGTTGAGGGCCTACTTTGCGATCAACGCCGGCTCCAAGGAGTTTCCCGCCCTGCAGCGCCTCATCCGGGGCAAGAAGGACCTCACCGGCAAGGAGGCCCAACTCCAGGACCCGGCGTTTGCGATCAAGGGGCTCCTTTGAGGCAAAGACTTACGGTTCCGCTCTTTCTTGTCGCGCTGGTCCTCTGCTCTGGGCGCGCCGTAGCGGCGCCGCCGTTCCCGTGGGCGTCGCTCCGAGCCATCGCAGAGGAGCGCCCGATTGGCGACACCGGTTTCTGCAACTCGCGGGATAACGACACGCAGATCGCAGCCCTCCTGATCAATGTGCACGGCACCCAAGGGTTCTACCGCCTGTGGGCCATGCTGCGTGGTCCAAAGTGGGTGGCGATCCACTACGACGGGGAGGGTCGCCCCGACTGGGTCTGGCGCGGCGCCTGGTCCGGCGACGACCTGTCGGTCGCGTCAGTGTCCCCTTACGACCCGGTCGCGCACAGCTCGGCGTGCGATCTGCTCTTTGGCAACGGAAAATGAAAACGGGGTGACGCTGATGAGCGTAACCCCGCACGATTTTTTGGTGGAGCTGAGGGGGCTCGAACCCCTGACCCCAAGACTGCCAGCCTTGTGCTCTCCCAACTGAGCTACAGC
>CAYJUC010000290.1:2992-5260 GCA_964372605.1 uncultured bacterium | reverse complement strand
CTCGACATCGGCCATCCGCGGATGGGCGGCGGGCGTTACGAGATCGCCGACATGGTGCGCGTCGCCAGACAGGCGGAGCGAGCCGGGCTCGACGCGATCTGCATGCCCGAAAACGCCGCGATCGAGGAAGGGTGGGACGCGTTCACGCCTCTGGCCGCCATCGCGCTCGCCACCAAAAAGATTCTCCTCTCGACCTCCATCGTCTCGATTTACACGCGCACGCCGATCATCACCGCCAAGACCGCAGCGGCCCTGGACCAGATTTCCCGGGGGCGCCTGATCCTTGGCCTCGGCAGAGGAGTCACCTCCGCGCTCGAGGCCGAAGGGATCGCGAGCGAGAAACCCCTCACGCGAACGCGCGAATTCGTCGAAATCGTTCGCCGCCTTCTGAGCGCCGGCTCCGGCCCGTATTCGGGAAATGTATTGAGGCTGGGCGCGAGCCTGCAGTTAGGGTTCCGGCCGTATCGAAAAGAGATCCCGATCTACCTGGGGGCCGCTGGCCCGAAGATGCTGCGCCTGGCGGGGAGAATCGCCGACGGGGTGTACCTGCCGACCATCGGGGGAAGAATAGCCGGCTTCCTCCAGGACGCGGTGGGGACCATCGCCGAAGGCGCAAAGAGCGCGGGCAGAGATCCAGCCGAAGTAAAGGTCATTCGCTCGGTGTACATTTCTGTCGCGCGAGACCCCGACACGGCGCGTCTCAGGATTTCCGACTTCATGCTCTATCATCTCGCTCAACCGAATCTCGACGCCGTCATCGGACAGACTAAATTCGCGCGGGAGATCGGGGAGATCCGCGAGCGGATGAGACGCGGAGACCGGGCTGGCGCTCTCCGGCTCATCACGCCCGAGATGGCCGACTTCTTTGCCATTTACGGGACGGTGAGCCGCTGCCGTAAGGAGCTGTCCCGGACCCTCCCGGCAGGGATCGCGGGCACGCGCCTGATGCCCGTGGGGCGCACCACCATCCAGGCGCTCGAGTCGGCCATCCGATTGGCCTGATCAGCCCGGAACACCCCGCCCAGGCGAAGGGCCTCCGGGTTGGAACGGAGAGTCCTTGACAGGGACAGCGAAGGCCATGATAATCCGCCTCGGAACAACGCGCGGTTCTCTTCATCTCCGGAGGTGGGCTCTCGGCTGGCCTGTCACGAGTCTCACCTGGCACACAAGGAGGATCCCCATGCGGAAATTCGGGAGCATCGCAGTCGCGGTTGGCGTCCTGGGGTTGACCTGCGCCCCGGCGTCCGCCCAGCAGCAGCCCATCAAAATCGGGATGGTGTATCCGTTGACCGGCCCGCTCGCCTTTCAGGCGGCCCCGATGGTCAACGCCATCAAGCAGGCCTTCGACGAGGAGAACTACACGGTTGCCGGACGAAAGGTCGAGCTGCTCATCGAAGACTCCCAGGGGAAGCCCGACTTCGGCCTCACCAAGTTTCGCAAGCTGGTGGAAAGGGATCACGTCCACCTTCTCAAGGCCGAACTCGTGACCATTGTCGCGCTGGCGGCCGGGTCGTACGTGCACTCACAGAAAATCCCCTGGGTCACGGAGGCCGCCGCGGCGGCCCTCAACCGCGACAAGCGAAGCCCCTACACGTTTCTGTTCGTCCCCTCCGAGTATCAATTCTCCCTTGCCGCCGCCAGATGGCTGCGAGAGAAGCAGGGGTGGAAGAAGATTTACTTCATCGGGTGGGACGCGGCCCCTTCGAGAAACGGATTCGAGGCGTTCAAAAAGGTCTTCGGGGATGGAGTCGTGGACGCCATGTTCTCTCCCGTGGGCACCGCCGATTACAGCCCCTACCTCGCGAAGGTGGATCCCCAAAAGGCGGACGGCTTTGCGATCGCGATGTGGGGAGCCGATGCCACCCGCATCACCCGTCAGATCGCGGAGTACGGCCTCAAGGGAAAGCTTCCCCTCTTCGGAGTGGCTTCCTTTACCAGCGAGGAACTGCTGGCCGTTATGCCTCCCGAGATCGAAGGCTTTCTGAGCATGTACAACTACTGCGGCACCCTGGACACCCCTGCCAACAAACGGTTCGTTGACGGGTACCGGTCCCGCTACAACGCGGTGCCCGGCTCCTACCAGTACATGGGCTATATGGGAGCCAAGATTTTGATTCAAGCCATCAAGGACGTGAAGGGGAACGTGGAAGACAGGGACGCCGTTCTCGCCGCGTTGAGGAAGGTCAAGCTGGATGGCCCCATGGGAGTCGCCAGCTTCGACGAGCGGCAGCGTGGCGTGTTCGACTTCTACGCGTTGAAGGTGGTGAA
>CAYJUC010000290.1:0-2892 GCA_964372605.1 uncultured bacterium | reverse complement strand
GCCATCGCCGGGCATCTGCTCAAAGGGGGATACCGCGTCACCGTCTACGACGTCAAGCGGGACATGGTGGACGGCCTGAGCCAAAAGGGCGCGCAGCCGGCTCGATCCCCCAAAGAAGTGGCCGCGAGCAGCGAGCTGACGTTCGTCGTCGTGGTGGACGACGCTCAGGTGCAGGAGGTCTGCCTGGGCCCCGAGGGCATCCTGGACGGCGCCAAGCCGGACACCGTGGTGGCGATCTGCAGTACGGTCCAGCCTTCGACCTGTCGGGAGATAGGGGCGAAGGCCCGCGCCAGGGGCGTCCATGTCCTGGACACGCCGATGATCCGCGGAGTCGCGGCGGCGCTGGAGGGAAAGCTGCTCCTCATGGTGGGGGGAGACGCGGGGGCGCTGGAGCGCTGCCGGCCTGTCTTTGGTACCTTCGCCAGCGACGTCTCTCACCTGGGCGACCTCGGCAGCGGGCAAGTCGGGAAGATCGTGAACAACCTCATCCTCTGGACGTGCGTCGTGGCCACCAGGGAGGGGCTCACCCTGGCCAGAAGCCAGGGGCTCGATCCGCGCCGCTTGCGGGACGCCCTCCTCCTGAGCAGCGCTGACAACTTCGCCCTCCGCGAGTGGGACCGGGTCGCCGGCCAACCCAAGTGGTGGGATCAGAAAGACCTCAAAGGGGTGCTGGAGATGGCCGAAGAGCATCACACCCCCGTGCCCGTCTCCGCCATGGTCAAGGAGCTGATGAAGGGCTTCGGGCTCGAGGAAGCGCGCAAACTGCTGGCGGGATAAATAATCTCGACCGGGCGCGCCCCCCTCCGAGTCTAAACTGCTGGGAGCGTGAGCATGCGACTCAAAGACAAGGTAATGGTCGTAACCGGTGGCGGCTCGGGCATCGGCCAGGCGTCGGCTCTCACGTGCGCCCGCGAGGGGGCCAGGGTCGTGATCATGGACGTCGTCGAAACGGGGGGCCGCGAGACGGAAAAGGCGCTCAAGAACCAGGGGAGCGAAGGATTTTTCGTCCACGCAGACGTCACGAAAGCTTCTGACTGGCAACGGCTCATGAAGGCCGTCGAGGACCGGTACGAGCGCCTGGATGTCCTGTTCAACAACGCCGGCAGCAATCTGGCCAAGCCGGTCACCGAGTTCACCGAGGAGGAGTGGGACGGCCTCGTCGATCTGAACCTCAAGGGAGTCTTTCTCGGCGTCAAGCACGCCATCCCGCTCATGCTGAGGGCCGGAGGCGGGGCCATCATCAACACCGCGTCCACGTTCGGATTGATCGGCTTCCCGAAAATGCCGGCTTACTGCGCCTCCAAGGGCGGCGTCATCGCCCTGACGCGGCAGCTGGCGCTGGACTATGCCCGGCAGAAGATCCGGGTGAACTGCATCTGTCCCGGGCCCACCCTGACCCCCCGAATTCAGCGGTATCTCGACGGCGGCATGGCCAGGGCGGACGACATCCTCAGCGACGTGCCCATGGGGCGGTTTGCCCGGCCGGAGGAGATCGCGGCGACCGTTCTCTTCCTGGCCTCCGAGGAGGCCTCGTTCGTCACCGGCACCGCGCTGGTCGTGGATGGCGGCCAGACCGCGCACTGAGAAGACCACAACTTCCCCCTGAGGAGGCCTCAAATGGTGAGAATGGCTTCGAAGCTGACCTTCGGCACGGCGACGGCGGACTGGCAGGAGCGGATCAACGTGTCCCGCATGCGCGAGATGCGGATGGAGCGGGCCCGCCAGGTCATGAAGAAGCACGGCATCCCCGCGATCCTCGCCGCCCGCCCGGACAACACCCGTTACCTCACCGGCCTCCGCGGGCCCGAGTTCATGCCCCAGCTCTGGTACGTCCTGTTCTTCGCCGAGCAGGACCCCGTGGTGTTCGCCCATGCCGGCTGGTTGCGCCAGATGCCCCCCGATGCCCCGTGGATCAAGAACTGGCGGCTTGCGCGTTCCTGGCTCGGCACGGCCTGCGGCCCCGAGGCCACGGCGGAGGAGGCCAAGCGCTTTGCCGCCGACGTGCACGCGGAACTCCGCCAGCGAGGGCTCGCGGGCGAGAAAATCGGAATCGTGGGGTTCGACGGGGTCACCTGGGAGGCGCTGAAGGGCACGGGGATCACCCTGGTGGACGCCTGGCCCCTGATGCTGGAGGCCAGGTGCGTGAAGACCGAGGACGAGATCAACTGCCTGAAGACGGTGGCCGCCATCTGCGAGGCCGCCTGGTACCGGGTCTGGGAGTCGCTGAAGCCGGGGATCCGGGACACCGAGATGACCCGGATCACCGTGGACGCCCTGTTTGAAGCGGGGGCGGACGATGCCCCCCCTGTGGGATTCCGCTCCGGCCCCACCTCCTTTGACCGTGGGTTCGACCGGCCGGGCCGGCTGATCCAGCACGGCGATCTGACCTACGCGGCCATGTGCGGGGTCGGCTACCTGGGGTACCGGAGCTGCACCTACCGCACGTTCATCGTGGGCCGGAAACCGAACGACACGGAGAAGGCCTGGTACGCCAAGCTCAAGGACCGCATCGACGCCATGATCGAAGCGGTAAAGCCGGGCGCCACCACGGCCGACGTGGCCAAGTACTTCCCGCCGGCCAGCGCCTGGGGGTACAAGGAGGAAGCCGAAGTCCTCACCATGGAGATCGGTCACGGCATCGGGCTCTACCAGTACGAGATCCCGATCATCAACCGCCAGTGGTCGCTCACTCACCCGCAGGTGCTGGAGCCGGGCATGACCTTCGCCCTCGAGAGCCGGGAGGGAGAGTTCCGCGTCGGCGGGGTCAGGCTGGAGAACATGGTCGTCGTGACACAGGACGGCTGCGAGGTTTTGGATCACTTCCCCAGGGAGGAGATCCTGGTGGCCCCCGCCGGCCACTGAGCCGCCGACTCGCGCGCGCAACGAAGCCTG
>CAYJUC010000289.1:0-5296 GCA_964372605.1 uncultured bacterium | reverse complement strand
AGACCGGCTTGTCGGTGAGGTCGCGGGCCCGCTCCTCGGAGGCGACGATCACCGCCGCGGCCCCGTCGGTGATGGGCGAGCACATGAAGAGGCGGAACGGCGTGGCGATCATCCGCGAGCAGAGCACCTGCTCCAGCGTCGCCCCCTTCTGGAAGTGGGCGAACGGGTTCCGGGTGGCGTGAGTATGGTTCTTCACGCTGACCATGGCCATCTGCTCTTCGGTGGTGCCATAGCGGGACATGTGGTGCTGCGCGGCCAGCGCGAAGCACGGCGGGGCAGTGAGACCGTAGCCTGCCTCCCACTCTCGATCCACGCCCGCCCCCATGTTGAGGATCGACTCCTCGCCCACGGGCTGAGTCAGCTTCTCGACCCCGAGCACCATCACCAGGTCGGCGAGCCCGGCGGCGATGAAAGCGTAGGCGTAGCGGAGCCCCACGGTCCCGGAGGCGCACATGTGCTCGGTGCGGGCCGAGAGGCGCGTGGGCTTGATCCCCAGCGCCTCGGCGGCCAGCGGGGCGATGTGGCTCTGAAACGCCGTCCGCTCCGGCATCACCGACCCGACGACGATTCCTTCCAGGTCCTTCGGCTTGATCCCCGGGACGGAGTCGAAGCACGCCTTCCCCGCCTCCCAGATCAGGTCCCGGTAGCTCGCCTTCCTCACCCCGAACTTGCTGACCCCGGCTCCCACCAGCGCAACCCGTCTCATCGTCTTCTCCTCTTAAAACCCAAGCGCGCGGACTTCGGCCCGGAAGCGCTCGACATTTTTGAGTTTGATCTGCTCGTAGCCACGGATCGTATCCGGAAGGTTGGCCAGCTTCACCGCGCGATCGTAGCTCTCCCGACTGAGACCGGTCAGGGCTTTCTCGATGAGGTCACGGTACTGGTCGACCAGGGCACGCTCGACGCGCCGGACCTCCGCGTAACCGAACGGGTCGAGCGGTGTCCCACGCAGGCCCCGCAGGTTGACGAGGAGGCGGAAGATCGCGTCGAACCATTTCCCGAGCTTGATCTTCTTCTTCCAGCCCAGGGCGCGGAGGAGTGGCGGGTGCAGGTGGTAGCGTACCTTCGCGCCCTCCGGGTACTCGGCGGCCAGGGCTCTGGCCACGTCGGGTTTGAGATGGAGGCGGGCGACCTCGTACTCGTCCTTGTAGGCCATCAGCTTGAAGAGGTGGCGCGCCACGCCCTCGCTCAGGCGGTTCTCGCCGGGCGCCACGGCGTGCTCAGCCGCGAGCACACGCTTCACGAGCTCGACGTACTGCTGCGCGTAGCGCGCGTCTTGATAGGCGATCAGCTCGGGGACGCGAATCTCCAGGAGGCGCCGCAGTTCACCCGTGGCCTCGACCGAATCAACCAGCGCGCGCGCCTCGGCTGTGAGCGTTGGCGTCACCTCCACGGCTCCAACGCGCGGACGTTTGACCGTCTTCACCCACTCTGGATCGGCGACGAGCAGGCGCCCGACGCGGAACGCCTGACTGTTCATCTCGACGGACACGCCGTTCAGGGCGACGGCGCGCTCGATTGCGGCGGCGCTCACCGGGATGGCGCCGGCCTGGTAGGCGGCGCCCAGGACGATCAGGTTGGTAGCCAAGTGATCGCCGAAGAGGGCGTCAGCCAGCCCCTCGGCATCCAAAAAGACGTTCTCGTCCTTCCGCGTGACCCTGTTGATCGCCGTGATCAGACCGCCGGAGTCCGGAAACTGAAGCTCGGTGGACGCCACCATCGCTCCCGTCGGCACCTGGCTCGTGGAGACAACCGCGATGGTCTTGTCCGGACGCGCGCGGGTGAGATTCTGCAGCGCGGTCGCCACCAGGAGGTCGAAACCCAGGTAGCAATCGGCCTCGCCCGCTCCGACTTTGCCCGAGACCTCCCACGGCGTGTCAGAAATCTTCAGATGGGAAACCACCGGCCCCCCCTTCTGGCTCAAGCCGGTCTGGTCCAGGCCCCGGACATACTTTCCGTCGAGGAGGGCCGCGGTCCCCAGGATCTGGTTCACGGTCACGACCCCGGTGCCGCCGATCCCCATCATGAAGAGACTCGCCTCGCGCCCGACTCTGAGGAACGGCTCCGGAAGCTCGCGCTCGACCACGTAGCCCTTTCGCTCCCTTTTCAGCGGGGCGCCCAGCGGCACCACCGTGAGGAACGACGGGCAATCGCCCAAGAGACAGGAGTAATCCTTGTTGCAGGACGACTGGTGGATCTGCGTCTTCCGGCCGAACTCCGTCTCCACCGGATGAACGCTGAGGCAGTTTGACTTGACGCCGCAGTCGCCGCACCCCTCGCAGACCGCCTCGTTGATGAAGACGCGCATGGCGGGATCGGGCAGCCTGCCGCGCTTCCGGAGCCGCCGCTTCTCGGCGGCGCAGCGCTGGTCGTAGATCAGGGCCGTCACGCCCGGCGTCTCGCGGAGCAGGCGCTGGGCCTCGTCGAGCCGATCCCGGTGCCAGATCTCCACGCCCCGCGCCCAGGCTGCGCTCCTCCCATATTTCGCCGGCTCGTCCGTCATGACGACGATGCGCCTGACGCCTTCCGCCTCGAGGGCGCGCGTCAGCTCGGGCACCGGAACGGCCCCGGCGGCATCCTGGCCGCCCGTCATCGCCACCGCCGAGTTGTAGAGGATCTTGTAGGTGATGTTCGCGCCGGCCGCCACCGCCTGCCGGATCGCCAGCCCGCCGGAATGGAAGAGCGTGCCGTCGCCGAGGTTCTGGAAGACGTGAGGCGTCTCGGTAAAGGGCGCAGCGCCGACCCACTGGGCCCCTTCGCCGCCCATGTGCGTGATCCCGAAGGTGTTGCGGTTCATCGCCAGCGCAAGGCCGTGGCAGCCGATGCCGGCGGCCGCGATGGAGCCCTCGGGCACCACGGTCGAGCGGTTGTGCGGGCAGCCGGAGCAGAAATATGGCTGGCGGGAAAGGGTGGGCGATGCCGGGCGCTCGCGAAGCCCTTCGAGCAGCGCCACGCGCGCTGTGATCGCCGCGCCCTGCATCCGCCGCTCGAGCCGTCGGGCCACGAGCTGCGCGATCAGGTCCGCGTCGAGCTCGCCGTCGGGCGGCACCAGGAGGCGGTCTTCCTCGTCGCGCTTGCCGATCACTCGCGGCCGCTCCGGCTGGTTGTAGAGGATCTCCCTGATGAACAGCTCCACGAACGCGCGCTTCTCCTCGATGACGAACAGCTCCTCCAAGCCGCGCGCGAACTCCCGGACGATGCCCGGCTCCATCGGGAAGAGCATCCCGATCTTGAGCAGCCGGATGCCGTGACGACGAAGGTCCGCGTCGTCGAGGCCCAGGTCCCCGAGCGCCTGGCGCAGGTCGTAATAGGTCTTGCCCGCTGCGGCGATGCCGAGCCAGGCGCCGGGCGCGGCCACGGTGATGCGGTTCAGCCGGTTCGCCGCGGCGAACGCCCTGGCCGCTTCCAGACGCCCGTAGTGGATCTCGCGTTCCATCTCCAGGCCGAAAGGCGGCAGAAGCATGGGGGTCTGCGTGTGCTGCCACGGACGCCCGTCGTAGGTGAACCCGGGATCGACGACGGTCACGCGGTCCGGGTGCGCCTCCGCCGTGCCCACCCCGTCGGCCACATCCGTCACGATCTTGAACCCGACCCAGAGCCCCGAGTAGCGCGACAGCTCGAAGCCGAGCCGGCCCAGATCGAGGACCTCCTGGACGCTGCCCGGGAAGAGGACCGGGAAGAAGGCGTCATAGAAGGCGACCTCCGAGTGGGTGGGAAGGGTCGAGGACTTGGATTGCGGGTCATCGCCGGCGAGCGCGAGGACGCCGCCGTGCCTCCCCACACCGGCAAAGTTGGCGTGCTTGAAGATGTCCCCGCTCCGGTCGACGCCGGGAGCTTTGCCGTACCACATCCCCAGCACGCCGTCGTACCTGGGCCGGGGGTAGAGGTTGGCGAGCTGGCTGCCGAAGACCGCCGTGGCCCCCAGGTCCTCGTTGACGCCAGAGATGAAGACCACGTGATGCTCCTTGAGGAGATCGCGGTGGCGCTCCAGGGTGATGTCGAGCCCCCCGAGCGGCGAGCCACGATATCCGGAGACGAGGGTGGCGGTATTGAGGCCCCGGCGCTTGTCGGCGCGGTGCTGGTCGAGTGGCAACCGGACGAGCGCCTGGATTCCGGAGAGAAAGATCAGTCCCTCTTCCCGGCGGTACTTGTCGTCCAGTGAGAACTCTTGCATGCTCTTCACCCTCCTATTGCTTTTCCATGGATCCCAGCGTAGGAGGACGGTCAAGATCCCGCGAGATGATAACGCGCAGAATCTCCGAGGTGCCGCCGCCCAGGAGCAGGAAGCGGGCGTCCCTGAAGTAGCGCTGCACCGGGTACTCCATCGCGAAGCCGTAGCTTGCGAAGATGCGCGAGGCCTCGTCGGCCACCTTGTTGGCCACCTCGGAGGCGAAGAGCTTGGTCATGGCCGCCTCGCGGGCGACGGGGAGCCCCTGGTCGAGGCACCAGCTCGCGTGGTAGGTCATCAGAGTGGCCGCGTGGATCCCAGTGAGCATGTCCGCGAGCTTGAAGCCGATCGCCTGGTGCTCGCCGATCGGCTTGCCGAAGGCCACGCGCTCCCGCGAATAGTTGAGCGCCGCCCCGTACGCCGCCCGGGCCAGTCCCAGGGAGAGCGCGGCTGTCATCACGCGGATCTCCGAGAGGATTCCCCCGACTTTCTCCACTCCGCCGGTCTCGCCGCCCAGGAGATAGGTCTCGGGAACGCGGACGTCCTCGAGGAGGATCTCGCCGGTCTCCGAGGCGCGGACCCCCAGCTTCTCGATCTTTTTTCCGAGGATCACTCCTGGCATCTCGCGGCGGTCCACCAGGAAGAGGGCGATGTGCTTCATCCCCCGCTCCCTGGAGGTCTTGGCCGCTACCGTGAGAAAGTCGGCCACGGGAGCGTTGGTGACCCAGGTCTTGGCGCCCCGGAGGATGTAGCTGTCGCCCTTCCGCGCCGCGAACGTGGTGATATTCCCTATATCGGAGCCCGCGTTGGGCTCGGTCAGGGCGAAGGTGCCGACCTTCTCGCCGCGGAGCGCCGGGACCAGATACTTCTGCCGCTGCTCCTCGCTCCCGTACTTGAAGACGAAGTGGGTCCCCATGAGCGACTGCATGCAGGCCGCCGCGGCGACGGACATGGAGCCCCGCGCCAGCTCCTCCGCCCAGAGGCAGTAGGTCACCATGTCGGCGCCCGCGCCCCCGTACTCCTCGGGGTAGCGGAGCCCGAAGTAGCCGAGCCCGCCGATCCGCTTGAAGAGCGCCAGTGGAAACTCGGCGCTGGCGTCCAGCTCGTCGGCCACCGGGGCGATCTCGG
>CAYJUC010000288.1:0-5299 GCA_964372605.1 uncultured bacterium | reverse complement strand
AGATCGTCGAGCACGCGGTGCGCTGCGACGAGCTGGGCTTCAGCTCGTTCTGGGTCCCGGAGCACCACGGCCCCACCTTCGGCATGCTCCCGACTCCGGGGGCGTTGGTCGGCCACCTTGCGGCGAAAACGAAGCGGATCCAGCTGGGAGTCGCCTGCGTGGTGCTCCCGATCAACCAGCCGCTCCGCATCGCCGAGGAGTACGGCGTGCTCGATCATCTGAGCGACGGGCGCATCAGGCTGGCGTTCGGCCGCGGCTACGACGAGGAAGACTACAAGATGTTCGGCATCTCGTTCCACGACAGTCGCGAGATCCTGCGCGAGGGCGTCGAGCTGGTGGTTCGAGCCTGGACCGAGAAGGGGTTCACATACAAGGGCAAACACTATCAGGTCGGCGAGCCGTGCACGCTGAACCAGTATCCGCTTCAGAAGCCGCACCCGGAGATCCACATCGCGTGCTGGAGCCGCGGCACCCTGGAGATGGCCGCCCAGCTCGGCCACCACGCGATGTTTACGCCGTTCTCCGCGGGGCTGGCCTTCGGCGGCCTCGGTCCCGCCGTGACAGAATTCAAGCGGCTTGCCCGCGAGGCCGGCCACGTGAAGCCGCTTAAGACGGCCTGCTCCTACTTTTGCGCCATCGCGAAGGACGGCCGGGATGCGGCCCGGCACCGGGAGCGGCTCCTGCTGTCGCTCCGTGGGCTGGTCCCCGCGATCCCCCACGATCTGTCCACGGCGCCGCCGAATCTGGCGTACTTCGTCGATATCGCCGGGAAGATCCAGACGATGCAGGCGGACCAGCTCGGGGACGGCAGCATCGCCACGGGGGACGCGGAGAAGGTGACCGAGATCTTGAAGCGGGCCGAGGCCGCGGGGATCGACGAGGCCATCCTGAACGTCTACTTCGGCGGGATCAGCCACCGCGATGCGATGGAACAGCTCGAGCTCCTGGCCAAGCACGTTCTACCGCATTTTGAGCATGGGCGGGCGCCCGGGCTGACGCCACGCCCGCCCAGGGGGTGAGCATGGGCGGGCCCCCGGGCCTATCGGCCACGCCCGCCATTAGCCAGGCGGGCACCCGGGCTGGCGCCACGCCCGCCCAACAGGTGAGCACAAATTAGGAGGATTGCCATGACACTCAAGCCTCCCGAGCGGCTCCACCACGTCGCGTACCTGACCCGGGACACCCAGAAGACGGTCGAGTTCTACACCAGGTTGCTGAACATGAAGCTTGTCGGGAGCGTGCAGAGCGAGAAGGTGCCGAGCACCGGCGAGCCGCACCCGCACCTTCACACCTTCTTCCAGCTCGCCGACGGCGGGTGCGTGGCGTTCTTCGAGATCCTCGGCCTGCCGGAGCGGGAAGACACGACCGTGGTCCCCGGGTGGGTGCGCCACCTGGCGCTCCGCGTCCCAGACCAGGACAGTCTGCTGCGCTATAAGGAACGCCTCGAGGCGAACGACGTGGAGGTCCTGGGACCCGTCGACCATGGCTTCTGCCACTCCATCTACTTCCATGATCCCAACGGCATCCGCCTGGAGCTCACCTGGGACATCCGGGGGTTCGTCGAGGAGGACGCCACCCTCGCCGCCGCCGCTGTGCGGGACTGGAACCGGCGAACCGGACGTCCGTTGAGCATGGGCGGGCCCCCGGGCTTCGCCGCGCCCGCCCTTCGCTGACGTCACCGCGATGAAGATCGACGTCCACGCGCACATCATCGACAGGCAATACATGGATGAGCTGCAGCGTTTTGCCAACCTCACGCCGGTGCGCGAGGCGTCGGGCAAGACGCTGCTCCGCAAAGGCGATCACACGTATATGTGGTATCGGGAGGAAATGTTCGACACCGGCTTCCGGCTGCGCGAGATGGACAGGAAGGGGATCGACATCCGGATCCTGTCGCTCAGCTCGCCCAACGTCTACGTCTGGGAGCGCGAGGCGCAGATCGATCTGGCCCGCCGGATGAACGACGCGACCGCCCGCGTGTGCCGGGCCCACCCCGACCGTTTCCTCGGCCTGGCGAGCCTGCCGCTGAAGGACGTCGAGGCGTCGCTGTCAGAGCTCGGGCGCGCCACTCAAGAGCTCGGCATGGTGGGTGTGATGATCGGCTCGAACATCGACGGCGTGCCGCTGAATCATCCCAGGTTCGAGCCCGTATGGGCGCGCGTCAACGAGCTCAGGCTGCCGGTGTTCGAGCATCCGATGTTGCCCAGGGACACGGCGGACATGGAGGAGTTCGAGCTCCCGCTGCGGCTGGGGTTCGTGTTCGACACGACGCTGGCCGTCACCCGGATGATCTACTCAGGCATATTCGAGCGATACCCCGATTTCCCGTACATCATGGCGCACACGGGCGGGACCCTGTTGATGCTGCTGGAGCGTCTCGACAACGGGTACCGGCTCTTTCCGGACTGCCGCGAGAAGATCAACAAGCTGCCGAGCCTGTACGCCAAGCGGCTCTACTACGACACGACCTCGTTTTTTGAGCCTGCCCTGATGCTGGCGCACGGCTACGTCGGCGCCGACCGCATGTTGTTCGGCACCGACGACCCGCTGATCAACTCGGACACCGGCTACGTCGAGAGCTTGCCGATCTCCGGGGCCGACAAGGACAAGATCCTGGGGGAAAACGCGGCCAAGCTCTTCGGGCTCCGGGCCGGTGCCCCGGTCTGAAGATCCCCTCACACGCCCCCTCACCCTGACCCTCTCCCCGATTGGGGCGAGGGGAACCCAAAGGGCTCCCTCTCCCTTCTGAGGGAGAGGCCTGGGTGAGGGTGGCCTAGGACGCGGGAAAACGCTCCCTCAGCCAGTCCCCCAACACCCCGGTGAGTTCGGCGCGGGTGTCTTTTGTGACGCCGGGGAGCGGGATGCCGTAGTGATCGGCGCCCTTTATCACGGTGAATGTCTTGTCGGGAGCGGGAGAGGCCTTGTACTGTGCCTCGGGTTCACCAAGAAACACGCCATTGTCCCCGCTGTGGGCGACGACCAGCGTCGGCACGATTACCTTCGGGATGTTGTCCAGGAGCGAGGCGCGGGAGGAGATGCCGGACCAGGTGCTGAGCCAGGCGCGGGGAGTCGAGACGCGACCGAAGGCGAACGGGGAGCCGTAGTTGGCGATGTCGGGCCGATCGCTGTAGAGATCGCCGAGCCGGCGGTCGCTCGGGTCCTGGGAGAGGTCCAGATAGGCGGGATCTGCCGCTGTCCGGTAGATGACCATGATCCGGTCAAGGACGGCGCGGCGCTGGAAGAAGATCCGTTCGGCGAGGAGGGGCCCTTGCGCGAGAGCCGGATCGGTCAGTCGGGCCCTCCCGTGACGCTCCTGGGCGATATGATGGCGCGCAACGGCATCGAGACGGGCGACCCGCGCCCGCTGCGCCGCGCGGTAACGCGCGACGAACTCGGGACTGTAGCGGCTCGGCTCTGGCGGGAGACGAAACCCGTTGTCGGGGTTGTACATATCGAGGACCGGGTCCGAGGCCAGCGGATCATTCTCGTCGATGACGGATGGGTCAATGACGCGCATCAGGAACTTCCCCTGGCCCAGGTGAGCCGCGAGAGAGATGAACCCGTCGGCGGCCGGGAGGTCGTGGTCGTTCAGGTTCGTTGGGTCCCCCGCCGGGGTCTCGCTGGCGCGGTGGGGCGGGGGAGTGACGGCCTGCGCCTGGTAGTAGGCGAAGAGCGAGCCGCCGCCGCTGTTGCCCAGCAGGACGACGTGGCGGAAGCCGTGTTGCTCCTTCAGCGCGCTGATCCCGGCGGCGATCTCCTGGAGAACGGTCTCGTGAATCATCGCGGTATCGTTATTGACCCAGCGGCTGGCATGGCCGAACGCCGCGTACCCGGTCTCCACCAGCGCCGGGATCAGATAGTGCCGTGAGAAGTCGCTGCGCGGGTGCATGAGGTAGACAAGGGTCGGCGGGACCCGCGTCCCTTTCCAGTAAAGGATGCCTCTGGAGGGGACGCCGTCGGCGGCCACAACCCGTTCCACCCGGTAGTGCGCCTCGGCCGGCAGCTCGTCGAACTCCACCGGCCGCGCCGCGTGCCCGTAAACCTTTTTGTCAGCCATGCTAGCCCTGATTATTCACGTCTGCGCTCGGCACCCTCACCCCAGCCCTCTCCCCCCGAAGGGAGAGGGGGTTCTTTCGATTCCCTCGCCCCCGGCGGGGGAGAGGGTCAGGGTGAGGGGGTCTGTCAGACGCGCCGAGCACCTTTGTGAATAATCCGCGCTAGGGCGCCAGCCGATCTGTGAGTCCTGCCTTCTCCGCGCAGCGGCGGGCAGCCGCGATCGCGCGGCCGAGGACGGCGGACTCGTCGCCGGTGACGAGCTTCCCGTCCCGCACCACCACGCGGCCATCGACGAGGACGTGGCGAACGTCGCGCCCCTTACAGGATGAGACGAGCGCCGCCACCACGTTCAGCACCGGCGCCACATAGGGGCCCGTGAGATCCACGATGATCAGGTCGCCGCGCTTGCCCGGTTCGATGGAGCCGATGCGGGCGTCCAGGCCCAGGGCCCGCGCGCCCTCGATGGTGGCCAGCTCCAGGACGCGCTGTTGGGTGACTGCTGCTCCGTTCCGCTCGGCGATCTTCGCGAGCCCGGCGGCGTTCTTCATGCTCTCGAACATGTCCTGGGAGCCGTTGCACGCGACGCCATTGGTGCCGAGCGCCACCGGCACCCCGGCCGAGAGGAGCCGCGTCGTGGGCGGCATTCCCATTCCCAGATACATGCTCGCCGTCGGGTCGAGGATCACGGCGGTTTGCGTGGCCCGAACGGTCTCGATCTCGTCGGGGCTCACGAACGCGCAGCCCAGCAACTGGACGTCGGGACCGAGGCAGCCGCCCTCCTGGTAGACTCGGATGTTGGAGGGATGCCCGTGAACGGGCAGAAGAGAATCTCCGCCCCGCGCAACGCCAGCACCCGGAGCGTCTCCGGGAAGAGCGCATCGTAGCAGATGGCCAGGCCCACGCGCCCCAGCTCGGTGTCCCACACGTCCAGGGAGCCGCCCCGGTAGAAGTAATGCTTCTCCTCGGCCGGGAGGTGGGCCTTCCGGTGTTTCCCCACCACCTCGCCTGACGGGCCGATGAGCACGGCACTGTTGTAGACGGACGGCCGGACGACGGGGTGCATCTCCGAGAGCCCCACGACCATCCACACCCCGTGCTGGCGGGCGAAGCCGCCGAGAACCTCCGTGGTGGGGCCTGGGATGCTCTCGGCCAGCTCCATATACTGTGGCGCGAAAGCCGGGTCGCGCTCGGTGACGTAGCCGACGTTCGACAGCTCGGGGTAGACGAGCACGTCCACCGGCCC
>CAYJUC010000287.1:3949-5333 GCA_964372605.1 uncultured bacterium | reverse complement strand
GGGCCGGGGGAAATCCGGCTCAGGGTCAGGGCCTGCGGTCTCTGCCACACTGATCTCCACACCCTGGAGGGAGAGCTTCCGCTCCCCAGGCTCCCGGTGATCCCCGGCCACCAGATCGTGGGGGTCGTGGAGGCGCTGGGCCATGAGGCGACCCGCTTCTCCCCGGGGGAGCGCGTCGGAGTGCCGTGGCTCCACGAGACGTGCGGAAAGTGCGACGCCTGCGTACGGGGGGACGAAAACCTCTGCGACAGCGCCCGCTTCACGGGCTACCACGTGGACGGCGGCTACGCCCAGTTCGCCACAGTCCCGCAGCGCTTCGCCCATCCCCTTCCGGACCGCTTCGGGGATGCGGAGGCGGCTCCGCTCCTCTGCGCGGGGATCATCGGTTATCGCGCGCTCCGCCTTTCCGACCTGAGACCCCGGGAGCGACTCGGTCTCTTCGGCTTCGGCGCCGCGGCCCACCTCGCGATCCAGGTGGCCCGCCACTGGGGCTGCGAGATCTGGGTCTTCACCCGGAGCGCCGAGCACCGCGATCTGGCCAAACAGCTGGGCGCGGCGTGGGTCGGCAGTGCGGAAGATGAGCCGCCGGGTCTCCTGGACCGGGCCATCTCCTTCGCGCCTGCCGGGCGCTTGATCCCGGTGGCCCTCGAAAAGCTCCGAAAGGGGGGAACGCTGGCCCTTGCCGGGATCCATCTGGACCGGATCCCGGAAATGAGCTACTCGCTCCTCTACGGCGAGCGCGCGCTGCGCTCGGTCACCGCCAGCACCCGGAGGGACGCCGAGGAGCTGTTGGCCCTCGCGGCGGAGATCCCGCTCAGGACCGAAGTGGAGCGCTTCCCCCTGGCCGAGGCCAACGAGGCGCTCCGGCGGCTCAAGTCGAGCAAGATCCGGGGCGCCGGAGTCCTCCTGATCCCGTGACAGAGGACGAGGCGCTCGCGGCGATCCGGGGGAGCGACGCGGCTCTGGCGGCCAGAGCAGAGGCGCGCCTCTGGGAGATCTGGTGTCACTCGGGGACCCCCGAGCTGGACGCGCTCCTCCGTCAGGGGATCGAGGCGATGGAGCGGCGGGAGTTCGCGGAGGCCGAGGCGTTCTTCACCCGCATCATCGAGCGGGCTCCCGACTTCGCCGAAGGGTGGAACAAGCGCGCGACGGTCCGCTACCTGGCGGAGCGCTACGCGGGCGCCATTTCCGACTGCGAGGAGACGCTGGCCCGAAACCCGCCCCACTTCGGCGCGCTCTCCGGCCAGGGGCTCTGCCACATGGCGCTGGGCCAGTATCGGGAAGCCGCGGTTCTCTTCAGGCGAGCGCTCGACGTCCATCCGCGCCTGACCGCGGCGCGCCACAACCTGACCGCGGCCCTCTCCGAAGCGGTGAAAGGCAACGG
>CAYJUC010000287.1:0-3849 GCA_964372605.1 uncultured bacterium | reverse complement strand
CCACGGTGAACGAGCCGGCATTCTGGGAACGGCTCTACGACAGCAGGGAGGACGGGTGGGAGCTCAGAACGCCTTCGCCTCCGCTGGCCGCTCATCTCAAGAAGAGCCCGCCCTCGCGCGGAACGGTGGCGGTGCTCGGCTGCGGCCGCGGGCACGATTGCCGGCTCCTGGCGAAAGCGGGATATCAGGTCTGGGGATTCGACTTCGCGTCTCAGGCGATCAGGGAGGCCCGGGATCTGGCCGGGAAGGAAGGACTCGAGATCAGCTTCGAGCAGCGGGACATCTTCGACCTGGCGACAGACTACGCGGGCTTCTTCGACGGTGTCTGGGAGTACACGTGCTTCTGCGCCATCGATCCCGCCCGGCGACAGGATTACGTGCGGTTGGTCCGAGAGATCCTCAAGCCGGAGGGGTGGCTCCTCGCCTGTTTCTATCCGCTCAGGGAAGGGACCGATGGCCCCCCCTTTCCGACCTCAAAGGCCGAGCTCCAGCGCCTCTTCCTCCCTTACTTCCGCTTTGTCGAGACTTACGCTCCCGATCATTCGCCTGAGCAGCGGAAAGGGTTTGAGTGGATGGTTGTCGCCAAGCCGGAGCGCACCGCCGAGGCCGGAGCATCGTCTCGGTAAACGTGGAGGGAAGAGATGGCCAAGTGGTCGATCTACCCTGACAGGGAGCCGTCGAGGCCCGCGACGGCGCTGGCCGAGCAGGTGGAGCGGGACGGCGGCCACGTCCTGGCTCTCTATCAAGACCCGGTGGGGGAACACTGGCAGATCTTCTGCCTCCTCCCCATGGAGCGTGTGGAACCGACGCCCTACCAGCGCGACCTCTCCCCCACTCACGTCAAGCGCCTCCAGGAGGTGGTGAAGAAGCTGGACCGCTTCGTGGACCCGATCGTCGCCATGTCCCCCGGACCCGGCCTCTACTGGACCCCCAACGGCAACCACCGGCGCGAGGTCCTCCGAAAGCTCAAGGGGGAGATGATTCCCGCCATCCTGATTCCGGAGCCGGAGGTGGCCTATCAGATCCTGGCCCTGAACACGGAGAAGGCCCACAACCTGAAGGAGAAGTCGCTGGAGGTCATTCGCATGTACCGGGGGCTCGCAGAGTCGGCGCCGAAGACCACCGAGGACGACTATACGTTCCAGTTCGAGTCGCCCCACTTCATCACGCTGGGGCTCCTCTACGACAAGAACAAGCGGTTCGCCGGGGGCGCCTTCGCCCCGATCCTCCGCCGCGTGGACAAGTTCCTGAAGGGCACTCTCCCCAAGGCGCTGGAGGAGCGCCAGGAGCGCGCCGAGCTGGTGCGCGAGGCCGACGAGGTCCTGGGCGAGGTGGTGGGCAGGATCAAGAAGCGGGGGATCAACCACCCCTACGTGAAGAATTTCGTCCTGGCCCGCACCACCCCGCTCACCCGCGCCCGGAAGACGCTCCCAACTTTTGAGCAGACGTTCACCAGGCTCAAGAAGAACCTTGAAGAATTCGATGTCTCGAAGATTCGCTACGAGGAGATCGCCCGCTCGGCGATCATGGCCGCTCCCGCCAGCTAAAATAGTCGGAGGAGGCCTCGACGGCCCCCTCCGAAACCTCCCCCACGAAAGGGTTGCGCCGGCTTAGCCGGCGCTCGAACAGCCGTTATTCCGACGCGCTTTTAGAGGAGGAAGGCAGATGGAACGCTTCGACCTGGTCGTCATCGGCGGCGGCGCCGCAGGGATCAACGCGCTCAAAACCGCTGTGAAGCTGGGAGCGACGGTGGCCCTGGTGGACTCGGGGCCGCTGGGCGGGGCCTGCATCAACCGGGGGTGAATCCCGAAAAAGACCTTGGTAAGGTCTGGGCGGATCCACCGGCTGGTCAGGGAGGCGGCGACTTTCGGCACTCGCGCGGAGAACGTGCGGCTGGACTGGGAGAGCGTGGTCCGCCGCCAGCATGAGGTCGTCAGATCGGTCCGGCCGGTCACAGAGTCGCTCACCAGGACCGGAGCGAAGGTCTATCTCTCCGAGGCGCGTTTCACCGACCCCCATACTGTCCAGGTTGACGGGGCGACCCTCCGCGGCGAGAAGATCGTGATCGCTGCGGGGTCCGAGCCGATCCTCCCCCCGATAGAGGGGCGAGAGCTGGCTATTACCTCGGACCAGCTTCTCTTTCTCCCCGAGTTCCCCGCCGAACTCGTGCTGGTCGGCGCCGGCCCCATCGGCCTGGAGATGGCGGGGGCGTTCACCGACCTGGGCGCCCAAGTCACGGTGGTCGCTCTGGAGACCGAAATCCTCCCGATGTTCGACGGTGACGTCGCGGCTTACATCCGGAAGCTCCTGGAGCTCAGGGGCGTGACTTTTCACCTGGACTCGAAGGTCACCCGCATCACCCGCCGGAACGGCGGGCTGGTCACGCGGATTGAAAAGTCAGGGAGCGCGCTCGAGGTTCGGAGCGCTCAGGTCTGCCTGGCTGTCGGACGCCGGTTCAACCCGAGACGCGTCGGCGCAGATCAGATCAGTCTGGAGCTGGCGGGCCCGGGGCTCAAGGTGACCCCGCATCTCCGGACATCGCTCCCCCATATCTATGCCGCGGGGGACGCGGCCGGGAACCAGATGCTCACCCCGGTGGCGGCGTACGAGGGGAAGCTGGCCGCGCGAAACGCCCTTCAAGGCGACGTTGAGTCAGCGGATTATTCCGTCGTCCCCCAGACCATCTTCACGACTCCCGAGGTGGGCCGAGTCGGGATCACGCACCGGGAGGCGCTGGCGCGGGGGGTCAAATGCCATGTGTCTACCCACGACACGCGGGGCGCCTCCAACGGCCGCGCCACCGGCGAGGATGCCGGTTATCTGAAGCTGGTGTTCGACGGTTCCACTGAGCGGTTGCTCGGCGTTCAGATGGTGAGCTATGCGGCGGCCGAGTTGATCCAGCTGGCCGCCATGGCTGTCCGTACCGGGACGACCGCGGAGACGCTGGGGTCTTTACTCTCCATCCACCCGAGCCACGGCGAGCGCCTCCTCAAGGTCGCGGCCCACGACCACCACGAGGTCTGCGAGGTGGCCTGAGGCGCTAGACCCGACCACGCTCCCGGCCTCTACCACCTGGCCGATCTTCTCCTTTGCCGCCGGGGAGGCAGGGCGGGCGCACCTGTTCAGGTCCGGGGCGTCGGCAGGGGCTCTCCTGCCGGGACGAACTGGAGAGCAAAGCCGTTGTTACACCAGCGCTGCCTTCTGGGTAGGGGACCATCGTTGAAGACGTGGCCGTGATGACCCTCACAGCGGCTGCAGTGGTACTCCAGCCTGGGCCAGATGAGCTTGAAGTCCCGCTTGATCCCGACATGGCCCTCAATCGGTCGGGTAAAGCTGGGCCAGCCTGTTCTGCTGTCGAACTTGGCCGCGGAGGTAAAGAGCGGCAGAAAGCACGCTGAGCAAATGAAGGTGCCCGCTCGCTTCTCGTCGTTCAGGGAGCTAGAGAAGGGGCGCTCGGTGGCTTCCTCGAAGAGCACCGCGTATTGCTCCGGCGTAAGCAGGTGACGCCACTCTGAACGTGGCTTCGCCAGCTTGTCGATCACTTGCGGACCTGAGTGGGACATGGCTTCCTCCGGAAAAAGGAGAGCGCGGGCCGTACCTTATATAGAGGCAAATCTCAATGGGCCGAGTTACTTTCTTGGCTTACTGTAGAGAGCGCCGATCTTGGTCAGCGCGGGGCTGCTCCCTCTCAGCGAAAACGTAATCCAGTGTCGGCCGGCCCCTTCCAAAGTCAGCAGCAGCGAAACTTTGTTCGCCCCGGTTATCCTCCGGAGGAACTCGTCATAAGAGAGATGCCCCCTGTAGTTGTCCTGGTAAGAGGGTATGTATACGTCGTCCCCCTCAGAAAAC
>CAYJUC010000286.1:3848-5370 GCA_964372605.1 uncultured bacterium | reverse complement strand
CTCAGGAGGGAGAGGGAGCTCTTTCGGTTCCCTCGCCCCCGGCGGGGGAGAGGGTAGGGTGAGGGGCCGGTCAGATGAGGAGGAGGGAGACATGGCACGGAAACTTTCTGCGTGGAAGGTCATCGGGCTGAGCCTCGTCATCGTCGTCTCGGCCGTCGTCGCTCCCGTCACGTTCGCCGCCGCCCAGCCGCCGCCCGTGAAA
Organism: uncultured bacterium; assembly: GCA_964372605.1. Taxonomy (GTDB): domain Bacteria; phylum Methylomirabilota; class Methylomirabilia; order Rokubacteriales; family CSP1-6; genus CAYJUC01. The sequence continues at coordinate 5,168 of CAYJUC010000286.1, read as the reverse complement.
ATCGGGCTCCTCCTGCCGTACACGGGCGTCTTTGCCCTGTACGGGCCGGCCATGACCACGGCCATCGAGCTGTATGTCAAGCAGATCGGCGAACAGGTCGCCAACCGCCCGATCCAGCTCATTCGGGAGGATACCGAGGCCAAGCCCGACGTGGGCCTGACAAAAGTGCGTAAGCTGGTCGAGCGAGACCGGGTCAACGTTATCATCGGGCCGGTCAGTAGCGCCGTCGCCCTCGCGATTCGGGACTACATCCATGCTCAGAGGGTGCCGCTGATCGTGCCGATCGCCTTCACGAAGGAGCTGACCGCTCCGGAGAAAGCGAGCCCGTATATATTCCGCGTCGTCGACACCACCGATCAAAACGGATATACCTTCGGCCAGTGGGCGTTTAAAAAGAAGGGCTTCCGCCGCATGGCCGTGATCGGCAGCAACTTTGTCGCCGGGCGTGATGGAACGAGCGCTTTCAAAGCGGGATTCGAGGATGCCGGGGGAAAGGTGGTAACGGAGCTATATCCGTCCCTTGGTGCTCAGGACTTTATTCCGTTCCTCTCACGGATCGACCCGACCCAGATCGACGCGGCCTACATGGTCGTGTTCGCGGGCGACGCGGTCAGGCTGGTGAAGCAGTGGGAGGAGCTCGGGCTGAAGGGCAAGGTTCCGCTCCTTGGTTATGGAACTTCGCTGGACGACAACCTTCTTGACGCCATGGGAAAGTCCGCCGAAGGGGCCCTGAGTATCTCGCCGTACAGCTCTACCACGGCCGTTCCTGAAAACAGGGAGTTCGTGAAGGTCATCCGGGAAAAAACCGGTACGGACCCGGTCACCTTCCATGCGACCTCGTGGGTGTCGATTCAGCTGATCGCTAAAGCGGTTAAGGAGCTCAAAGACGCGGAGCTCGGTGATCCCGATCGCGTCGTAAAAGCGCTCAGGAGTGCCGGGGAAAATCTTGCCACGCCAATGGGTCGGATCCGGTTCGACCAGTATAATCAGATTATTCCGCCGCTTTACATCAGACAGGCGAGGGTGACCGACGGCAAGGTCCGAAACGTCGGGATCGAGGAGCTTCCGCCCGTTCCGCAGGAAGCCGTGTGGGGGTGGTGGCGTAAGAAGTAAGAAGGATCAGCGAACGGTTCTGTCGCCAACCGGGGTGATGCGGCCCTGGCGAACCACGAGGTCGTTCGCCGAGTTCAAGGTGAACGGCACCCGGAGCTGGATCCGGTCACCTGGAGAGACGCCCAGCAACGCCTGTCCCAGCTCGTCGAGTGGCAGGGCGTCGGCTGAGAGCGCGCCATCGAAGCGCGCCCAGGCCCGCACGGGCGC
>CAYJUC010000286.1:0-3748 GCA_964372605.1 uncultured bacterium | reverse complement strand
GCGACGTCGGCGCAGACGAGACCTGGCTCGCGCTCGAGCGCGTCGCCGTAGCCGCCCCCGCCGGCTGCCTGGAGAATCACCTTGTCGCCCTTGCGCACCGGATAGGAGGAGACCTTGCCGAGCTGGAAGGCCATCGGCTCCCCCTCCACCGGCACTATGTAGTTGAAGATCGGGGCCGCGGCCTCCGCTCCGAGCGTCCCCCAGGGGGGGATCACGGCCCGATCGCAGGTCAGCGAGTACTCGCCCGCGTCGGTCAGGAGCCGCACTCGCGCCGTGACCCCCGTGCCGCCGCGATGTCTCCCGGCGCCCTCCGAGTCCTGCCGGAGGGCGATCTGCTCGACGACCAGGGGAAAGATCGACTCCTGCTCTTCCGACGGGTAGTTGAGCGGCAGGTTGCCCATATCCACGTTGCCGAGCGCGTTCGGCCCGTCGGCCTCCGCGAAGCCGCCATTGCCGCCCGAGGGCGCGGCCAGATAGACGAACGGCTTTTTGCGGATGACGTCCCAGCCGCCGATGACGTTGGGGAACGAGGTGCCGCAGAGGTCTCCCGTCACCAGCTCCGGCGCCACCTTGGCGAGCGCAGCCAGCATGACGCTGACGGTCCGCTTGCGGATCTCCCCGTGGGCGTTGGCGGGAGCGTCGAACGCCACGTTGACGACCGACCCGGGATTCGTCACGCAGCGGAGCGGCCGGAACGCGCCTGCGTTGATGCGCCCCACCGGATCGAGCGCCGACTTCACGGCGATCACGACGCCGGCGAGCGTCACGGCCGCCGTCGAGTTGACGACGCCCGGCAGCTGCGGGGACGACCGCCGGAAGTCCGCCACCAGCTCGTCGCCGGCGATCTCGAGCTGGAGCGCGATGAGGCCGGGGTCCAGCCGACCGCCGCTGAAGAACTCGATGTAGTCCTCGGCGTGGTAGACCCCGTCGGGAAGCGCCGCGATGCGGGCGCGCATGCGCCGCTCGGCGCGGTCGAGGTTCGCGTTCACCACCGCCAGGAACCGCTCTTTGCCGTACCGCTCGACCATCTCCAGGATGCGCTTCTCGCCGATGCGGCAGGCGCCGACGCAGGCGAGAAAATCGCCGCGCCGCTCTTCGGGGAGCCGGACGTTGGCCATCAGCAGGGTCCAGGCCGCCTTGTTCAGCTCGCCGCGCTCGTAGATCTTCAGCGGCGGGATGCGGATCCCCTCGTAGAAGATGTTGGTCGCCTCGCCCGAGTAGGAGCCGGGGCTGATCCCGCCCACGTCCGCCCAGTGGGCGCGGACGGCCGGGAAGCAGAAGAGCTCACCGTCGAGGAACACGGGCAGGAGCACGGTCACGTCGTTCAGGTGCGTGCCGCCCCGGTAGGGGTCGTTCAGGAGAACGACGTCCCCGGGCGCGAGATCTTTCCCCAGGTCCTCCATGCACGCGCGCACGCCCCACGGGAGGGGCATGATGTGGCCGGGGTGATCCGGCCCCTGCGCGATGATCTCGCCAGTGGGATTGAACAGGCCGCACGAGAAGTCCTGGATGAGGGCGATGACGGCGGAGTAGGCCGCCTTCATCACGTTGGCCCGCATCTCGGCCATGGTCGCGGCCAGCCCTTCGACCATGACCTCCTGCGTGATCGGATCCAGGTCCATGTTTGAAACGGACGTCACGGCTCGTCCCCTTTCGTTATGTTGAGCGGGTCAAGAGCAGCGCGCCGTTGGGGGCGACGCGCCCGTTGTAGCCCGGAGAGAGAATCGTGGTGGCGCCGAACTCGACGATGATGGCCGGACCGGAGAACTCCACGCCCACCGGGATGGCTGACCGCTCGTAGACCGGCACCTCCAGCCGTTTGCCCTCGAACCTCGCGAGCCGGCGCGTCAGCTCGGTCAGGCGGCCGCCGGCCCGCGCCTCGGGGAGCCTCGGCTTCGAGACCAACCCGTGCGCGGCGAGCCGGAAGTGAATGAACTCGGTGGGCCGTTCCATATCGACCCCAAAGCGCTCGAGGTGCGCTCGCCGGAAGATCCGGTCGATCTCCTCCATGGACCCGGGCTTTTCCGGCATTGCCACGTTCAGCTCGAACCATTGCCCCACGTACCGCATGTCCGCGGAGCGGGTGATCAGGATCCGCTCATCACGGAACCCCTCCTCGTGGAGCCGCTGGCGCGCCTCGCGCTCCAGCGAGGCGAAGGTCTCTTCGTAGCCAGGGACGTCGAGGGCGGAGAGCCGCACGAAACGCGACTGCACCAGGTCGTGGCGCACATCCGACATGATCAAGCCGAGCGCCGAGAAGTTACCCGGCGCCGGAGGGACGACCACCTGCGGGATGTCCAGCTCGGCGGCGACCTGGGTCGCGTGCATGGGGCCGGCGCCGCCATACGCGAAGAGCACGAACTCCCGCGGGTCCAGCCCGCGGGCCACCGACACCTCCCGGATGGCGGTGGTCATCTTGGCGACGGCGATCCGGACGATCCCCTCGGCCGCCTCGTCGACCGACATCCCCGGGAACGCGTCGGCGATTTTCTGAACGGCCTTCTCGGCGTGCGCGAGGCTCAGGTGGACGACACCGCCGAGGGGATGATCCTCCGGAAGCCGGCCGAGGACCGTGTTGGCGTCGGTGACCGTCGGCTCCGTCCCGCCCCGCTGGTAGCAGGCGGGCCCGGGATTGGCGCCGGCCGATCGCGGGCCGACGTTGAGCTCGCCGCCGAGGTCGATCCAGGCGATCGACCCGCCGCCGGCACCGATGCTGGAGAGGTCGAGCTGGGGCACCATGAACGGGCGCCGGTCCAGGTACCCCTCGCTGGTGATCACTGGCTCGAGGCCCTTGACGAGGCAGACGTCGGTGGACGTCCCTCCCATGTCGTAGGTAATGATGTCGGTGAGCCCCATCGAGCGGGCGATCTCCACCGCGCCGCGCACGCCGCCCGCCGGGCCAGAGTTGACCAGGTTGATGGGGAGCCGTGCGGCAGTCTTCCAAGTCATGGCGCCGCCGCTCGTGCTCATGAGGAACGCGCGATCCGTGCCGACGTTCTCCCCCTCGAAATAGTTCTGGAGACCATCCAGATGTCGCTTGGCCTTCGGCCCGACGAACGCGTTCAGGATTGTGGTCGAGAAGCGCTCGTATTCCCGGGATTGCCGCGCGATCTCGTGGCTGGAGGTCACGTACCACGGCCCCAGATCGGAGAGCAGGGCTGCCACCGCCTGCTCGTTCTCCGGGCTGAGGAACGAGAAAAGAAAGCAGACGGCGACGGCCTCGATGCCGGCGTCGGCGAGCCCGCCGGCGAGACGCTGGATCTGCTCGGCCGGCGGGCGCTCCAGCACGGAGCCGTCCCAGAGCACGCGCTCGTCCACCTCGTGCCGCCAGCGCCTCGGGGAGAGCGGCGTGGCTTTCAGGGTCTTCAGGTTGTACATCTCGAAGCGGTTCTGGCGTCCGATTTCGACGATGTCGCGGTAGCCGCGGGAGGTGATGGTCGCGACCCTGGCGCCGTCCCCCTCGAGGATGGCATTGGTCACGAGGGTGGTGCCATACACGACGCGCTCCGCGCTCCCCAGCCGCTGCCCCAATCGGCGGAGGCCTTCCTCGAAGACCGCGCGCGGGTTGGCCGGGTTCGAGAGCGCCTTGACGACCTGAAACGCGTTGGTCTCCGGCGCGTACCAGACGAAGTCCGTGAAGGTACCGCCGGTGTCGATGCCGAGCCAGCCCATGGATGCTCCCGGCCTATGTGAGGCGCGCCACCACCTGCTCGGCGTAGAGCTTCGCCGAGGCAAGGTGGTCCTGGCT
>CAYJUC010000285.1:0-5373 GCA_964372605.1 uncultured bacterium | reverse complement strand
TGCGCGGCGGTGGCGGTTCCGTCCGAGTTCATCGGGGGCGAGGACGAGATCAAGGTGAGCCTGGTCTTGCGAGCGGGCGCGCGCCTCGTTCCCGAGGAGTTCCTGGCCTGGTGCGAAGAAAAGCTGCCGCACTTCGCGGTCCCGCGTTACGTCGAGGTGCGGGCCGAGCTGCCGAAGACGCCGAGCAGCAAAGTACAGAAGTACCTCCTGCGTCAGGCCGGGGTCTCGGGGGAGGTCTGGGACCGGGTCAAGGCCGGCTATCAGCTCCGCGTGGAGATCGAGAAGGACGAGCGCAAACGCGGGAAGCGGCCGGACGTCTCCCTCGGTTGACGGTCGGTGTGAAAGCTGATAGGGTCCTTTCGGTGTCTGCCAGCGCTTCTTCAGGATTTATCGGCCGCTCCATCCCGCGTAAAGAGGACCGCCGCCTGCTCACCGGCGGGGGCCGGTACGTGGCGGATATAGAGCTGCCCAACATGGCGCACGTCGCCTTCTTCCGCAGCCCGGTTGCCCACGCGCGCCTCGTGTCGGTGGATCTTGGAGCGGCCAGCGCCATCCCCGGAGTGCTCCTCGCGCTGAGCGGCGCCGATCTTCTCAAGGTGCTCCCTCCTGTTCCCGATCACCAGGTGTCAGTGCCGGGCAAGTGGAAGCAGGCCGTGAACCACTCGATCAAGAGTCCGCGGCAACCCTTGCTCGCGGTCGATAAGGCCCGCCATGTCGGCGAGGCGATCGCCCTGGTCGTTGCCCAGGACCGCTACGCCGCCGAGGACGCCGCGGAGCGGGTGGCCGTGGAGTTCGCTCCGCTCCCCGCCGTCGTCGATCCTGAGTCGGGGCTCGGACCCGGCGCCCCGTTGATCCACGAGCAGTTCGGCACCAACGTGATCGGCGAGTTCCGCGTGGGGAAGGGGGACGTGGCCACCGAATTCCGCGACGCGCCGCACACGCTCGGGCGGCGGTTCAAGCACCACCGCTACACCGGCGTGCCCATGGAGTGTCGGGGCGCCGTGGCCGAGTACGACGCGCGCACCGACAGTGTGACGATCTGGTCGTCCACCCAGGTGGTGCATTGGGTCCGCCGGGAAGTGGCCGGCATGCTGGGCATGCCGGAGGCGCGGGTCCGCTGCATTGCTCCCGATGTGGGCGGCGGGTTCGGCATAAAAGGGCACGTCTATCCCGAAGACGTGATCATCGCCTACCTGGCCCGGAGGCTCGGCCGGCCGGTGAAGTGGATCGAGGATCGCCGCGAGCACTTCGTGAGCGCCATCCACTCCCGGGACCAGATCCACGATGCGGAGGTGGCCTTCGACGACGAAGGGCGCATCCTTGCGCTTCGAGACCGGCTGATCATGGACTGCGGCGCCTGGAACCCCGTGGGCGTGGGCGTCGTGTACAATACCGCGGCCCATCTGCTGGGGCCCTACAAGATCGACAACTATCAGGCGGAGGCGAAGGTCGTCGCCACAAACAAGGTCCCCAACGCCCCGTATCGCGGGGCCGGTCGCCCCGAGGCGGTCTTGGTCATGGAACGGATCATGGACCTCGTCGCCCACCAGTTGGGGCTCGACCCGGCCGAGGTGCGGCTGCGCAACATGGTGGGTCCGGAGGATATGCCGTACGCGGTGGGGATCCCGTACCGCGACGGCGTCCCCATCGTGTACGACAGTGGTGATTATCCCGCCGCGTTCCGCAAAGCGCTGGACGCCGTCGGAGGGGTGGCAGAGTTCCGCCGCCGTCAGCGCGAAGCCCTGAAGCAGGGCCGGTATCTGGGCCTGGGGCTGGGCGCTTACACCGAGGGCACCGGCGCCGGCCCCTTCGAAGGCGCCACCGTGCGGGTGGATCCCTCGGGCAGTATTTACGTCGCCACCGGGGCCTGCCCGCAGGGGCAGGGACAGGAGACCATCTTCGCCCAGATCGCCGCCGACCTTTGGAACGTCACGCCCGACCAGGTCATGGTCGCTCTGGCGGACACGGCGGCGATCCCGGTGGGGTTCGGCACTATCGCCAGCCGCAGCACGGTGCTGGTCTCGGCCGCGATCCATGAGGCCAGCCGGCGGGTGAAGCAGAAAGTCCTGGCTGTCGCCTCCAATGTGCTGGAGTGCGACTCGAATGACCTGGAGTTCCGGGACGGCCATGTGGCCGTCAAGGGGGTGCCGGGCAGGGCCCTCACCCTGGGACAGCTCGCCCGCGCGGCCGGGCCCCAGTGGGACCATGGGCGCCCCCCGGGCGTAGAGCCCGGTCTGGAGGCCACCTTCTACTACGAGGCGCCCACGGTGACCTGGGCGTATGCCACTCATGCGGCGATCGTCGAGGTCGATCCCGAAACCGGCGCGGTGCGAATCGAAAAGTACGTGGTCGTCCACGACGCCGGGACGCTTGTCAATCCGATGCTCGTCGAGGGGCAGGTCTCCGGCGGCGTGGCCCAGGGACTGGGAGGCGCCCTGCTCGAGGAGCTGGCGTACGACGAGGACGGCCAGCTCCTGACGGCGACGTTGATGGACTATCTGCTCCCCTCCGCTGCCGAGATCCCGAGGCTGGAGATGGTGCACCAGCAGATCCCCTCGCCCCTGAACCCCTTCGGGATCAAGGGGCTGGGTGAAGGGCCGGCGATCGCCCCGCCGGTCGTGATCGCCAACGCGGTGTCCGACGCGCTCCGCCCGCTGGCAGCCGAGTTCAACGAGACGCCGGTCCGTCATGACCGCGTGCTTGAAGCGTTTTCAAATGCGCGGCCAGTTGCCGGAGGAGTGGCGCGGTGAGGAGGGAAACGGCGGTGGCGAGTGTGGCGTCGCCGCTCCACGGCTCGGGACCGGGTCCCGTTTTCATCGAGGTGGAGAACGTTTCAAAGACGTACAGCGCCCGGGATGGGAGCGAGACGCTGGCGGTGGACAACGTCGATCTCGAGATCCGGAGCGGGGAATTTGTCTCCCTGGTGGGTCAGAGCGGCTGCGGGAAGAGCACGCTGCTCTCGATCATCGCTGGACTGATGGAGCCCACGCGGGGACAGATCCGGATCGATGGGCAGATCGTCGCCAAACCCTACACGAACATCGGGATCGTGTTCCAGCAGGACCTCTTGCTCGACTGGCGCACCGTGCTCGGGAACGTCCTCTTCCAGTTCGAGATGCGGGGCGAAGACCCGCACCGGTGGGAGCAGCGCGCCCGGACCCTGGTGGCATCCGTCGGCCTCGACGGCTTCGAGAAGAAGCACCCGTTCGAGCTTTCGGGCGGGATGCGCCAGCGCGTCTCGCTCTGCCGGGCCCTGGTCCACGATCCGCCGCTCCTCTTGATGGATGAGCCCTTCGGGGCGCTGGACGCCCTCACCCGCGAGCAGCTCCAGCTGGACCTGCAGCGCATCTGGCAGCAGTCCCGGAAGACCGTGGTGTTCGTGACGCACTCGATCGCCGAGGCGGTGTTCCTGTCGGATCGCGTGGTGGTGATGACGCCTCGACCCGGCCGGGTGCGCGAGCTGCTGCCGATCGACCTCGAGCGGCCGCGTGATCCGGAGGTTCGCGAGAGCCAGGCCTTCAACCAGTACGTGCGCCGGGTGAACCGGCTCTTCCAGGAGATGGGGGTCATCCGATGACGCGGCAGAGGGCGCGCGACTACCTGCTGAGCGCTGTCTCCATGCTCATGGTGCTCGTCGTCTGGGAGGCGAGCGTCCGGCTCTTCCGGCTTCCCGTCCACCTCGTGCCGAGCCCGGCGCAGGTGCTCGCCGCGACGATCGAGCACTGGCCCTCGCTCTTGAGCCAGAGCGTGTGGACCGTCGCGGCCATGCTCGCCGGATTCCTGACCGCCGCCGTCGTGGCCATTCCGCTCGCGATGCTGATCGTGGTGTCGCCGGTGCTGGAGCGGCTGATCTACCCGCCGATGGTGGCGACGCAGAGCATCCCGAAGATCGCGCTGGCCCCGCTGTTCATCGTCTGGTTCGGGTTCGGCGCAACCCCGAAGGTGGCCGTCGCCTTCCTGATCGCCTTTTTCCCCGTGGTGGTGGACACGATCGTGGGCCTGCGCAGCATCGATCCCGCGATGATCCAGCTGGCCCGTTCCATGGGCGCACCGCCCCATCGGATCTTTCTCAAGCTCCGGTTTCCGAACGCGCTCCCCAGCGTGTTCGCCGGTCTCAAGGTGGCGTCGGCTCTCGCCGTCGTCGGGACCCTGACCGGCGAGTTCATCGGCTCGGATCGGGGCTTGGGCTATCTCCTGTTGCAGGCGACCGGGATGTTGCAGACGCCGCTTCTGTTCGCCACGCTGGTGACGTTGTCGCTGCTGGCGATGGCATTCTTTTTCCTCGTGGAGGGGGTGGAACGGCTGCTGATTCCCTGGCACGTTTCCCAGCGAAATCAGAGATGACAACGTCAGGAGCAGAGGAGGACGCGAGATGATGAGCCGAAGGACTCTTTTAGTGGTGATGACGGCCGTCATGCTGGCGCTGGTGGCTGGCCCGTGGGTTCCGGGGCCGGCGGTGGCCCAGTCGAAGCCGCTGGAGAAGGCGACCCTCCGGCTGGACTGGATCAACAGTGGCTATCACGCCGTGTGGTACTACGCCAAAGAGCGAGGCATCTTCGCCGAGCACGGCATCGACCTCGAGGTCCTCGAGGGTCGCGGATCGGCCACGACGGCGCAGACGGTCGGCAACGATTCCGTCATGTTCGGCACCGCCGACACGGGCGCGGTGATGGCATTGATCTCGCAAGGGTTGCCTGTGAAAGTGGTCGCCGGGTACTTGAGGCAGAGCCCGCTGGCGCTCATTTTCCCGAAGAAGAACGGCTGGAAGACCATCCAGGACATGGCCGGCGCGCGGATTGGCTTCTCCGCCGGTGGCGCCACGGCCGTGATCTTTCCGGCCCTGATGAAGGTCACCGGGCTCGAGGGCAAGGTGCGGTTGGTCTACATGGAGCCGGCGGCCAAGCCCACCGCCCTCCTCGAGGGGAGAGTGGACGCCATCGACTCGTTCGATTTCCTGCAGGTGCCGCTCTTCGAGGCGAAGGGGCTTCCCGTGTCGACCTTCTCCTACGCCGCCTCAGGAATCAACGTGCCCGGCCTGGGGGTGATCACCAGCCGGAACACGATCCAGAAGAATCCGGATCTGGTGCGACGATTCGTCGCGGCCTCGGTGAAGGCGCTGGAGGCGACCCAGAAGGAGCCCGAGCGCGCGCTCCAATCCCTAGTGAAGGTGTCGCCCACGCTGGACCGGGCGATTGCCCTCCGGGTGCTCGAGCTGTCGTTCAACCTGTTCAGCTCCGAGGCCAGCAAGGGCAAGCCGCTCGGCTGGGTCCCCCCGTCTGACATCGAGAAGGCGCAGGATATCCTGGTTCAGTACGGCGGGATCAAGAACCGCCAGCCCAGCGAGACCTACTTCACCAACGAGTTCGTCCCCGG
>CAYJUC010000284.1:0-5376 GCA_964372605.1 uncultured bacterium | reverse complement strand
CCTGACCCCAAGACTGCCAGCCTTGTGCTCTCCCAACTGAGCTACAGCCCCACCGGCCGAGATACCGTACCGCGCCTTCTCTCGGGTGTCAAGAAAACGCCCGGACTTGCGTGGATTCTGGCGGTTAGGTACACTCGGCCTGCTTCGGACGCCGGGATGGCGGAACTGGAAGACGCGATGGACTCAAAATCCATTGGGGCTCACACTCCGTGGGGGTTCGACTCCCCCTCCCGGCACCACGAAATTCCCGTAGCTCCGGCAACCCGAGTTTTCTCCTCGTCCAACTCACAGCACTGCCCAAAATTGCCGATTGCTGTCCGGATCCGGTGGCGCTCGCTTGAAGCCAAAGGTGGTCGGCAAAGCGTTCCGCGAGCGATTGGCTTATCAGATCACAGGACGGTAGTGTCCCACTCGGGCTCGAGGTGAGGTCTTAGAGCTGGATGAGTTGTCGAGCCCAGGCCCGGTCCCACTTCCCCGCGTAATCGTCGTCGAACACCAGGGCCTCGTCAGCCCGGACGCTGACCCAGTGCCCGGCCTTCATCTCGGCCTCGAGCTGACCGGGCGCCCAGCCGGCATACCCGAAGGCGAGCAGGAACCGGCGGGGGCCCTTACCGGTGGCGACGTCGTGCATGATCTCGAACTGGGAGGTCAGCGCCACCCCATCGTCGACGATCCGGGTGCCTTTTCCGAGATAATCGGACGTATGGAGCACGGAACCCTGGAGCCCCTCCACAGGCCCGCCGTAATGAATCCGAATGGCTCCCTGGACGCCCTTACTCTCTATGCCGAGCTGCTCCAATAGGCGGGCGAGGGGCAAGTCTCCGATCGGTCGATTCAGGATCAGCCCCATCACGCCCGTGGCATCATGGCGAAGCATGTAGACAACCGTGCGCGCGAAGCGCGGATCAGGCATGGCAGGCGTCGCCACCAGGAGCTGTCCGGTCAGGCTCCCGGTCTCCGGCGCGGCCCCGACGGCCTTGAGGCGGCCCGGCGCGGGTCCTGCGAGGGTGAGGAGGAAGAACGCCCCCGCCAGCGCTCCGATTTTCGCGAGGCGCGCGCAGAGAGAGACAGCTTCACGTTGACACGGCGAGGGCGTGGAGCCGAGGAAGTGCATCGACAGCGATTATTCACGATTTGGATGAGGAAAACAAACAAACTTGACTCTCACTCTGCCGGAGGATATGTTCGCCCGGTACTACGGTCCCGAGCGCGAGGTTGCGCGACGAAGGGAGCGCGGAGCGATGAAATGGTGCAGGGTATCGGTCGAAGGTCGGGCGGTGTACGGGATTCAGGAAGGCAACGAGGTGGTTCCGGTGGAGGGATCCCCGTTTGAGAACTACACGGTGACACGGGCCCGGTATCCGTTGTCCCGTGTGGAGCTGCTGACCCCGGTGGTTCCCGGGAACTTTTATGCCGCAGGGGTGAACTACCGCGCGCATCTCGAGTGGGCCCGCGCGCACCATAACATAACCGTTCGGGTGCCCGACCAGGCCGATATAGGCTACCGGTCGGTGAACGCCCTCGTCCCGGGAGGCGCGAGCATCGTGATCCCCGGGGATTCTCCGGGGCCGGTGGAATACGAGGGCGAACTGGTCGCGGTGGTCGGAAAGCGAGCGAAGCACCTCTCCGAGGATGAGGCTCTGGGCTGCATCCTGGGCTATACCCTCGGCAATGACGTGAGCGAGCGTTCGTGGCAGCGAACCGATCGGACGCTGTGGCGGGCCAAGAATACGGATACGTTCAAGCCTATGGGCCCGGTGATCGCCACCGATCTCGATCCCATGAAGCAGCGCATCGTGATCCGCATAAACGGGAAAGTGGTCAGCGAGTACGACACGGCGGCCATGGTCTTCAGCGTCCAGCAGTACATCTCGCGCATGACGCGGTATCTGACGCTCTATCCGGGGGATGTCATCTGGTTCGGTACCGATGGGGCCACGGAGCCCGCATTGACGCCTGGTGACGTTGTGGAGATTGAAGACCGGGAGATTGGTGTGCTGCGCAACCCGGTGGTGAGAGAGAGCTGACACGGCGGATCTCCGATGGACCAGGCCCTGGCCGCATTCCTCGATGACCTCGCGCGCTTCGGCGGGGAAAATGACAGGCGCGAGACCGAGCGGGCCAAGCGGATGCTCAACATCACGCCCGAGACAGGGCGCCTGCTCTGGATCATGGTGCGCGCGACCCGGGCCACGCGGATCCTTGAGGTGGGCGCCTCCAACGCGTACTCGACGATCTGGCTCGCCGACGCGGCTCGGGAGACGGGCGGGCGAGTCATCACGCTGGAGCTCGACCCGGAGAAGGTGAAGCTCGCCCGCGAGAATCTGGCAAGGGCCGGGGTGGCTGACCGCGTGGAAATCCGCCAGGGTAGGGCGGCCGAGACACTGGCCGCCATTCCCGGCCCCTTCGATTTCGTGTTCCTCGACGCGGATCGGTCCAGCTACCGGACATATTCGGAGTTAGTGGTCCCGAAGCTGGCGCGCGGCGGGCTCTTGGTTGCGGACAATGTGACCTCCCACCCCCAGGAGCTGGTGGAGTACCTCACCCTGGTGAAGTCGCACCCCGGCCTCTTCTCGGTGACCGTTCCCATCGGTAATGGCGAAGAGGTTTCCCTCAAGCTGGATTGACCCGGCGGCCCCCCCTGCGGCGATTCCATGCCCCCTCTCTACTCTATTTGACGAACAAAGGGGACCTTCCGTTGACCTGTGGCTTGACAGCCTCCTTAATTTGGGTTTCAGTGGGGCAAGCCGGGGGACCTCCATGAGGGTTCGAATCGCCTGGCTGATGGCTGTGTTCGCCGTCATTATCCACCACTTAATGTCGCCGCCGGCCCACGCCCAGCCGTCCTGATCCGCCGGACCAGGTGATCCGGTAGGTCCGTCAGGGTGACTGAGTTCGAGGGGCTGGAAGGAGGTGCATCATGGCACGGATTCGTCCGCTGAGAGAGGAAGAGGCTGATCCTGAAAGCCGGGTTCACTTTGAGCGAGACAGGGCCGCGTTTAAAACGGTCCTGAACTCCACGGCGATCTCCGCCTACTGCCCGCCCATCCTGAACGCGACCAAAGCCCTCGGCGCGGCCATCGAGCAGTCGGGTCGCCTCTCGCGCGAGCTTCGCTGCCTGCTCAACGTCAGAGCCGCGGCGATGATCGGTTGTCCGTTCTGAATTGACACCAACGCTAGCGGCGCTAGCAAGGCGGGTGCCTCTCACGCGAAGATCGTGGCGGTGGTGCGTTTCCGCGAGAGCGATCTCTTCACGGCAGCCGAGAGGGCGGCTCTGGAGCTGGCGGAGGCCATGACCGAGACCCCGCAGCGCGTGACGGGCGAGCTGTTCCGGAGGGTGCAGGAGCACTACTCCGAGGCCGAGATCGTGGAGATGGCGGCGGTTATCGCCCTGGAGAACTTTCGCAGCCGGTTTAACCGGTGCTTCGGCGTCGAGGCGCACGGTTTTTACCCGCGGTTGGGCGAGCTTTTGGTGGCGGCCGGACTCCCCGCCGAGGAGCCGGCGCATCGCCCGTAGCGGCGGCGGCTTGACGGTGCCAGACCGCCGTGGTGCTTTCCGCCCCCGGAGCCTGCCATGAACCAGGGCGGCAAGGAAGCGCTCGGCACGGCATCGGGAGCGTGACCATGCTCGACGGCGTGGTGCCGTTTCCGCCGGAGGTTGCGGCCCGGTACCGGCAGAAGGGGTACTGGGAAGACCGGTCCCTGGCCAGCGTCTTCGACGAAACGTTTGCCCGGTTTGCCGACCGGATCGCGCTCGTCGGCGGCGGGGAGCGGATCCGGTATGGGGAGCTGGCCCTGCGGGTGGAGCGGCTGGCGCTCCATCTACTCCGGCTGGGGCTGCGGCCGCTGGACCGGGTGGTGGTGCAGCTGCCCAACATTCCGGAGTTCGTCTCCCTCCACTTCGCCCTTCAGAAAGTCGGCGCGATTCCGATCATGGCGTTGCCGGCCCATCGCTATCTGGAGATCCGGCACTTCGCGCAGCTGACGGAGGCGGTGGGCTACGTGATCCCGGACCGGATCGGCGACTTCAACTTCCTCGAGCTGGCGGAGCGGATCCGCCGCGAGTGTCCTTCGCTCCGGCACATTCTGGTGCAGGGCGAGGAGGTGCCGCAGGGCTCCACGTCGCTGCGTGCCCTGCTTCACCAGGACAGCGGGGTGGCCGCTGCTCCGGCGCTGGCCGGGATCAGGATCGATCCCACGGATCCGGCGGTGTTCCAGCTCTCGGGCGGGACTACGGGGGTGCCGAAGCTGATTCCGCGCACCCACAACGATTACGTGTACAACTCCAAGATGGCCGCCGCGGTGGTGGATCTCCGCCCCGACGACGCCCTGCTGGTGGTGCTGCCGATCGCCCACAACCTCCCCCTGGCGTGCCCGGGGATCCAGGGCGTATTGCTGCGGGGCGCCCGGGCCGTGCTGACCCCGAGCCCGCGGGCGAGCGACGTCTTCCCCCTCATCGAGCGGGAGCGGATCACGCATCTGCCCGTCGTGCCTGCGCTCCTGATCCGCTGGATCAATGATCCGGCGATCGGGCGGTACGACCTCTCCTCCGTGCGCGTGATCCAGAGCGGGGGCCAGCGGCTGCAGCCGGAGGTGAAGCGTCGGACAGAGGCGCTGATCCCGAGCGCGACGGTGCAGGAGAACTTCGGGATGGCGGAGGGGCTCTTGACCTTTGTGCGGCTGGATGACCCGTATGAGGTGCGGCTGGAGACGGTGGGGCGGCCGGTGAGCCCGGACGACGAGGTTAAGCTGGTGGACGAGGAAGGGCGGGAGGTGCCGGAGGGGGAGGTGGGCGAGCTGGCGTGCCGGGGCCCGTACACGCTGCGGGGGTACTATCGGGCGCCGGAGTATAACGCGCGGGTGTTCACGCCGGACGGGTTCTACCTGACGGGGGACCTGATGCGGCGGCACCCGTCGGGGAATTTGATCGTGGAGGGGCGGAAGAAGGATCTGATCAACCGGGGCGGGGAGAAGATCAGCGCCGAGGAGGTGGAGAATCTGATTCTGGGGCATCCGGCGGTGCAGAACGTGGCGTGCGTGCCGATGCCGGACCCGGTGCTGGGGGAGCGGACGTGCGCGTTCGTCATCGCCAAGCCGGGGCGGCCGGTGACGTTGGCGGAGCTGGCGAGCTTTCTCACGGAGGCGGGGATCGCCAAGTACAAGCTGCCGGAACGGGTCGAGCTGGTGGAGGAGTTTCCGCTGTCGCCGTTCGGGAAGGTGTCGAAGCAGACCCTGGCGAAGCGGGTTGCCGAGAAGATCCGCGAAGAGTCAAAAGAGTGAGAGGGCTCCCGCGAGGGTGCCGAGTGCGGACACGAATGATCCGGGCTCGAGGGCTGACGCGACCTACTTCGTCGCGGGCTCGGTGACTCCCGCGTC
>CAYJUC010000283.1:3162-5384 GCA_964372605.1 uncultured bacterium | reverse complement strand
GGTAGTCATTACATTCCCGGGTCCGACATAGTATAAGGTTCGGAAGGGGGGCGAAGCCCCCCTCCGAGGGATCTATGCCACGGGCGCGGCGCTTCCGGAAAAGGCGGGCATCACCTCCTCCGCAAAGAGGGAGAGCGAGCGCAGCATCTGCGCGTGGGTAAAGCTGCCCCAGGAAAACGAGCAGATCACGTAATTGCAGCCGCTTACCTCCAGCACCCGCGCCATCTGCTCGCGCACGCGCGCGGGCGAGCCGAAGATGATGGTCTCGTGCTGGGTCGCCACCTCCCACCCGAAGAGTCCGTCAGGAGTGTGGTCGTCGTGGTCGTGCCAGAGCTTGGTGATCGAGTGGTACCAGTCTTTGTAGGCGGAGCGCGCGGCCGCCAGCGCCTCCTCGTCGGTGTCCGCCACGACCACCTGGCGGAGGATGCCCACTTTGGGCTCGGCCACGTGGCCGTTGAGCCGCCCCGGCTTGTGCCGGTGCGCCTCCCAGGTCTTCCAGTATGCGTCCACCAGCTGGCGCACCTCCGCGGCCGGGCCGAGGCTCGCGAAATTGTAGCCGTGCGTGGCCGCATACCCGACGCTCTCCAGGGTGTGCGTGGCGTACCACAGCGGGGGGTACGGCCGCTGCAGGGGGGAGAGCTCCATGGGGACGTCGTGGTATCGGTAGTAATTTCCCTCGAATGTCAGCCGCTCGCGCGTCAGCCCGGCAACAAGCACCGCCAGCGCTTCGTTGAAGATCGCGCGCGTGTTGGCGGCATCAACGCCGAAGTAGCCCACCTCGTACGGAGAAACACCCCGCCCGACGCCCAGCTCAAGCCGCCCGCCCGAGAGCTGGTCCAGCATGCAGACTTCTTCGATGAGCCGCAGGGGGTTGTAGAGCGGCAGCAGGTAGACGAGCGGTCCCAGGCGGATCCGCCGGGTGCGCTGCGCTACCGCGGTGAGGAAGAGCGCGGGCGAGGGCGCCATGCCGAGGGGCGTGGCGTGGTGCTCCGCGAGGTGATAGCAGAAGAAGCCGGCGGCGTCCGCCGCCTCCAGGAGCTTGAGCCGCTCCTCATACTGCCGATGCAAGGGCGCCTCGCTCCGGTCAATCCATTCGAACAGTCCGAAGGTCGCCTGGGTCATGACAGTCCCTCCAGTATGCGGCGGCAGCAGATCACGGGGCGGAGGCATCCTCCCCTTCGCGAGTGGTCATGAACAGCTCCAGCGGGAGCTCGGTCCCCCGCCCTTCCTTCCGCGCCTTCTCGTAGATCACGGCGCCGGCGGCGGCGAACTGGATCCCCATGCCGACGTTGTTGTTGTGGTGGGTGATCTCAGAAGCTCGTCGCCTGCCCACGATCTTCCCCGTGACCAACTCCCCCAGCTCATGAATATCCTCCCAGCGGAGGTACCCCTTGCGGATTGGGCTCATCAGCTCGGGCTGCTGGTCGATCTCCACCTGCTCCTTCAGGTTCACCACGACCAGGCTGGAGCGTCGCACCGTCTCGTCGTCGATCTCGCGGCGCGCGTCGAACCGGTTGGCGCCGATGGTGGAAATGACATGGGTCCCGTCCTCCAGCCACTCGCCGTTGAACACGGGCTCGGCGGAGTTGGTGACTGCGACCACGATGTCCGAGCCCTGAACCACCGCCTTGGCGTCGTCCACGGCCTTGACCTCGACGCCCACCCGCTTCTCCATCGTCTCGGCGAACTTGCGGCGGTTGTCCTTGTTGGTCGAGTAGACTTTGACTTGGCGGATCGGGCGGACGCGACAGATCGCCTCCACTTTCGACTCGGCTTGAAACCCGGTCCCCACGATCCCCAGGGTCTGCGAGTTCTCCCGCGCCATGTACTTGACCCCGATGGCGCTGGTCGCCGCGACCCGGATCGGAGAGACGTAGTGGTCATGGTAGATGCACAGGAGCTCGCGGGTCTTGAGATCGAACAGCAGCACGAACCCGGAGAAGGCGCCGGGGAAGTCCATCCGGGTCCGGCCGTTCACCTCGCGGAACCGGAGCTGCGCCGAGTCGAGACGGACCGCCGCCACGTTGAACTTGGGAACGACCCCCGGGATCACGTTGAGCCAGTGCCAGGTCCCCGTTTCTTTGAGCGGTGTGTGGATGCGCCGCCGGGGGATGACCTGGGCGATCCCGTGGCCGAACTCCCAGAACGCCTCCTCGCAGGCCCGGATGCACTCGTCCATGGTGAGGAGACCTTCCATGTCCTTGTTGGTGAGGACCAGCACG
>CAYJUC010000283.1:0-3062 GCA_964372605.1 uncultured bacterium | reverse complement strand
GCACTCGTCCATGGTGAGGAGACCTTCCATGTCCTTGTTGGTGAGGACCAGCACGCTTTTTTTCGCCATGGCTCGCTCCTAGTAAAGGGGGAATGAGCCGCGCGGGGATCGAGGAACCAGCGCCGTGGACCACTCCGGTGAAAATACAACGCCGGGGTGGGTCTGGCACAAGGAGGTTGGCGCTCCGGATTGCCGGATTCGAGGCCCTCTGTGGGGCATGCTCTGACGCCCCAGGCTTTTTCAACCTCGTGCCTGGTACTTGAGCCCGTGCTTCACCACCCCGGCAGGACCGGATTTTAGGAGATGCCGGGTGTGTTGTCAATCCATAGTGCTGGAGGGCAGCCGTTTCGGAAGTTCGCGGTCGGGCACAGCCGGGAGGCCGAGCACGACGCTGAAAAGGCGGGCTTTCTAAGGCGCGTTCGTTGGGGGGGCTATCTTCGGGCAGGGTGCCAACCACTGAGGGGCTGATTCGATATTGCGGCCTTCCGGCGGGTCAGCGGCCTACGCTCGACAGCTTTCACCTCCTGCCTTGCGGGTTGGCCTCTGCATCGAGGCAAGGAAGACAGCCAACCGCCCCGGAGCGGAGAAGGCTTGTCTCGTACGTGAGCCCTCCACAGCGTCGACAGCGTGCTGGCTCCCCGGCCTGCTCCACCGGGTCCCAGACCAGTGTGAGTTCGGCCGCGTGGCGCTTCCCCGTAAGCTTCCCGGGGAAGACGATCCGGGGCAGATAGAGCCGAAGGGCACTGAGCAGCGCCACCTCCGCCTCCAGTTTGTACTTACCCCGGAGCTCAGCGAGCCGGCCTTCACGCTCCAGGCCAATGGCCCTCAGCTTCGACTCCAGCGGGCCTCGCCCGGGATCCTCGGCGGGAAGACTCTGCTGTTGTTCCTGGAGCTCTCGAATCAGCTCGTCGTAGTACGCCCGGGCCCGGCCGCTCTCCTGCGCCAGCCTTGACTCCAGCTCCCGCCGCCGGCGGCCGAGGGGCGAGAGAATCTTTCGCTCCAGCTCGGCCCGCGCCACCGCGTAGGCCCCGCTGATTGGCAGCTCCGCCAGCATCGGCCAGGCCTCCGGGGGGTCGGGGGAGAGACCGTAGCGCTCCATCGCCTCGGCGAGGCGGCGGAGGATGCGTCCGTCGGTCAGGTTCACGCCCACCTCCACCAGATCCTCTTCCCGGGAATCTGATAGATACCGGGTCCGGAAGAGGAAGAGGCCCACCGGGAGCCACCACGCTCTTCCGGCTTCGGCTGTCCAGGAAGCGTCGAGGAAGCGGTAGGACCGCGCCAGCCGCTCGGCTGTTCCGGGCACAGCGCTCAGGGGCGCGTTCAAGAAGGCCTGGGCGACCCGACCCGAAGCCGTGGCGTGCTCCACGATCTGCTCCAGTGTGGGGCTGGCGAAGGTGACCAGCTCGGCGCCCGGCTCCTCTTCGATCAGCTCGGGATCGAAGGCGAGCTGGCGGGTCGCCAGCTCGCCCGTAGCCTCGGCCGGCCAGAGGACCGTGTAGAGCCCGTCGGCCCGTTGCTCGACCGCCCCCCCGAGAGACTCGATCGACGCGACGACAAACGGCTCGATCCCGCCGAGCGCCCTCACGCGCTCCCCCTCGGCGCCAGCGCGTCGCCGAAAATCCGGTCATCCAGCTCTCTAATCCCGAAGTAGGCCTGTTTGGCCTTGAGGAGCTCTTCCCCGAGGGAGGCCATCTTCTCGCGGAAGGCCTCCTGGTCCTCGGAGCCGAGCCAGAGGTCCATGACCAGCACCTCAAAGTCCTGGTCGGTGGCGAGCTGCCCCAGGATCATGTCGATCTCGCCGATCACCAGCTCGAACATATTGATCTTGGCGTCGAGGATCTCCAGGAGAGTTTCCTCGATGGTCCCAGGGGCCACCAGGTTGAACACGTAGACATCCCGCGTTTGCCCCACGCGCGACAGGCGGCCGATCCGTTGCTCGATCCGCATAGGGTTCCAGGGCAGGTCGTAGTTCACCAGGCCATGGCAGAACTGGAGATTGCGGCCCTCGCCGCCGGCCTCCGTGGAGATCAGGATCCGGCAGGGACCCTCAAAGGCCCGGATTGCCTCCTCCTTCTCACGGCGGGGCAAGCCTCCGTGATAGAGGGCGCAGGACTCCCCTGTTTGCTTGAGGAGGTGGGCGAGGTGCTCCTGGGTGGCGCGGAAGCGGGTGAAGATCAGAAGCTTGTCGCTCCACGATCGGAGCAGCCCCCGGAGGGCCCGGCTCTTGGCGTCTTCGTCGAGGCTCCGGGCGTGGCCCAAGAAGCGGCCGAGCCGTTCCTGCACGGATGGCTCCCACTGCTGAGCGAGGAGCCGCCCCAGCGTGAGGGCGGCGGCTCGGGGGCTCGATCCCAACTCCATCTGAAGAGTCTGCACCATCATCCGGGTGATCCCCGATCCCCGCCGGTACTGTTCCCGGAGGAAGTCGGAGAGCCCGATGTACAGCTCCTGCTCGGCGGCGGTGGGCTCAACAATCACGGTCCGGGCAACCCGGCGAGTGAGGGCCACCAGAGTGGTGGCCCTCCGGTTCCTCACCATGACCTCGGAGAGCACGCGCCTCAAGCCCTCCGGATCTCGGGGCTGACGCCTGTCACCCCGGGCCACATGATTCCGGCGAAACGCCCTGAGGGTGTTGAGCTGGCCCGGTTGCAGAAGCGTGACCAGGTTGAACAGTTCCTCCAGATCGTTTTGCACCGGCGTGGCGGTGAGGAGGAGAAGATAGGTTCTCTTGAGCCCATTGACGAACTGCCAGAGGACCGTGCGGGCGTTTCTCAGGTGATGGGCCTCGTCCACGATCACCAGGTCGTAGGGGATCTGGAGGATCACCTGGGCGTGTTCCGGCCGCTTGGCGGTGTGAAACGAGGCCACCACGCGCTCAAACTGCCTCCAGGCCTCTGGGCCTTCCTGCCTGAACGGCTCGGCGTCGTGGGTCACGAAGTCGAGGTAGAACTTCCGGCGCAGCTCCTCCTGCCACTGTGTCACCAATCCGGGCGGCACCAGGACCAACACGCGGCGGACCAGCCGCCTGCGGAGCAGCTCCGAGAGGATGATCCCCGCCTCCACGG
>CAYJUC010000282.1:0-5390 GCA_964372605.1 uncultured bacterium | reverse complement strand
TCGAGCTGAAGTACTTCTTCCACAGCGGGATTGCCAGCGGCAACGGAAACATGGTCTCCTCGGTCTCCGTGAAGCAGCAGCTCCGCGACCTCATCGGGCAGGAATCGTCGGAGAAGCCCCTGTCCGATCATGAAGTGGCCCAGATCCTCAAAAGCCGCGGGCTCACCATCTCCCGTCGCACTGTGGCGAAATACCGGGAGGAGCTCCGCGTTCCCCCTTCGCACCAGCGCCGCCTCACCGCCAAGAGGCGGTAGTCCGGTCTTGCCCGGAGAGATGAACAAGGCAGCGGACAAGCTTCGGTGCGTGGTCATCACCGGGCTCAGCGGGGCAGGGAAGAGTTACGCCATCAAGTGTTTCGAGGACATCGGGTACTTCTGCGTCGACAATCTTCCCACCACGCTGATCCCGACCTTTGCCGAGCTCTGCGTCCAGTCGACGCGGGAAATCCGGCAGATCGCGCTCGGGATCGACGTGCGCGAGGGAGAGTACCTGCGCCACCTCCTGGAAATCCTCCAGGAGCTCAAGGCCCGCGGCTATCCGACCGAGGTGCTGTTCCTGGAGGCGGGGGACGAGACGCTGGTCCGCCGCTACCACGAGACCCGCCGGCGCCATCCCCTGGCCGGGGATGGCAGTGTCCTGGACGGGATCCGGGCCGAGCGGAAGATGCTGGCCGATCTGCGGGAAATCGCCGACCGGATCATCGACACCTCCCACATCACGGTGCACCAGCTCAAGGATCTGCTGGTGGAATCCTACGGGGCGTCCGGAACGCGGCCATTCCTCTCGGTGTCGCTGATCTCCTTCGGGTATAAGCACGGTGTTCCCTACGACGCCGACCTGGTCTTCGACGTCCGGTTTCTTCCCAACCCGCACTTCGTCGCCGACCTGCGTCCGTTGGATGGCCGCCACCAGGCGGTGCGCGAGTTCGTCTTGAAGGGCGACGAGAGCCGCCAGTTCGTCGCCCGCCTGAAGGATTTCCTCGGATTTCTCCTTCCCCTCTACCAGCGGGAGGGCAAGGCCTATCTCACCGTGGGCATCGGCTGCACCGGAGGACGGCATCGTTCGGTAGCCCTGGTGGAGGAGCTCCGCGCGTTCTTCGAAGCCCACGGGGTCCTCCCCGCTGTTTCTCACCGGGACGTGAACCGTGAGTGATCCCGGGAGGGTCGACGACTCGTCCTCCCGGCTCCGGTTCCTCTTCGGGATCCACAACCACCAGCCCGTGGAGAACTTCCACCACGTGATCTTCGCGGCGACCGAACGCGCGTACCATCCGTTCCTTTCGCTCCTTCGAGGATACCCGGAGTTCCGCATGGCCATCCACGTCTCGGGAGGCCTCCTCGAATGGCTCAAGGAGCACGCCCCGGACACCTTTGACCTTCTCGGGGAGCTGGCCGGGCGCAAGCAGGTCGAGCTCTTGGGCGGCGGATTTTACGAGCCGATTCTTCCCGCGCTCCCGGACTGGGACAAGATCGGGCAGATCCAGCATCTCTCGGCGTTTCTGGGCCGTCACTTCGGTGTCCGCCCGCGCGGGATGTGGCTCGCCGAGCGGGTCTGGGAGCCGCACCTCCCGAAATCGCTTCGGGAAGCCGGAGTGGAGTACGTGCTTGTCGATGACCATCACTTTGCCCTGGTCGGACTGGACCCGGAGCGCCTGGGGGGTTACTACCTGACCGATGAGGAGGGCGCCTCCCTGGCGATCTTTCCGATCAGCCAGCGGCTCCGGTATCTGGTCCCGTTCGCCGATCTAGAGACCAGCCTGGCCTACCTGGAGGGGCGGCGCCCGGCGGGCGGCCTCACCCTGATGGACGACGGCGAGAAATTCGGGGTTTGGCCGGGCACACACCGCCGCGCCTACGGCGAACGGTGGCTCGCCGGGTTTTTCGAAGCCATCCTGAGGGAATCCTGGCTGGAGCCGAGCACCTTCTCTGACTACCTGGACCGGTTTCCCCCCCGCGGCCGCGTCTACCTCCCCTCGGCCTCCTACCGCGAGATGGGAGAATGGGCGCTTCCCGCTGAAGCGACGATGCTGCTGGAAGAAGCCAAAGACCGCCTCCGGGCCTTTCCGGACGGAGAACGGATAGGATCCCTGCTTCGCGGCGGGTTCTGGCGAAACTTCCTCGTCAAGTATCCGGAGGTCAACGACCTCCACTGGAAGATGCTCCGGGTGAGCCGGATGCTTCACGAGGCGCTGACACGGTCGCCGGGCGACCCGAAACTGGAAGAAGCTCGGATCCATCTCTGGCGCGGGCAGGGGAACGACGCCTACTGGCACGGGGTGTTCGGAGGGTGCTACCTTCCTCACCTCCGGCGCGGGGTCAAACGGGCTCTCATCTCCGCCGAGCGGCGTCTGGCCGAGTCTCTTCCCGGGGGAGCGATTCGGTGGAGCTCGGAAGATCTGAACGGCGACGGTCGGGTGGAGGTCCTGATCCGGACCGCGGTTCTCACGCTGGTGCTCAATCCTGAATCGGGCGGGAGCCTCACCGAAATCGCCTACGTTCCGGGGGAGCTGGACCTCGGGGACGTGTTCAGCCGGCGGCCCGAGGCGTACCACGCCAAGGTCAAGGTGGCGGCCGCAAACCCCGTAGACGAGGAGGTGAAGACCATTCACGACCGGCTGGCCAGCAAGGAGGCCGGGCTCGAGATGGAGATCACCTATGACCGGTTTCGGCGGGCGTCCCTGCTGGATGGACTCTTCCCCGAAAGCGGCGGTCTCGAACCGCTCGAGCCCTGGTCGTTGGCGCTCTTCTGCCTGGGTAGCCGCCGGATGGAACACCGAGTTGACCAATCGGTGGAGGGCGTTTCTATCGAGTTTTACTCGGACAATCCTGATGGATGGCCGATATCAATTGAGAAAAGGGTCGAGGTGCGCTCGAGCGAATCAGCGATCCGGGTCTCTTACCGGCTCGGGTGGACAGGACCTGCCCCAATCAGGGCCCGCTGGGTGATCCAGTGGAATCTGGCGTTGACCGCCGGAGATGCCCCCGGCCGTTTCTACCAGCTCCCGGGCCGCCCGACTCTGGGGAGCCGGGGCGAGATCGGCGATCGCCGCTCCTTCGGTCTTGTGGACGAATGGGCGAACTGCGCGGTGACCTTGAATTGGGCACGCCGGGCTCGAGTCGCCTGGGCCCCGGTGGAGACCGTGTCGAGTTCTGAAGCCGGGTTTGAGCGGATCTATCAGGGATCAGCACTGTTGCTGGCGTGGCCGGTCTCTCTCGCTCCGGGCGGAGCGTGGGAGGAAGAGATCGTGATGGCCATCAGGGAGGCGCGCGAAGCTGGAGATGAGCCGGCACCGGATCCTCGATAGCCCGAAGGCGATCTCCCGCCTCGATTCTCACGGGATGAGAAAGGCGCTCTCGGAGTTCCCGTCCCAGTGTCGGGACGCCCGGCGGTTGGCCTCCGTTCCCGTCCTTTCCCCGGCAAAGATCCAGCAGGTGGTCGTCTCCGGCATGGGCGGGTCGGCCGCGGGCGGCGATCTCCTGGCGGCCATCTCGAGGGATCGTCTTCCTGTCCCGGTGCTTGTCTGCCGGGAGTACACCCTCCCGGCCTTCGTGGGGCCCGGGAGTCTGGTCGTGAGCGTCTCTTACTCGGGGACGACTGAAGAGACGCTTTCGTCGTTCCAGCACGCGCTCGGGCTGGGCGCCGTGGTGGCGGCCGTGACCGCGGGGGGAACCCTGGGCGAGCTGGCCAGGGCCCGCGGCCTCCCGCTGGTCACGCTTCCGGTGGGTTTCATGCCGCGGACCGCCCTCGGATACCTCTTCTTCCCGCTCCTCAGCATCATGGACTCCGTGGGGCTCTCTCCGGCCTCGATGGCCGAGCGAGATGAAGCCATCGAGCTGCTCGCGCGGATGGCCGACGAGCTGGGTCCGGAGCGGCAGACCGGCGACAACGCGGCGAAGGAGCTGGCCCTCGCGCTGTCGCGCGGCCGAATCCCCGTGGTGTATGGCGGAGAGCTCACGGCGACCGCGGCCTACCGATGGAACTCTGAGTTGGAGGAGAACGCGAAGCTCCCGGCGCTTCACGGCGCCCTGCCGGAGATGGATCACAACGAAATCGTCGGATGGGGGGCGGGAGAGGCGCGGCGGCTCCACGCGATCTTCCTGCGGGACCTGGAGGAGCGCCCCGCCATGGCCCGCCGCTTCACGGAGACGAAGAAGCTGATTGGCAGATCCGCCGGCGGAATCGTCGACCTCTGGTCCCGGGGCGAGGGACGGCTGGGCCGCCTCCTCTCCCTGATCTACCTCGGCGCCTGGGTCAGCTACTATCTGGCGCTCCTCCGGGGCGTGGATCCGTGGCCGGTCCCGGTCATCGACCGCCTCAAGCGAAACCTCGCCAAATCCCTCGGAGGGGGGCTTCGCCCCCCTTCCGAACCTCCCCCCTGCAGTTCGAGCGTGGCGGGTTTAGCCATGCCGCGAGGCAGGCCACCCGCCGCGCGAGGCCCGAGTTGATTGCGCGGGCGAAGCCCGCGCTCGAGAGCGGCCACCTCATGAATTTCGCTTGAGCCGCGTTGCGCAATGTGCTAAAGTCCCAAGCCGTACCTCTACACCAATGATCAAAACGGGAGGCTAACATGGCGGGGTCCGAATATCTCTTCACCTCGGAGTCGGTCACGGAGGGACACCCGGACAAAATCGCAGACCAGATCTCCGACGCCGTCCTGGACGCGATCATCGCCCAGGATCCGACCGGCCGGGTGGCCTGCGAGTCGCTTCTTACCACCGGGCTGGTGGTGGTCGCCGGAGAGGTCACCACCTCCTGCTACGTGGATATTCCCCGCATCGCGCGGGAAACGATCAAAGACGTCGGCTACAACCGCGCCAAGTACGGCTTCGACTACGAGACCTGCGGCGTCATCACCGCCATCGACGAGCAGTCTTCCGACATCGCCCTGGGCGTGGACGCCCTGGGCGCCGGTGACCAGGGCCTCATGTTCGGCTACGCCTGCACCGAGACGCCGGAACTCATGCCCATGCCGATCATGCTGGCCCACAAGCTGGTGCTCCGGCTCGCGGAGGTGCGCAAGCAGGGCCTCCTGACCTACCTCAGACCGGACGGCAAGAGCCAGGTCACGATCCGCTACGTGGACGGCAAACCGCGCCAAGTAGAAACGGTGGTGATCTCGTCCCAGCACAGCCCCGATGTCACGATCCAGCAGATCCGCGAGGACCTCATCCAGCACGTCATCCTCCCCACGATCCCCCCCGAACTCCTGGACCCCAAGCGGGTCACCTACCACGTGAACCCCACAGGCCGGTTCGTGACCGGCGGCCCCATGGGGGATACGGGGCTCACCGGGCGCAAGATCATCGTGGACACCTACGGCGGCGCCTGTCCACACGGCGGCGGCGCCTTCTCGGGGAAGGACCCGACGAAGGTGGACCGCTCCGCGTGTT
>CAYJUC010000281.1:0-5414 GCA_964372605.1 uncultured bacterium | reverse complement strand
CTACACCGGGCGGGGGTGGCGAGGGCCGACGGGCTGCTCGCCGCGACAGGACCCGCTCGGGCCTCGGTGAACTTCGCCATCATTTGTTTAGAATGCCTAGAAGATGAAGGTGGTGCCGACCGAGTTCTGGACGAACGCGGAGGGCAGCGCCGCGGCGATGGCGTGGGTCGCCTTCCAGCCGGTGCAGTGGCCCGGGACGATCACGCTGGGCGCGAACCGCTGAAGCTCCTGGACGGTCCGGGGGATCAGGGGGTCGAACAGGCCTCCGGTCAGATGGAAGCCACCCAGCACCGCGTGGATCTTCTCGCCACCGGTGAGCGCCTGCGCCTGGGAGAGAATATTGATGACCCCGGCGTGGCCGCAACCCGTGAGCACCACGAGCCCCTTGCCGCGGACCTTCATCACGACCGCCTGGTCGTCGTGGATCCACGGATCCGGCTCCCACCGCCCGTCTCGCTCGGCGTAATGGATCGAGAAGCCCTTCTCGAAGTCGCTCACGCGCGGCACCTGCCCCGTGATCATGATCGCGTTCTCGAGGAGGTAAGAGGGGCCGGTCTCCTCGATCAGCTCCACTCCCTCGGCCTCGAGGTCGGCGCGGCTCGGCGGCGGCAGGCGGGTCTCGTTGCCGTCGGGAAGCACGATCTTACGGGTCCTGAACGCTTCTGGATGGATCAGCAGCGGAAACTTGCGCCGGCCCCGCTCCCGGAGCATCCCCAGGAGCCCCATCGTGTGGTCGCCGTGGCCGTGGCTCAGGACGATCGCCTGGAGATCGGCCGCCTTGACCTCGAGGATCCCCATGTTCTGGACCAGGCCGTCCTGCGTGAGCCCGGCGTCGAAGAGGATAGAGTGGCGGCGGCCATCCTTCACCACCGTCACGAGTGTCGAAAACCCATGCTCGGCCCTGAGCCGGCTCTTTGGACCGCCAAGGACCGCGTCCCGCGGCGCCCGCCTGACGCTCTCCGTCGAAGCCATGAGCACGTCGATGCTGTTGTCCATCAGCGTCAGCAGCTCGACGCGCTCCACCTCCTGAAGCGCCATCATGGCCTTTAAATCCTCTCCCCCTTCGAGGGGGAGAGGGGAGGGTGAGGGGGGAGTAGTTCGGTGACGAGGCGCGTCGCCGACCAGAGCGGCAGCCAGCTGGAATGCCGGCCGTTGCCACCCGCGACGATCACGATCAGGTGGCGGGGCTCCGCAACGATGGGGATCAAGGTGTCCCCGCTCGCCTCCTCGATCCATTGCGGCCAGGTGCGCTCCCCGTAGTTGCCGCGACCGACCAGCTCCCGCTTGGGAAGGCGCGCGCGCTCGAAGAGAAACCGCTTGACCGCCTCCTTCGTGTATCCGGCCGCGGCGATCTCCTGGGCGTGTTCAGGACAGAGAACGACCAGCACTTCCACCTGCCGCCCCTGATAGTAGTAGCTCACCGCGCCCCAGGCGCGCATGGAGCCGGCGATGGTCTCCAGGATCTTCTCCCCGCGGTCCGCGGTGTGATCCGTCACCTGATGAAACGAGCGGACCCCGGCGAGGCTCACCGTGCTCTGCTCGCGCTTGTAGCCCAGCTCCACGTGGAGCGGTTCCCACGGGCTTCGAGCCTCGGCTTCCGCGGTGCAGAAGCTGTACTCCGCGGGGAAGGCCTGAGTGGATCGCTTCATGGCGCCCGGAATCCCGCCGCCGAGGTTGCGCATGACCAGCCTGAGCGTCCGGCCGACGACGGCATTGGCGCGATAGCCTGAGCCGAAGCAGGCGGTCTCGCCGTTCACGCCGGCCCGCCCGGCCTCGGGGCCGTTGACGATGACGAGCGGCGCGCCGCCGCCGGTGGTGACTCCGATCCCTCCCGCGTTGAACTCTTCCCGGAGCCCGGCTCGCACCGCCGCCAGCGCCAGCGGCATGTGAATCGGCCCAGCGCCAGCCATCACCGCGTTGGCCGCCAGCTTCTCGGCGGTGACGCTGCCGTTCCGCGGAGGCATCACGCCTAGAAGTTCTCCGGGTGGCAGGCCGATCGCCTCGAGCAGGCGCGCGATGCGGGCCTCGGTCGGCGGGATCACGGGGAGCCCGTCAGACCAGCCCCGCGCCTCGAAGGCGTCATTCACCTCGTCGATCTCCGCCGGCAACTCCACGCGCGAAGCGCTGAGTGCGCGCGCTGGGCCTCGGTCGGCGCCAAGGGCCGGACGGGGCGCGGACTCCGTGAGCGTGGCCAGAATACGCGGGAAGGCGGCGCGCGCAACCGTCGCCACCTCGGCAGCGGACCGGCTCGACATCGGGTGGGGGACCAGGACGGTGGCGTGGTGGGGCATACCGAGAGCCTGGGCGCGCAGACGGCCAGCGTCAGCGAAGGCGTCGGTGATCACCGTCACGGACGGTTTCCCCCGCCGCTCCGTCTCGATTCCGTCGTGGAGACCCCACGACGTGCATGACCCTCAGTCCGCGACACCGTGCACCAGAATGTCGCACTGCTTCAGTAACTCGTCGAGAGCCTCGTCGGGGAGCGGGAGGCTCGGGTTCGGCTTCCGCCTGATCACGACGCTGCCGGCTCCCGCTCGCTCCAGGAGCTCTCCCAACACCTTCATGAATCGGTCGGAGTTGGTGCGGGCGTTGTCCACCAGCCCAACCACCGCGCCGTCGAGGCGGGGCGGGCGGGGGAGCGCCTCGACCACCTCGGCCCGATCCTCCGCCGCCGGATGAACAACCATGATCACGTTGCTCTCACTCACTGACTCAGCCAGACCTTCATGAAGGTGTTGTGGTCGTAGATCGTCGGCGAGGCCTTGTAGTTCCTCATCCGCTTGTCCCTGAAGAACCATCCCTCGACGAACCCCACGCTCACCGCTGTCGTGTCCTGGGTCAGGAGGTAGCGCTGAAGGTCATGATAGATCTGCTTGCGCTTCTCCCGGTTCGTCTCCTTGAGGCCGCGCTCGGTCATCTCGTCCACCTTCGCGTCCGACCACTTCCCCCAGTTGCTGCCGGCTCCGGTCGTGAAAATCAGCGCGAAGACATCGTTGGGATCCCCCGTGGTCATGGCCCGGTCCTGGGTGGAAATGAAGGTGAAATCTCCCTTCCCGTACACGGCGAAGCCCGCGGCGCTCTCGTACGTCTTGAGCGTTCCGCGGATGCCGATCTTTCTCAGCTGGGAGAGGACGAGCTGGGCCCGGTCGACGTACCCGCCCACCGAACGCACCGCTGCCTCAATGTCCAGGCCGTTCGGGTAGTGCTTCTCCACCAGGCGTTTGGCCTCGGCGATGTCCTGATCCTTCGGCTGCCGGCAACCCGGTAGCTTGTTGACGTCCGCGAGCGGCAGGGCGAAGTCACCGACGAGCTTGGGATCGAGCAGCGCGCACGGGACGCCCGCGCCCTCCAGGGTCTTGGCCACCAGCTCCTGCCGGTCGATGGCCAGGTTCACCGCCTTTCGCAGGTCCGGGTTGTTGAACGGCGGCTTTTGAGTATGCATGTAGATCAGGAAGATGGTGTTGATGGAGTCCTGGTAGATCTCCACCTCGGCGCCCCGCGCGCCCTTGAGCTCGTCCGCCTGGGTCTTCTTCATCGGCGGCCAGGTGTCCCAGACATGGATCCTGCCGGCCTTTGCCGCCGCGAGCTGGGTCGGCACCCCCACCAGGATGAACTGCTTCACGCCGTCCAGGTACGGGAGCCCGGGGATGAAGTAGTCCTTGTTCTTCTCCCACTCGATCACGCTGCCGCGCTCGTACCGCTTGAACTTGAAGGGGCCAGTGCCGATCTGGGCCTCCGGCTTCGTCAGATCGCCGTGCTTTTCGAGGACGTGCTTCGCCGCGATCCGGCACCAGGCCGAGGCGACTGACGGGATGAAGGGGGCGGCCGGAAACTTCAGCCGAAATTGCACCGTGTGGGGGTCGATCACCTCGACGCCAGAGACCATCGGCTTGAGCATGGATCCGCAGCGCGGGCTCTTGAAGTCGGGGTTCAGGATCCGGTCGAACGTCGCCTTCACATCGGCGGCGCTGAAGGGCTGGCCGTCGTGCCACTTGACCCCCTTGCGGAGATGAAACGTGTAGGTCCTGGCGTCCGGCGAGGCGTTCCAGCGCTCGGCCAGGTCGCCGGTGATCTTGGTCGGGTCGTCCGGATCGTAATGTAAAAGCCCGCTATAGATTCCGGCTACGGCCTGCTGGACGGAGAGCGGCGACTCCGTGTGGATGTCGAGACGCCCGGGGTCGGCGTAGACGTACCAGTTGAGGACCCCGCCGTAGCGGGGCTTCTCTTGAGCCGCCGCGCCCGACGCGGCGAGCCCGATCAGCAGCAGCGAAAGAACCAGCGCAACCACCGGTGACTTTCTCATTGGTCTTCCTCCTCTCAGTTGTGAATCCGGTTCATCCGAGCCCGCCACGGAGCCGGGGATCGGTGAGGTCGCGGATGGCGTCGCCCAGGAGGTTCAGCCCGAAGACGGTCAGGCTGATCGCCAGCCCCGGGAAGAAAATCATCCAGGGCGCGGTTTCCATGGCCTGGGTGCCGGCCGTCAGCATCCCCCCCCACGAGGGCTCGTCGGGCGGCGCCCCCAGCCCGAGGAAGGCGAGCGCCGCCTCCACGACGATGGCGTAGCCGATGTTCACCGTGAAGAGCACTGTATAGGTGGCGAAGGTGTTCGGCAAGACGTGGAGAAAGATGATCCGCCAGTGCGAGCACCCGGAAGCGCGCGCGGCTTCCACAAACGGGCTCTCCTTGATGCTGAGGGTGACGGACCTGAGGGTCCTGGCCGCCGTCGGGGTCAATAAAATCGCCAGGGCGATGATGACGTTGTTCACCGACTGGCCGAGCGCCGCCATCAGGGAGAGGGCCAGGATGATGGGGGGGAGGGCCATCAGCGTATCTACCAGGCGCTGGCTCGCGCCGTCGGCGAAGCCGCCGAAGTACGCGGCGATGATCCCCCAGAGCGCGCCGACCGTGATCCCGAAGGCCACCGAGACCAGGCCCACGTACAGGGAAAGCCGTGCTCCCCAGATCACGCGGCTCAGAACATCCCGGCCCAGCTGATCCGTCCCCATCGGGAACTCCGCGCTCGGCGGGAGATATTGCGTGAACGCCGCATCCTTCGCCCCGTGGGGCGCCAGCTGAGGAGCAAAGACGGCCGTGATGATCAGCGCCAGCACGATGAGCCCGCCCGAAGCGCCCAGCGGCTGGCGGGCGGCAAAGCGGCCCAGGACGCCGAGGACGCTTCGCCGCGTGACGGCGGCGCGAGCCGGTACGGCGCCGGCTTCACGAGCCATCCCAACAGCCATGTTGACCCGGTTCGCCATCTCAGGCGTACCGGATTCTCGGATCGAGCCAGCCATAAAGGAGATCCACGAGCAGGTTGATCGTCAGGAAGACCAGCGCCATCACGAAGATGATCGCCTGCACGGTGGGATAGTCCCGGTAGCTCACGGCCTGGACCAGGGCCGTCCCCATGCCAG
>CAYJUC010000280.1:0-5610 GCA_964372605.1 uncultured bacterium | reverse complement strand
ATCTCTACCTTCAACGGTTTAGGGGCGTAGTCGTTTATCTCCGAGTCATCCGGGCAGGCGGAGATGGCCACTAGCAGATCCATTTCCGCCCTGAAGTCTACGTGCTCTCCCTTCCCGGCCAGGGGAGGCCTGAAGGTGTAATGGTTATTTTCATCGATGTCGCCCACCATGAAGATATTAAACGTGTCCAACGGGACATCGTACTCGGTCGGCCCATACGGCCGGAGCGCTCCCACGATGTTATCGTGGCAATTCGCGTGGTTGTCCACTCCATACAGGGCTTTATACCGCCCGCGGGTGCAGCGCCCATGGATCCAGTGAACTCCAACCTTGTCATCCACGATGACGAGCATGACATTGAAGAAGGGAGGCCCGGAATATAACTTTGTCGCTTTCCTGAAGGAGGACCCGTTCAAGCCGCACGTGGTATGCGAGCTGAACGTTTCTCTGAAATCCCGCAGGTTCAACGCCATCATGTCCCCAACCTGTTTCCCTTCGACCGCGATCACCCTCAGGATCTGGCCCTTCAGAAGCTCAAACGCCCTCCCCTCGCATTTGGGAATGACGAATTCGTTCGACAGCTTCATCGTCTCTCTCCCCTTAGTGCCGGAAGCGGGAGGGCAGCGGCGGGCTCCCTTTACGCATGGCCTCCTCCCTTGGTCGGTGTCGGATCGAACGGCCTGAAGGATCCCGTCGGTGAAACGTAAGCCTCCGTTTCAGTTATGCTGGCTGGGAGGAAGGATGACGGTTCCCTCGGTGTCCTCCAGGTACCGGACGAAGCGGTACTTGTCCTCAATCCCGTCATACTTCTTGCGGGGAAGCCCGTCCTCCACGCCCGGCTGGATCTTGGCCACGATGAAATGAAGCCCCTCCGTCTTGAAGGCTTCTTCGGCGGCCTCTCGGAGCTCGCCTTCGGCCGCGACCGTCCTGGCCTCGGAGATTCCCGCTCCGCGCGCCATCGCCGCCAAGTCCACCCGGCCCGAGGTGTGGGTCGGCGGGCCGCCGATGCACTCGTAAATCTCGTTGTCGAAGACGAAGATCTTGAGGTTCTGCGGCTGCTCGTTCCCGAGGGTGGCCAGGATACCCAAATTCATGAGCGCGCTTCCGTCCGTCTCCAGGCAGACCACTGTCCGGTGCGGAAGGCCCACGGCCACGCCGAAGGCGAGGGGCATGTGGCAGCCCAGGGCCATGAGATAAAGGCTCGCCTCGCGGGGATGCGGGCGGGCGTTAAACCACTCGTCCACGATTCCGCCGAGGGAGACGATACAGATTTCGTCTTTCATCGTCGAGGCCAGAACCTTCAATGCCTGATACCGGGTCATTCGATCACCTCCCCGCTGAAGATGACCGCCGTGTGGTACTTGGAGGTGTCGGCCGAGCGACGGGCCTTGACGATGGAGGGAATGATGTCCTCCGTTTTTCGGACGACTACGTAAGGAATCCGAAGGGCGTGCAGAAGCGGCTCCATCGTGATCCCGTGCGGGATGCCCCACCAGTTCGGCTCCCCAAGGTCGCCGCGGTAGCTCATCAGAAGGAAGACAGGGATTCCATGCGTCAGGCCGAGCCGGGCGAGGGATTCCGTCGCCATCCGCAGGCCTGAATTTTCCATGATCATCACTGACTTCTTGCCGGTCAGCCAAACGCCTGCCGCAATGGAGGCGCCTTCCCCTTCATTGGTCACGGGGATGTACCGGAGGGTCGGGTCTTTGGAGGCCTTCACGTAAACGGGTTTCAGGTGGGATTCCGGCAGGGCGCAGACGACGCTGACCCCCGCCTCTTTGAGCCCCTGAATGACCAGATCGGCGTGGCTCTCTTTCACAGGTCAATCTCCCGATAATCGGAACCCAACCGGTTCCCTGCAGGAGGAATTTCCGCGCGGGCCGAATTATACTTGAGCCGGAAGGGACGCGCAATTCGCTTGCGACACTCCCCAACCCGGTGTTCGCGGGGGACACCCTCTACTCGAAGGTGCGTAGGTCCGGAGGCGACATAAAGCGTCTTCTCGGACACGACGCGCGCCGCCGCGGCCTGCGTCGCTGCCGAACGCGAGCCGGAGTGGGCCGCCATCTGAGTCCATCCTGATACACCGCGGATGAAGGGGAGTCAAGCACGAAGTTGGGGGCGCGCCCCGCCGGGGATCGGGGCGGTTTTTCGGCCGGCCGAGCGTGATCCGCCCTTGCACGGAGGCGGCGCTGATCCCGGCGAGGGCGAGCGATTCGTCGGCGAGCGGATCCGGAGGGGTCAGATCATCGTCGCGCTCCAGCCTCCGGCGCCGGAGCAGCCGCCGGACACGGGTGCGGATGGTGGCGATGACCTGGGCGACCTCGTCGTCGCTGGGGGGCGGGGCTGGATGGAAGCGCACGCGGCCCGTCGCCTCTTCGCTGAGCAGTCTCCAAGGGTCGCGTTCCCAAACTCGCGCTTGACTCCGCCTTTACTCACGATGTATCAGGAAACTCGGATCGAGGCCATCCGCCGGAGCCGCCCGGGTTCAGCTCGCGCGCGGAGTGGCGGCGGGTCGCGAGGGAGAAGATGGGGGCGTAGGAAGGGAGGCGCGATGCCGGCGCGGACTGGGCACGAGTACCTCAGGGGCCTGCAGACGCAGGAGCGCGAGATCTGGCTGCGCGGGGAGCGCACGCCTGAGCGGGATCAGAGCAAGGTGAGGGATGTATGCGAGGCGGGGTGGTGGGGTCAAAGCCCCAGGACGATACGCATGCGCCGTTCAAGGTCTCGCAGAAGCGTGGGAGGAAGCACACCGATCTCACGCTTGAACGATTCGTTTGCGACCGCGATTAGTTGCCCGATGAGCACGTCACTTTCCCGCTCGATTCCGGCTACGCTCCGCCTGAGCCTGAGCCGCAGGAGCCCAGCATTTTCGACCACCTGAGTTGTCGTGGGGACCACGAGCGTAGAGGGATATCCGGCTTCAGAAACCAGATCGGATTGAAGCACGACAGCGGGTCGAAGTTTTCCGGGCTTCGTTCTGATCCTCGGGTTGAAGTCAACGAGGTAGAGGTGTCCCCGCCGGATCTCCATTGGGTCCCACTACTCGTGGCGGGCCACCCCGCCGGGGGTCAGAAGGCGATTCTCTCTCCGGTCGGCGTCGGCACATCGCTGGACGGATTCCCGAATCTCAGAGTGAAGCTTTTCTTGCTCCAGCTTTTCCCTGAGTGTCCGCAGCGCCGCACGCACTACCTGAGCTTTCGATTTCGCGCCAAGCTCCCGCATCAGCTGGCCGATTTCCCCTTCGTCTTCTTTGGAGACCGCAATGGCGCCCATGTTGTTTCCCGTTCGAAAGAAATTATATTTTGAATAACATTTTTATAACATTCTGGAGCCTCCGTGTCAATTGGGGAGTCCACGTTGGGCAGAACCAGCCGGGCAGTGCTAAGACCGTGGGGGTTGAGACCGGTCTTGACGCCCCCACGCCGAACCTCTTCCCCAAAGTTCAGGAGGAGCCACGCGGTGGCGAGCCGGCATGGGATCGCCACCCTCTTCTCCCGCATGTCCGGGCCCGGCCGACCGCTCATACAGGGAAAGACGAACGGATGGCACGCTGTCGGGCGAGCCCAGCTGAGATGGCGACGACGGCATAGTACTGAGACAGGGAAGCCTGCGGCTTCTTGGGCGAGGCGCACCTCGATGCGGATCGTGGCGTGGAACATCCGGGCCGGCGGCGGTCGGCGCGTCGACGCGATCGCGCGCCAGGTCGCGCGCTGGGCGCCCGACGTCGTCGCCCTCGCGGAGTTCCGAGGGACGGCGCCGAGCCTCGCGCTGGCCGCCGCGCTCGCCGACGGCGGTCTCACGCACCAGCTCACCACGGCGGATCCGGCCCGGCCTGGCGCGAACGCGCTGCTGATCGCGGCGCGATGGCCCCTCCGGCGCGTACGCCTCAGCGCCGCGCCCGTGGAGCCGGGCCGCTGGCTCGCGGCGACGGTTGACGCGCCCCGTCCCCTGATCGTCGGCGCCATGCACGTGCCGAACCGCGTGAGCGGGCGCAAGTACCAGTTCCTGGACGCGGTGCTGGCGTGCGCCCGCCGGTGGCGCCTCGGGCCGGCGCTCTTCGTCGGGGACACGAACTCCGGGCGCCGCGGAATCGACGAAGAGGTCCCCGCGTTCAACGGGCGCGAGGAGGGTTGGATCGACGGGCTGGCCGCCTGCGGGTGGTGCGACGCGTTCCGGCACCTCTCCGCGAACGCGCGCGCCTACACGTGGTACTCGCCCAACGGCCGGAACGGCTTCCGGATCGACCAGGCGTTTGTGAACGTCGCCCTGCTCAGCCGCCTCGCGGCGGTCAGGCACGTGTGGGGGGGCGCGACACGGCGGAGACGCCGGGACGCGCTCAGCGACCACGCCGCCCTGTTGGTTGATCTCGTGGAGCCGTTCGGTGGTCGCGACAGGTCGCCGGCTCGGTGAGCTTGACGCCCCCGCGGAGAAGTGCTAACAACGACGTGAAACGTCGAACGTCGCTTCCGTTTGAAACCGCGTCCCAAGGAGGCCGGTATGCCGGGTATCATTGACGCCGACACTCACCTTTTTGAACCCCTTCAAGCTTGGGACCACTTCGACAAGGAGCTCTACCTCCGACGGCCCGTGATCGTGGAAGGCCCCAAGGACACCATCTACCGCAAGACCCGGTTCTGGCTCATCGATGGCAACATCTTCCCCAAGCCCGCCGGGAAGGGAAGCTTCCTCCTGGGCACGCCCACCGAGTCCGAGATGATCGGCTTGGGCCCCATGCCGGATGTGCGGGCCCGGGAGCTGCTGGACCTGGAAGGCCGCCTGCGCGCCATGGACCAGATGGGGGTGTATGCGCAGGTGGTCTACCCGACCCTTTTCCTGGCCTACATTACCGATGACGTGAAGCTGGAAATCGCCCTGTGCCGAGCGTACAACCGGTTCCTGGCGGACCAGTGTGCCAAAGCCAACCGCCGGTTGCGCTGGGTGGTGGTCCCACCCCTGCGGGACATCAACGCCAGCATCGAGGAGCTGGACTTCGCCAAGACGCACGGGGCTGTTGGGGTGTTTTTCCGCGGCGTAGAGGGTAATAGAACGCTGGACGACGAGTACTTCTTCCCGGTGTACGAAGCGGCTCAGCGGCTGGACCTGGCCATCTGCATCCACACCGGCGCGGGGTCCCCGGCCATCGCCAGCGTCTTTGACGTCACGCGCAGCCACACCTTCCCCCACACCCGCACCCTTCCCTTGATGGCCTTTCGGAACCTGGTGGCCAACAAGGTGCCGGAGCGCTTTCCCACGCTGCGCTTCGGCTTCATTGAGGCGGGCGCGTCGTGGGTGCCCTATGTGCTGCACGCGCTACGGAGCGTCTTTGGTGGGGAGCCCGAGCGCTGGGGCCCCGCGCTGTTCCGGGACTACCGGTTCTACTGCTCCTACGAGGAATGGGAGGACCTGCCGTACCTGCTCCGACACGCGGGTGAAGACAGCCTGCTGGTGGGCTCCGACTGGGGCCACCACGGCGGCCGGGGCCGTGGCGGCGACCCCTCAGGGCAGCCCGAGGTTTTCTCCAACATGCGGGCCCGAGGGGACGTGACGCCTCAGGTGGTCGAGAAGCTACTGGTAGCGAACCCCCGCCGCTTCTACGGCATCTCCTGA
>CAYJUC010000279.1:0-5627 GCA_964372605.1 uncultured bacterium | reverse complement strand
TCGAGGCCCAGATCCTGGAAGCGATCGGTGTGGATTACATCGACGAGTCCGAGGTGCTGACGCCGGCCGACGAGCGCTTTCACGTGGACAAGTTCGCCTTCAAGGTGCCGTTCGTCTGCGGCTGTCGTGATCTCGGCGAAGCGCTTCGTCGGATCGGAGAAGGCGCGGCCATGATCCGCACCAAAGGAGAGGCGGGCTCAGGCAACATCGTGGAGGCCGTGCGCCACATGCGGGCGGTGATTTCGGGGATCAAGCGACTGGCCACCCTCGGTCCCGAGGAGCTGATGACCGAGGCGAAGACACTTGGGGCGCCATACGAGCTGGTCCGGTGGGTGGCGCAGAACGGCAGGCTTCCGGTCCCCAACTTCTCCGCCGGAGGCATCGCGACGCCGGCGGATGCCGCGCTCATGATGCAGCTCGGGGCCGAGGCCGTCTTCGTCGGCTCGGGGATCTTCAAATCGTCGGACCCGGCGACGCGCGCCAAGGCGATCGTTCAGGCGACGACCCACTATAAGGACGCGGACATTCTGGCCAAGGTCTCCGAGGAGCTGGGGGAGCCGATGGTCGGGATCGAGATCTCCAAGCTCGCCGAGAAGGATCTGCTCCAGACGCGGGGTTGGTAGCTGGCATGAGCCAAGCGGGTCCTGTCACGCCGAGCAGCCCCACCGGCGGGGCCACCCCCGCCCGGTGTAGGGACCCCCGGCCCCGCCGCTGGGGCGCCCCGCTCGGCGCGCCACCCGCTTGGCTCAGTCGGAAAGATTGCCATTGATGATGGTCGGGGTGCTGGCCCTGCAGGGCGATTTCGCGCTCCACGAGCAGGCGCTCGCGCGGGCCGGCGCGAAGTCGGCCCAGGTGCGGAAGCCGTCGGAACTCCTCGCGGTGGACGGCTTGATCATTCCCGGCGGCGAGAGCACCACGCTCCTCAAGCTCATGGACGCCTGGGAGTTCGTCCCCGCGCTGGAGAAGTTCCACGCCGAGGGGAAGCCGATCTTCGGCACCTGCGCCGGGCTCATTGTGCTGGCCCGCGAGGTGGAGAATCCGCGCCAGTTCTCGCTGGGTCTGATCGACGTCACCGCCGAGCGGAACGCCTACGGCCGGCAGAAGGAGTCCTTCGAGGCCACAGGCGAGGCCCGGTTCGGCGGGGAGCCGAGCCCGCTCAGGATGGTCTTTATCCGCGCTCCCCGCATCCGCCGTCTCGGCCCGACGGTGACGCCGCTCGCCCATCATCAGGGTGAGTGCGTGATGGCCAGGGAAGGGAGCCTGCTGGTGGCCGCGTTTCATCCGGAGCTGACCGACGACCCCACCGTCCACCGCTACTTCTGCGGCATGGTTGAGGCCGCCCGCGCTCACTCCTGAAAGGAGCCTAGCTGTGGCCTGGACCCCGCCGCCGTCTCGCCCCGCACATCCGTACTACATGCACGACGCCATCTACGCCCAGCCCGGCGCAATCCGGTTGGTGCTCCGCAAAAACGCTGAGACCCTGAAGGCGGTTGCCGCGCGTCTCAAATCCATGGAACGGGTTCTTCTCTCGGGGATCGGCACCTCTTGGCACGCGTGCCTGGTGGGGGAGCTGCTCCTCTCCCAGATCGGCGGGTTGGGCCATCGCGTTCGCGCGTTTCACTCCTTCGAGTTCAAGAACTACTGGCCCGACCCGGATCCGAAGACAGGCGTGATTGTCGTGAGCCACAGGGGAACCAAACGCTTCTCGCTGGAGGCCCTCGAGAAGGCGAAGGCCGGCGGTGGCACCGGGGTCGCGATCACCGGCGCGGGGAGCGGCGATGGGTTGAAGATCGCCGACTATATCCTGACCACGGTCGAGCAGGAAAGCTCTGCGGCCCACACGATCAGCTACACCACCGCACTGGCGATCCTGGCGGCGCTGGCCGTGGAGCTTGACGGCCGGGAAGAGATGGCGGGGGCGCTTGAGGCGATCCCAGACCAGATGGCGATCTTGCTCGGCCAGGAGTCGTGGGAGGAGCTGGCGAAGCGCTTCCAGGATCGCCGACGTTATTACTTCATCGGCGGCGGCCCCAACACGGGGACCGCCTACGAGGCCGCCCTCAAGATGAACGAGGCCAACTACGCCACCACCGTGGGGATGAACTGCGAACAGGTGCTGCATGGCCCGTGGGTGGCGATGGAGGCCAGCGACATGGTGTGGCTGATCGCGCCGCCCGGGCCGTCCTACGAGCGCTGCCTGGCCCTGGCGCGCGCGGCCGTCGAGATCGGCGCGCCCGTCGTCGGCATCGTCGAGGAGGGCGATAGAGAGCTGTCGGCGCTCTGCGCAGAGACGATCGCGCTTCCCCCGATCCCCGAGCTCCTCACCCCCATTCTGTCGGTGGTCCCCCTCCAGCTCTTCACCTATCATCTGTCCCTCGCGCGGGGAGCCAATCCCGACACCATGCGCGGCTATGAAGCCGCCCACGGCCGCGCCCGCGCGCACGTGTCACTCTAGCCCGGATTATTCGCGTCCGCGCCTGAGGCAAGACCTCAGCCCCCACTGGACTCGTAGATGATTACGCCCATGGGTGTGGGCTTGAAGGCGTTGCACGGGTTGCGCTCCTGCGGGCAGTTGGAGACGGCGACCAGAAGGTCCATCTCGGCGCGCAGATCGTAGTAGTCCCCCGCCTGACTGGTTGGCTCTTTGATCTCCATGGTCCCATCGGGCTCCACGACCACCCGCATGAACGGGACGAAGGCGTTCGGGATCTGGCGGTACGTGAAGCCCCACGGCGCGAGGGCCTTGGCGAAGTTGTCGCGACAGTTGCGCGTGGCGGGGACGCCGTAGCGGATCCGGTTCAGCTCCTCGCTGCACATGGGCCCATAGGAGTAGCTCTCGCCGTTGGAGTAACCCACGATGGTCATCATGGGGTTGCAGATGACGGAGTAGAGAATGTCCCCTTTGCGCAGCTCGCGCCGCTTGTTCAGCAACAGGCTGTTTCCCAGGTTTAGCTGCTCGCTGAGGTCTGTCTCGTTGAAGCACACCAGGTCCGGCACCTGCTGGCCCTCGATATCCACGAAACGCAGGACTTGGCCGCGCCGCATGGTAAAGGCCAAGTACTCCTTGGCCGGAATGACCCACTCCTTTACCACGTTCCCTGGAGCCGGGTGCTTTCGCATCACCTGATCGTAGGACGACATACAGCCCTCCTTGTTTGAGCGCCGCGTCTTCCGCCAGCGGCAATGGAGATGTTGGTCAAGCGACCAGCCGTTTGAGCAGCGAGCGGAGACGCGGCGTCTTCGCGAGCGCCCGTCGCAGTCCTGCCAGCTCTCTGGGGCCCACGATCACCGGGCTCCGCTGGAAGCGCCCCCTGTGGTCGTAGTAGCAGAAGCGAATCGAGAGCGAGCCGTCCTCGTACTTCAGGAGCTGGAGCGAGGGCTCGTGGTACTGCCCGACATACGTCGCTTCCTCCACGATGTTGCCCCGGCCCCAGTGGAGGGCAAAGGGCCGAGGGACGCTGCGCGTCGCCGTTTTTCTCATGCGATTTCCCCCGCGTTTTGCGCTGTTTTCTGAATTATCCTCCGAGTTGGTAACGGGCTACAATAGGGATCGCGTTGGGGCTGCCTTGACACGTACGATCTGCACCGGCAGGAGGAGACCCCATGAGTAACGAGAACGCGCGCCTGACGGCCGAGAACTTGAAGGGGGCGATGGCCCGTCACACGGTCAGGTCCAACGAGGTCGTCCCCGACTGGGAGCCGTTCCTGAAGCCGCCGGTCCCGGACAACCACCGGGCGATCTTCCAGTACATCGGGATGAACGGCCACGGCCGCGTCGATCCCTGGGTGGCGCAGAGCGAGCGGATCTCGCTCTCGCTGATCTATCTGCCGCCCGGGCAAGGGGCGCCCCCCCACGCCCACGACGCGGAGGAGGTCTTCATGGTGCTGGAGGGGCACGTGACGTTCTCGTGGGAGGAGGGCGCAGAGCGGGCCGAGAGCGTGCTCGGACCCAAGGACCTCATCACCTATCCGCCGCAGGTTCGGCACTCGTTCAAGAACACCGGAGTGGAGGGAGCGTGGCTCCACATAGTGATTGGCGCCCCCGGCTCCCTGCCGGTCTACGACCGCTGACCGACCGCTGAGGAGGCTCTGATGGCCTCCCCGTTGATCCCGCGTCTGATCAGCTGCCACGCCCTGAAGACGCTGATGGACAAGGGCGGGGCCTACGCCCTCTTCGACGTGCGCGAGCAGGGGGAGTACAGCAGGGGCCAGATCTGGCTGGCGACCTCGCTCCCCCGCCGCGAGATCGAGTTCCGTCTCCCCGAGCTGGTTCCAGTCAAGCGCACTCCGGTGGTGATCTACGACGAGGGCGGTGGGCGCGCGTCTCTCGCGGCCGCCACCATGGCCCGGATGGGGTACGGCGAAGTCAGGCTGCTCGAGGGCGGCCTTCCAGCCTGGGAGGCCGCCGGCTATCCCACCGTTACCGGCGTGAACGTCCCCAGCAAGGCGTTCGGGGAGGAGGTGCACGCCGCAAGCGGAATCCCGGAAATCACGCCTGAGGAGCTGAAGGCGCGCCAGGTGCGGGGCGCCCGACTCCTGCTCCTCGACACGCGGACGCCCGAAGAGTACCGCCGGAGCACGATCCCGGGAGCGCTGAACGTGCCCGGCGGAGAGCTGATCCTCCTGGCGGATGATCTTGCCAGCGACCCGGGCACCACGGTGGTGGTCAACTGCGGGGGGCGGACCCGGAGCATCATCGGAACCCAGGCGCTCCGTCGCCTCGGCCTCGACAATGTCACTTCGCTCAAGAATGGCACCATGGGCTGGGTCCTGGCCGGCTTCGAGCTGGAGCGCGGCGCGACGCGGGAGCCGCCCCGTCCCTCGCCCAGGAGCCGCCAGGCTGCGCAATCCCTCGCGGAAAGGTTGGCGGCGGAGGAAGAAGTTCCATTTATCTCGATCAGCGACCTCCGGACTTTGAGAGCGAAAGCCGACCGCGAGACCCTCTATCTCTTCGACGTCCGTTCCCAAGACGAGTACGCCGCGGGGCATATTCCGGGAACGTTTTGGGTTCCCGGCGGGCAGGCGGTCCAGCAGACGGATGACCACGTGGCGGTCAGAAACGCGACCATCGTTTTGACCTGCGACGGGATCGCGCGCTCGGTCATGACGGCGGCCTGGTTCCGCCGGATGGGTCTTCGGGGGACATGCGTGCTCAGAGGCGGCACTCGCGCCTGGGTGGAGAGTGGGCAACCGTTGGAGCAGGGGATGCCGGGGCGGCGGCCGTTCGGGCTCGATCAGGCGCCCGCCGGAGTCAGTCGCATCACTGCGTCCGAGCTGGCTGCACGCCTCTGGGAACCACGCGCGCCGCTCATCCTCGACGTCGGCACGAGCCGGGAGTTCGAGGCCCGCCATCTGCCTGGCGCCCGCTGGCTCCCTCGCGGGTGGCTGGAGCTGAAGATCGGCACGCTCGCGTCAGACCGGAGCGCACCTCTCGTGGTCACTTGCGCGAACGGCGAGCAGTCAACGCTGGCCGCCGCGACACTGAGGGAGCTCGGGTACGGCGGGATCTCGGTCCTGGAGGGCGGCCTTCGGGCGTGGAGCGAAGCTGGCTATCCGTTCGAGACCGGCCTCACCGAAGCCGTGGTGGAGCCCAACGACGTCTGGCTCTCGCCCAACGTCACGGGCGA
>CAYJUC010000278.1:3839-5670 GCA_964372605.1 uncultured bacterium | reverse complement strand
CATCGGCCGCGCGTTCGACGTGCCGCTGCTGGCCAATCCGCTCGCCGGCGGCGTGACGCCGGTCCTGCGGCCCGAGGAGCTCTACCGGCTCGGCTTCAAGGTGATCGCATACGGGAGCGACCTTCTGATGCAGATCACGAAAACGATGCAGCTCGTGCTCGCGGACATCCGCTCGGGCCGGTTCGCGCTCCAGGGCACTGGCGTGTCGTTCACGGAGTACCTGTCGGCCGTTGGCTACGAAGACTGGGAGCGGGTCGAGGGCCGTTACGGTGGCGAGCAGAACGGCTGAACAACGTCGCCACTGGGTCTTGGCGTGCTTGACTTCGCCTCAATCGAGGTGTATCAGGCCGAGGTGTATCAGGACGATTCAGAGGAACGCCCATGTGCGACATCAACGACCATGACGCCGTAGGCATCCGCGTCCCATCGGGCTCCGGGAGCGAGCGTTCCCGGCACGCCGGGCTTGCCTCCGTGGAGATCTCGGACCTGATCCCGAACGCGCGGGCGCTCGCCGAATGGCCCGAGCGCCGCACGAGCCACGTCGGCTTCGTCGGCTACGGGAGCACCAGGGCGGGCCACAAGGTGCTCATCGCCGTGGACCGCGAATATGACCCCGCCGTGCCCCACGCCATTGCCCAGGCGCTCCGCGAGAAGGGGGCGCGCGTGGATCTCCTCACGGTGGACGCGGGCGATCCCGAGCGAGAGTTCGACGATCAGGACGAGATCCGCGCGAGCATCCGGCGCGAGCCGTGGGATCTGAATCCGCGCCGCTGGGAAGGGATCCCGGACGTCGAGGCATTCGCGGTCCGGCGCGGCTACGACCTCTTGATCCACGGCAAAGGCGGCCCCGTGCCGAAAAGCGACCACCGCTACGAACAGATCCCGTGGCTTCGCGCCGAGCACTTCCTGAGCCCGGCGACCGTCTATCCGCTCGACCTCCATCTCCTCATCAACCAGAAGACCTGGGAGCCGATCTGGGAGAAGGGACGGGGCGGGACGGCGCGGCTCACCGATCCCGAAGGGACCGATCTCGCGTGGACTTTCTTCGAGGAGTACTACGACGACAAGCACTACGGCTTTCAGTCAACCCCGCGTCATGGCCACCTCTTCAGCCACCCGACGCCCCCGATTCTCTCCAGGGAGGACGCGCGCGGCGTTGTTGCAGGGACGACCAGCCACTTCTCGAGAGCCTTTCCGAGTGTTCGGGTGGAGCTCCAAGGCGGGCTGATCGAGAAGGTGTTCGGCGGAGGGGGTTACGGGGACGCCTGGCGGGATCTTCTCGAGGAGTCGAAGAGCATTCACTACCCCGCGTTCCCGCGCCCCGGCCTCTTCTACCTCTGGGAGGTCGCCATCGGGACGAACCCGAAGATCAGCCGCCCGAGCCGCGTCGACCGCCACGGCTCCGGAGGCTTCGAGTGGGAGCGGCGCCGCTCGGGCGTCATCCACATGGGGTTCGGGACGAGCTGGCGCGG
Source organism: uncultured bacterium (assembly GCA_964372605.1). Lineage (GTDB taxonomy): Bacteria > Methylomirabilota > Methylomirabilia > Rokubacteriales > CSP1-6 > CAYJUC01. Next base: position 4,198 of record CAYJUC010000278.1, on the reverse strand, counting down.
GCCCGAAGAGGCGTGGGCCGGTGAGCGCGGCCTGCTCTACGGGCACCTGCACATTCATCTTCTGCTGCCGACGTTCGTCGTCACCGCGAGGGACGGCACGGAATATACACTGATACAGAACGGTCGCCTGACGGCGCTCGATGACGTCGGCGTGCGGAAGCTTGCGGCCAGGTACGGCGACCCCGACGAGCTGCTCAGCGAGGATTGGATTCCGCAAATCCCCGGAATTACCGCCCCCGGCTCCTACGCCGAGTACGCCAAGGACCCCGCCTCGTGGATCTATCGCAAAGCGTGAGCGCTGTTCGCGTGCGGGGCCTCCGTCTCGCCCTCCACATGTGGACGCTCGGCGGCAGTTCCTT
>CAYJUC010000278.1:0-3739 GCA_964372605.1 uncultured bacterium | reverse complement strand
TGCTCCATCGTGATGAGCCCCGCCGATCGGGAGGAGGGCGGCGTGCGGCAGGCGGCCGACTCCATCCGCGAGGTGGGCGACATCGCCGCGCGCCACGGTGTCCGCCTCGGGATCGAACCTCTGTCCCAGTTCGGTCGGTTCCGGCGCCTCGGGGCCATCCGCGAACTGCTTGCGCTCGCGGACCATCCCCACTGCGGCCTGCTCCTCGACACCTACCACTTCCAGCGGGCCGGCGATAGTGTGCGGGATCTCGAAGACGTCAGGCGCGAGGAGCTCGTCCACGTCCAGTACAGCGACGTGCCCGGCGGCATCCTCGATCCCGGCACGACGCTGAACCGTCTGCCGCCAGGCCAGGGGATCGTGCCCTTCAAAGAAATCTTCGCGCTCCTCGCGGCCAAGGGGTACGACGGCTACGCGAGCTACGAGGCGCCGAACCCCGCCGCGTGGGCGCGCGCCGCGGCGGAGGTCGCCAGCGAGGCTCTCGCTGCCACCCGCGCCGTCCTCCCAGGATCCTCTCGCGGGTCCGCTTTGGCATAGGGGGATCGGATGGCTCGTGTGCCCGATGTGCCCTTCGACGCCCTTACCCCGGAACAGAAGCGCATCTACAAAGAGATCGCGGGAACCCGCAGCGGCGCCGTCCGCGGTCCCTTTGCCCTGTGGCTCAGAAACCCCGATCTCGCGGATCGGGCCAATCAGCCCGGCAATGCATTCCGCCTCCACGGCAAGTTGGAAAAGCGCCTGTTCGAGCTCATGGTGCTGATTGTCGCGCGCCATTGGTCGGCTCAGTATGAGTGGTTCGCGCACGAAGAAGCCGGCCTCAAGGCCGGATTATTGCCCGAGGTCGTGGAAGCGATCCGGGCTCGCCGGCGGCCCGAGTTTCTCCGCGAGGACGAGTCGCTGGTCCATGACGTCATCCCCGAGCGAACGCGTTCGACGCGCCGGTGCCGGGCGGCAAGCGCCCGCTGCCAAACTGATCCATTATCCGTCCACTGAGGGGGGCACCAATGCATACCGACAGCGGCACCATCGATAAGGTCCTGAGCCTTATCGACCGCGAGGAACTGGCGCGCCTCGCCATGGATATCGTCAGTATCCCGAGTCCGACCGGGAGCGAGGGAGAGGTGGCGAGGTTCATCAAAGATTGGCTCGACAAGCAAGCCATCCAGGCCTTCCTGCAGGAAATCGAAAAGGATCGCTACAACGTGGTGGGGTTCCTGAACGGGAGAGGTGGCGGTCCCACGCTCCTTTACAATGGCCACATGGATACAGCCCTGGCCGGGACACAGGAGGACCTGCTCATCACCGGCACGACGCGGCCCGAGTGGCAGGCGCTGGCGACGCGGGACGGGGAGATCATCAGGGGGAGCGGGATCGTGAACGACAAGGGGCCGCTCGCCTGCACGCTCATCATGGCAAAGGCGTTGAAGCAGAGCGGCGTGCCGCTCATGGGGGACATCATCGTGACCGGCGTGGCCGGTGAGATCGGGCGAGCGCCGGTGGACCAGTATCAGGGCCCGGCCTACCGGGGGAAGGGCCTGGGAACCCGCTTTCTCGTCACGCATGGGGTCGTTGCCGATTATGCCATTGTCGCGGAGCCCTCCCAGTTGCGCATCACCTGGGCCCAGTGCGGGGCGGTGTTCATCAAGATCACGACCTACGGTGAACCCATGTATGCCCCGTTCGTTGAACATCCGCTCTCCGCCCAGGAGAGCAAGAACGCTGTTATCAGGATGACAGCGATTGTGCCTGCCATCGAGGAGTGGGCGCGCCGATATGAGAAGCAACACCGCCACGAGTTCAAGGGCGGCACGATGATCCCGAAAGTGAACATCGGTTCCATTTTCGGTGGGGCGCCTTTCAAGCCCAACTTCTCTCCCGCTATCTGCAACCTCTACGTGGAGGCCTTCATGACTCCGGGCCAGCGGGCCATCGAGGTCCTCCGGGAAGTCAAAGAGGTCCTGCGCGGCACCGGGATCGGGGCGACCTGCTCGCTCTTTCTCTCCGTGAACGGTTACGAGGCCAAGGGTGCCGAACCCCTGGTGGAGGCGATGGAGGAGGCCCACCTGTACGTGCGGGGTAAGAAGCCTGAGCCGATCCGGAGCGCCTTCACGAGCACGTACGCCGACCTCACGGTCTTCGTCGAAGTGGGGATCCCGGCGATAAAGTGCGGCCCCTCGCCGGAGAATCCGGACGCCAAGCCGGCGACGACCGAGATGCAAAAGATCGATGACCTCCTCGCCGCGACCAAGATGTACGCCGTCGCCGCACTGGAGGTCGCCAACCGCAAGCTATGAGGACCCGGATTCAAGCCAAGGCCGCCTACCGGGCGGAGCCGGGGCGGGTGTAGAGCGTCCGGGCCAGCCGGAGGTGGTGGATCGCCTCCGCTCGTTTGCCGAGCGCCTCGAAGAGGAGCCCGAGATTGTAGTGGGCGTCGGCGAAGTCGGGCGCGCGCGCAATGGCTTGCCGGTAGGCGCGAATGGCTTCGTCGGACCGCTTCCGATCCTCCAGCAGTACGCCAAGGTTGAAGTGAGCGATGGGGTCGTCGGGCGCGTGCTCGATGGCGGCCCGGTAGTGCGCCTCGGCCTTGGCGGGCTCTTTCGCCTCGTGGTAGAGCCGGCCCAGATTCACGTGGGCGTCGGCGAGGGTGGGGTCCAGCTCCAGCGCCTGATGGTAGGCCCGGCGCGCCTCCTCCGGCGAAGTCGCCTCCAGCTCGCACGCGAGGTCGAACCATTGCTTCGCCGTGAGGACCGGCGCAGAGGGCTCCGGGGGGACCACCGGCAGCGCCACCTTCTCCGCGACCTTGTTGACCTCGAAGTTGAAGAGGAACTGCCCGGAGTCCGGCTGCCAGCGCGCGTTCCCGTCCCAGGCGACGACACGGCGGCCGTCGGCGTAGATCGTGAGGCTCGAGAGCTGCTGGTCGTCCGGAAGCTGCCGCTTGAGAGAGGCCAAGAGGCGGCGAATCCGCTTCACCGGAACGCGGGAGTCGAGGAGACCTTTGGTTGTCTTGAGCAGGAGAAGGTCCTGAAAGGTGAACTGGAACTGCCGCCCCGGCCCCCGGTCCGGCCTGAGAAACCCCGCCCGGATGCACGACCGGATCCGCTCCTCCGGCAGGCCCAGGATCTTCGCCACCTCGCGGGTGGTGAAGTGCTTCATTTCTTGGCGGCTTGGGCCTTGCTCTGAGGCTTCTCCTGGGCCGGCTCGGCGCGCTTGGCCTTGACGGCGGGCTTTTTCTCCATCTGCCCTTGCTGTGTTTGCGGGACACGCTTGGCGAGGCTCTGCTTGAGCGCGTCCATCAGGTCGATCACCTGGGCGCGCTGTACCTCGTGCCCCACGGCGGTCACTTCTTTGCCTTCGACCTTGAGGTTCACCAGGTCCAGGACCCTCAGCCGGTACTCATCCTGGTACTGCTCCGGCTTGAACTCGGGGTTGGAGAGCTCGTCGATCAACCGGAGGGCCAGCTCCAGCTCTCCCTCCTTGATCTTGGCCGATTCCCCCTTGTCGATCTCGCCGAACTCCCGCACCTCGTCGGCGAAGTACATGGTGTGGAGCATCAGGCCGTTCTGGGACGGCCGGACGAGGACCAGGCTCTCTTTGCCGCGCATGACGAACTTGGCCAGCGCGACCCGATCGGTCTTGGCCATGGCGTCGGCCAGGAGCCGGTAGGCCTTCTCGCCCCCTTTGTCGGGCCCCAGGTAGTAGGTCTTCTCGAAGTAGATCGGATCCACTTTGGGGAGCGGCA
>CAYJUC010000277.1:0-5673 GCA_964372605.1 uncultured bacterium | reverse complement strand
TAGCCGATCCCGGGCTCCAGATCCTGACTCCGCACGCTCTGGACCCGGATGATCTCACGGGTGATGGTGACATCCTTGGGCTCCGTCCACCCCTCCCGCATGAGCGTGATGGTCACTTTGCTCCCGGGTTTGCCCCGCATGCGCTTGACCGCGTCCACCAGCGACAGGTCCTTAGTCACGATCCCTTCGATCTTGACGATCCGGTCCCCGGGGTGGATTCCCGCCCGGTAGGCTGGCGTCCCATCGATGGGCGCCACCACGGTCAGGATGTCATCCTTGACCGTGATCTCGATCCCGAGCCCGCCGAAAGTGCCGGTGGTCTCCACCTGCATCTCCCGGTACATCTCCGGATCCAGGAAAGAGCTGTGCGGGTCGAGGCCCCGGAGCGTGCCCTTGATGGCGCTGTAGATCAACTCCTTGGGCGGGATCTCGTCCACGTACTGGTTCTGGACGATGGAGAGGACCTCGGTGAAGAGCTTGAGCGTCTCGTAGGTGGCCGCGGTGTCAGCCCCCCTGCTCGCCACCCCGCCTCCGAGGGAGAGGGTGAGTACGAGGAGCACCGCGGCGATCAAAAAAACTTTCCGGAGCGGTGTAGCGGGAATCATGGGAAGAACCTCCTCAGCGTGGTATCTCGCTCAGCCCCGATGGCCGAGCCATTCGGTGGGGTCCTGCGACCGGCCCTGGTGGCGCACCTCGAAATAGAGGCGCGGTCCGGCCAGGGAGCCGGTGTCGCCGACCGTCCCGATCATCTGGCCCTGCTTCACGTCGTCGCCTTCGCGGACGCGAATCTCGGCGGCGTGAGCATAGAGCGTGTAGTAACCGTTGCCGTGATCCAGGATGATCAAGTTGCCATACCCCTTGAACCACCCGGTGTAGACCACGCGGCCAGCAAAGACGGCGGTGAACTCCGCCCCTTCACTGGCCTCGATATCGATCCCGTTTCTGAACGTGCGCGTCCCAAAGCGGGGGTGAACCTGCGCTCCGTACGCCGCGACGACCCGTCCCTCGGTGGGCCAGGGCAGCCGCCCCTTCAGCGTCCCGAACCCGACCGAGGGCGTGGGCACGCCCGGCGGAACTTTCGCGATCCGACGCTGCTTGGCCTGGAGCTCGCGGATGAAGGCCTCCAACCGCTGGCCCGCCTCGGCCAGCTCGTGGGCCATCCGCTCGTGATACGCGCGCTCATCCTTCACCTTGGCAAGGAGCGTCCGGCGCCTCGCGGCCTCCCGATCCGCATCGGCGCGTTCGCGCTCCACCTGGACCCGGAGCAGGGACAGCTCCGCCCTCCGCTGCTCGATCTGCTCCCGACGCTCGGAGAGCCCTTCGGAGGTGGAGCGGTATTCCCGGATCAACCGGGCATCCACGGCGGCCAGCATGGTCAGCGACCGGATCTGGGCCGCCTGGCTGATCGGGTCGTCTCCCGACAGGATCAACGGCAGAACACCTCCCTGCGCCTGGAGCTTATACATGGTCCTGAGACGCCTGGCAAGCGCTTCTTGCTGGCCGGCCCGTTGCCCCTCCAGCCGACGGATTTCCAACTGGAGCTGGGAGACCTCGCGCTGCGCTTTGCGGATTCGTCCGTCCAATAGCTTGAGCCGCCGCTTCTTCTCGGCGAGCTGCTGGTCGATCGCTTCCAGCTCCGCCAGGAGCGATGCTTCCCGCTTCTTCGCCGCCTGCGCCTTGGCCCGCTCCTCCTGGAGCTGCTTCCGGGTCTGGGAGAGGGCCTTCTCTTTTTCTTTGAGCTGGGGATCCTCCCGCCGCTGGGCCGCCGCCGGCATCGCGAGGAGCCCGATGACCAGGAGCGCCAGAAGTGGCACCCATCTCCTCATCCAGCGCTCCGTCCCTTGGCCAGAAACCCGCCGACCGCCCCCAGCAGTCCCCCGCCCCCCAGAAGAAGCGCCATCTCCGGCCAGGAGAAGAACGCCACCCGGGGGAGCCCCAGCGTCAACGAGATGAGCGGCTCCGCCTTCGGCAGGGTCAGGCGGTACGCCGCGTAGAGCCCGCCCAGGGCGACGGCAGCGCCCAGAAACCCCTGGGCCATTCCCTGGGCGAGGAGCGGGAGCCGGATAACCCGCTCCGTGGCGCCCACGAGCCGCATGATCTCCATCTCCTCCCGCCTGGCGTCAAGGGCGAGGGTGATGCCGGTGGTCACAGCCAGAATCGCCGCCAGCGCCAGCACGGCTCCCACGCCGAGCCCCACGCCTTCGAGGAGCCGCTGCCACTGGGCCACCCGTTCCACCCACTCGGTCCCGCCCTGGATCTCCTCGACTTCCGGAAACGCGGAGAGCCGCTGGATCAACGCCCGCGTTCCCTCCGGCGTGGCGGCCTCCGCAGCCGGCGTCACCTCCACCGAGGCCGGAAGCGGGTTGGTCGGCAGCTGCTCCACCAAGCTCGCCTGGGCGCCGAGCTGACGCTTGAGCGTCTGGAGCGCTTCGGCCTTGCCGATGAAACGGAGCCGCTGGATCCCTCCCGCCGACTCGACTTTTTTCAGGAGCCCGTCCACCGCGTCGGGGGCCGGCTCATTCTTCAGGTAGACGACCACGCGCAGGCGCTCGCGCCACTCGACCACCGCCCGTCCCAGGTTCAGCGAGAGCAGCCAGAACACGCCCAGCGCCCCGAGCGAGAGGGTGATCAGCAGAATGGCGCTCACCCCCACCCGGCCGGCGCGGCGAAGATCGCGCCCGGCCTCGCTCAGCACGAACCCGAGGAGGCTCACCCTTCGTCCTTCACGAGCCGGCCCCGCTCCAGGATCAGCGTGCGCCGCCGGAGCTGGCCGGCCAGGGAGATCCGGTGGGTCGCCAGGAGGACCGTGGTCCCCCGGCTCCAGATCTCCTTCAAGAGATCCAGGATCTCCTCCGCCATCACCTCGTCCAGATTTCCCGTGGGCTCGTCAGCGAGAAGCAGCGGCGGCTCCTTCACGAGGGCCCGGGCCAGCGCCGCCCGCTGCTGCTCCCCCTGAGAGAGCTGGGCCGGAAACGCCTGAGCCTTGGCCTGGAGCCCCACCGCTTTCAGACTCTGGAAGACCCGGGGCGTAATCTCACGACGGGGTGTCCCCAGCACCCGGAGAACAAAGGCGACGTTGTCATACACCGTCCGACCGGGAAGCAGCCTGGCGTCCTGGAAGACGATCCCGATTGCGCGTCGGAGCCGGGGGATCTGCCGACGGCTGAGCCCGGTGACCTCTCGACCGGCCACCTGGATCTCTCCCTCGCTCGGCAGCTCACCCCGGTAGAGGAGGCGAAGAAGGGTGGTCTTGCCGGCCCCGCTGGGTCCGGCCAGGACGGCGAACTCGCCCTTGGCCACCTGAAACGAGACATCGGCGAGGGCCGGAACTTTCGTCGAGCCCACACTGTAGACTTTCCACACGCTGTGAAGCTGAATCATCAAATGTATTGCCATTATACGGGGTGGGGCTGGAGGGAGCAATTTGTTTTCTCCCACCTGAGAGGTGAGGGGCACCTTCTCCCTTGCCGTCGCAACCTGATCCGGCGCCTCGCGAGCGCCTCTGTGTTATTTTTCACCACCGCTCGAAAATACTCGCGAGCATTCCTGACATCACTTGAAAACACTCGTAGTCTGCTCCCGTGGCTCTCCGCGCTCGGTATCTGGAGGAGCAGGTCCGCCGGGACCTCCGGCGCAAGATGGTCTTCGTCGCCGGCCCCCGCCAGGTCGGCAAGACGACACTCGCCAAGCGGTTGCTGGGACGGAAGCCCGGCTATCTGAACTGGGACATCCCCGAGCACCGCGAGGCGATTCTGCGAGGCGAGCTCCCCGTGTCGAGCTTCTGGGTCTTCGACGAACTCCACAAGTACCGGCTGTGGCGGACATTCCTGAAGGGCCTGTACGACTCGCGCCGATCCTCGCAGCGGATCCTGGTCACCGGCAGCGCCCGCCTGGACTTTTACCGCCACGGAGGCGACTCGCTCCAGGGGCGGCTCACCTCTTGCGCATGCATCCTCTCTCGGCCGGGGAGTTAGGGTTGCGGAGGCGCGACGAGCTCGGCGACCTCCTCACGCTCGGAGGCTTCCCCGAGCCGTTCTTCAGGGGAAGCGAACGGGAGGCGCGGCGCTGGTCGCGCGAACACCGGAACCTGATCGTCCGCGAGGAGATCACGAGCCTCGAGCGGGTGACCGATCTCGGCCGCATCGAGCTGCTCCTGATCCGGCTGCCCGAACTGGTGGGATCGCCTCTCTCCCTGAATGCGCTCCGCGAGGATCTCCAGGTGAGCCACGCGACGGTGGCGAACTGGATCGCGATCCTGGAACGGCTCTACGCGCTCTTCCGCGTCGCCCCGTTTGGCGCGCCCCGCATCCGAGCGGTCAAGAAGGAACAGAAGCACTACCACCTGGACTGGTCGCTCGTCACCGGAGAGTCGCAGCGCTTCGAGAACCTCGTCGGCGCGCACCTGCTCAAGTGGGTGCACTTCGTGCAAGACACGGAGGGGCGCGACCCGGACCTGCGATACTTCCGCGATGTGGATGGCCGGGAGGTCGATTTCGTCGTGATCGAGGCGCGGCGGCCCACACTTTTCGTCGAGTGCAAGTGGGCGGACGCGCCCATCGACCGCGGCCTCCGCTATCTTAAGCTCCGCTTTCCCGACTGTGAGGCCTGGCAGGTCTCCGCTGTCGGGACAAAGGACTTTGTCACCCCCGAAGGCATCCGGGCATGCCCGGCGCTCGAGTTGTTGCGCCGCCTCCCGTGAAAACCAGCAAGTCAGTTCGGGGTTTTTACCCTGGGGGTGTCAAAGTCTGGGGAGCCTCTCCAGCAGGAGCTGATTGACGAGGGCCGGGTTGGCCTTTCCCCCTGTAGCCTTCATCACCTGGCCGACCAGAAAACCGAGGCTCTGTTTCTTCCCCTTCTCCCAGTCGGCCACCGCCGTTGGGTGACCCGCGATGACCTCGTCCACCACCGCGCCCAGCGCCCCGGCATCCGCCACCTGAGTCAGCCCCTCGCGCTGGACGATGGCCTCAGCGTCCTCCCCTGAGGCGTACATCTTCTCGAAGAGTTCCTTGGCGATCTTCCCGCTGATGGTGCCGTCGTCGATGAGCTGGAGGAGGCGCGCCAGGTTCTTCGGCGGAATCGGGCAGGCCCGGATGGCCGCGTCGTCGGCGCCGGCGAGCTTGCGGAGAAGCTCCGACATCACCCAGTTGGAGACGGCCTTGGGCTTGGAGTACTCCCGCACCGCGGCCTCGTAGTAGTCGGCCAGGGCGCGGCTCTGACAGAGAAGGGCGGCGTCGTAGGCGGGGAGCCCGTACTGGCTCTCGAAGCGCTTCTCGCGCTCGACCGGTAGCTCGGGGAGGTTCGCGCGGAGGGACTCCACCCAGGCCGGGTCCAGCCGGAGCGGCACCAGATCGGGCTCGGGAAAATAGCGGTAGTCGTGGGCGTACTCTTTAGAGCGCATCGAGAGCGTCTGCCCCTTGTCGGCGTTCCAGAGGCGAGTCTCCTGGACGATCCGCTCGCCGGCGGCCAGCGCCCTGGCCTGCCGCTCGGCCTCGAACTCCAGGGCGTGCTGGACGTTCCTGAAGGAGTTCAGGTTCTTGATCTCGACCTTGGTGCCGTATTCGCGCGAGCCCAGGGGGCGCAGGGAGATTTTGGCGTCGCAGCGGAGCGAGCCCTCCTCCTTGTTGCCGTCGCAGACTCCCAGATCGCTAAGCATCGCCCGGAACACGCGCAGGT
>CAYJUC010000276.1:3726-5677 GCA_964372605.1 uncultured bacterium | reverse complement strand
GGCCTCGAGCCGGCGTTCATCGGTCCCGCCGCGATCGCGCTGGCCTACCGCTACAACCAGGATTCCAGGGACGAGGGGTATCGGGTGAGGCAGCCGGTGATCGCCGAGGCCGTGGGGGTCTGGGAGTGCACCTTCGTCGGGGAGTGCTCGGTGGTCTGCCCGAAGCATGTTGACCCGGCCGCCGCGATCCAGCGCTCGAAGGTGGCGGGGGCGCAGGACTGGTTCATGTCCATGCTCCTGCCGCGGGGAGGATCACAATGACGGAGCCGCGCGCTCGACAGGCGGGGCTGTATTACCCGAAGCTGCCGACCACCTGGTGGCTCCGCAACCCGCGTTACTTCGCCTTCATGCTGCGGGAGTTTTCCAGCGTGTTCGTCGCGGCCTTTCTGGTGGTGCTCCTGGTCCAGCTCTGGCAGCTCGGCAACGGGCCGGACGCTTACGGGGCGCTGCTCCAGAAGCTCCGATCGCCGGGGTGGATCATCTTCCACGCCGTGGCCCTGGCGTTCGCGCTCTATCACAGCGTGACCTGGCTGAACCTGACGGCCGTTGTCCAGGTGGTCCGAGTGGGGGAGCACCAGGTGCCGCCCTGGCTGGTGACGGCTGTGTCTTTCGTCGCCTGGGGTGTGGTCTCCCTGGTTGTCGTCTTCCTGCTGCTGCAAATGAGCTGAGCCGATGGCCACACGAAAGACCAGCGAGCCGTTCTGGTGGGGACTCTTCTCGGTAGGCGGGGTGGTGGCCGCCTTCCTCGTGCCTGTGCACATCATCCTTCACGGGTTCGCGATCCCTCGCGGATGGATCTCCGTGACCCCCGAGCGGATGCAGGTGATCGTGGCCAACCCGGTGATCAAGCTCTACCTGCTTGTGCTCATCGCGCTCCCTCTCTACCACTGGGCCCACCGCTTCCGTTTCATCCTGGAGGACGTGGGCCTTCGCGGCCTCAGGGCCCCGATCGCCGTCCTCTGCTACGGCGCCGCCGTGGCGGGCACGGGTTTTACGCTATGGGTGCTCCTGCGGATCTGGTGACAAATCGGGCCAACCGCCTCCCGGATATCGCATAGACCGGCGATGAAGATCCACGAATACCAGGCCAAGGCGATTCTGCGGGAGTTCGGCGTGCCGGTCCCCGCGGGCGAGGTCGCCGAGACGCCGTCCCAGGCACGGACGATCGCGCAGAAGCTCGGGAGCCGGGTCGTCGTGAAGGCGCAGGTCCACGCGGGAGGGCGGGGGAAAGCCGGGGGAATCAAGCTGGCGGAGGATCCGGCCGGCGCGGAGGCCGCCGCGCGGGCGATCCTCGGCATGCGGCTCAGGACGCCTCAAACGCCTCCCGAGGGGATCCTGGTGAAACGCGTTCTGGTGGAGGAAGCCTCCCCGATCCGCCAGGAACTCTATCTCTCGGTCACGCTGGACCGCGCCCGGGGGACGCCGGTGACGATGGCCTCCCTAGCCGGAGGCGTGGAGATCGAGGAAGTCGCAGTGGCCTCGCCCGAGAAAATCCTCCGCGCCTGGGCCGATCCGGCGTTGGGGTTCCAACCGTTCCAGGCGCGCCAGCTGGCCTTCGGCCTCGGTCTTTCCGGAGACCTCCTCAAGACCGCGGCGGAGACGATTCTGGGCCTCTGCCGCCTCTTCGTCGCCAAAGACTGCGCGCTCGCCGAGATCAATCCGCTCGTGGTCACGGCGGACGGGCGCCTCTCCGCCCTGGACGCCAAGCTCAACTTCGACGACAACGCGCTCTTTCGTCACCGGGAGATCGCCGAGCTCCGCGATCCGAACGAAGAGGCGCCGCTGGATGTCGAGGCGTCAAGGTACGGGCTCAACTATGTGAAGCTCGACGGGAACGTCGGTTGCATGGTGAACGGCGCCGGGCTGGCCATGGCCACCATGGACATCGTCAAGCTGGCCGGCGGCGCCCCCGCCAACTTTCTCGATGTGGGCGGCGGCGCCTCGGCGAGAT
>CAYJUC010000276.1:0-3716 GCA_964372605.1 uncultured bacterium | reverse complement strand
TCGGCGGAACAGATCGAGAACGCCTTCCGCATTTTGAGCTCAGACCCCGACGTCAGGACGGTCCTGATCAACGTCTTCGGCGGGATCCTCCGCTGCGACCGGCTGGCCGAGGGCGTGATCGCCGCGGTGAAGAAGCTGGGGTTCACGCTCCCCGTGGTGATCAGGATGGAAGGCACCAACGTGGAGCTGGGGAAGACCATGCTGGCCGAGTCCGGGCTCAACTTCGTGAGCGCCGACGGCATGGGCGCTGCCGCCCACGAAGCCGTCCGTCTCGCGAGCGCCTCAGGATGATATGAGTATCCTGGTCGACGGGACCACGCGGGTCGTCGTGCAGGGGATCACCGGCAAGGAGGGGTCCTTCCATGCCCAGCGTTGCCGGGAGTACGGTACCCGGGTGGTGGGGGGCGTGACCCCGGGCAAGGGCGGGACGACCCACGAGGGCTTCCCGGTCTGGAACAGCGTGCCGGAGGCGGTCAGGGCCGAGGGAGCCGATTGCGCGCTTATTTTTGTGCCGCCACCGGCCGCGGCCGACGCCGTCATGGAGGCCGCCGACGCGGAAATCCCCCTCATTGCCTGCATCACCGACGGGATCCCCGTCCTGGACGCGGTGCGCGCGAGAGCCTACCTCGCCTGCCGCCGGAGCCGGCTCATCGGTCCCAACTGCCCCGGCCTCATTTCGCCGGGGCAGGCCAAGGTGGGAATCATGCCCGGACACATCCACCGTGAAGGCGAGGTCGGCGTCGTCTCCCGGAGCGGCACGCTCACCTACGAGGTGGTCCACCAGCTCACCGAGCGGGGGATCGGCCAGTCCACCTGCGTCGGGATCGGCGGCGACCCGGTCATCGGGACCAGCTTCATCGACGTCCTCCGTCTCTTCCAGGCCGACCGGGGCACGGCGGCCATCGTCCTGATCGGCGAAATCGGGGGGAGCGCCGAAGAGGAGGCCGCCCTGTTCATCAAATCGGCTGTGACGAAGCCCGTGATCAGCTTCATCTGCGGCCAGACCGCTCCGCCGGGACGACGGATGGGCCACGCCGGCGCCATCATCGCTGGCGGCAAAGGGACCGCGGCGGAGAAGATGAAGGCCCTGGCCGATGCCGGCGCCCACCTGGTGGAGAGCCCCGCGGAGATCGGGGCCAGGGTGGCGCGAGTCCTGGGGAGATCATAGACCCGCATGGCGATCGAGCGGACCCTCGTCATCGTCAAGCCCGACGCCGTCGCCAAGGGCGTGGCCGGAAAGATCATCAATCGCTTTGAGGAGGCCGGGCTCAAGATCCTGGCGGCCAGGATGGTCTGCCTGTCAAAGGAGCGGGCCGGCGAGTTCTACATCGTCCACAAGGATCGGCCGTTCTACCCGAGCCTCTGCGCGTTTATGACCCGGGGGCCGTGCCTGCCCCTGGTCCTGGAAGGCGAAACCGCCATCAGCCGGGTCCGGGAGCTGATGGGGGCGACGGATCCGGCGAAGGCCGCGCCCGGCACCATTCGAAGGGAGTACGCCGCTTCCATCGAGGCCAACGCGGTCCATGGCTCCGACTCCCCCGAGTCCGCCGCGTTTGAGATCCCCTTCTTCTTCAACGCCCTGGAGATCTGGCTCAGGTAACGCCGGCCGCTGGGGGAGCTTTGCGGCGGACGCCATTTTCCACTTGACGCTTGTGGTTTGCCCCTGGTAGCGTGCCTGGATGGGAGAGAACCGCGACTCAATCAGGAGGGGACCCGGGATGTTTACCGACAAAATTGAGCTCAAAGATTTCGAGAAGATGGACCCGGAATACCAATCGTTGCTGACGCGAGTCCTTGCCATTCAGGCTGACTGCGAGATCGGCGGTCCCCATCTGTATCTGGAACAGATGCTGCCGGCGGCCCCGACGAAGCTTGACCAGCTCATCGTGGCGCGCACCGCTGCCGAGGAGGTTGATCACTACCGCAAGATGGCCCGGCTTTCCGGCGAACTGGGAGCGGACGTGTCCAACCTGCTCGGTCGCCCCAACCGTGAGCGTTATGTGGAGGCCTTCCGCGGGAAGATCACGACGTGGGAAGACTTTGCCATGTTCGGGTTCCTTATTGACCGGGTCGGGCGTTACCAGGTGGAGGAGTTCCTCGGCTGCAGCTACGCGCCCCTGGATCGCGTTCTTCCCGATATCATCAGGGAAGAGGAAGGTCACATCGACTACGGCGCGATCAAGACCGCGGAGTTTGCCACCAAGGGTGGCGAGTACAGAGAGAGAATCCAGAAGGCGCTGAATTACTGGTACACGAAGGGCCTCGACATGTTCGGCCGGTCCGAGTCGAAACGCTCGGAGCGCTACCGTTACTGGGGGATCAAGCGGCGGACCAATGCCCAGGCTCGAGAGGCGTACATGCGGGAGGTGAACCCGCTCGTCCGGGCGATGGGGCTCGAGGTACCGGACCCCAACGTCGGGCGGCTGTACTTTTAACACTCGGAGGGACGGCCCCCTTCCGAACCTCCCCCAGTGTAGTTCGAGCGCGACGGGTTGGCCTTGCCGCGAGGCAGGCCACCCGGCGCGCGAGGCCCGAGTTGATGGCGCGGGCCAAGCCCGCGCTCGAAGATGGAGAGATCATGACCCAGGCACCGAATACCGCGGCTGTCGATGAGCATTTGAAAGAGATGGTGCGCGCGCTGCACGCGGCCATCAATCGAGCGCTGCCCCACGTGAGTGACGACCCGGTTCTCGTTGATAAGGCGATTCGGGATTGCAAGGAGATCCTGGACGTCGTAATTGTAGGCAACGTATCCGAGTGGATCAAGTGACCGGGTGACGGGCCGCCCGCAGAAGGCGCTCCACTGAGGGGAGCGCCTTTCTTTCGCCATGCAGGCCCGACGGAGATGTGCCGGTGCATATTATGGTCTGCGCCAAAGTCGTTCCGGCGACCTCGGTGACGATTCAGATCGACCCCGTCACCAAGCGGATGGCGCGGAAGGACGTCACCCAGGAACTGGATCCCCAGGCCGCGTGCGCCGTCGAGGAGGCTCTCCGCCTCATGGAGAAGCATGGCGGGAGCGTCGTTGTCGTCACCATGGGCCGGGAGGATGCCGGAGTCGGGATCCGGAGTGCGCTGGCCATGGGGGCGACCTCGGCGATTCATCTCTCCGATGAGGCCCTGGCCGGTTCCGACGCCCTTGGCACCGCCAAGGCCCTGGCGGCGGCGATCAGAAAGGAGCCGTTCGACCTGGTGCTGTGCGCAACCGAGTCGAGCGACAGCTATACCGGCATCGTTCCCGGACAGGTCGCCCAGCTGCTCGGAATTCCCGCACTGACCTTCGCGAAAGAGGTGACGGTTGACGGGAAAAAAATCACGGTCAAGCGACAGAGCGAGCACGGGTACGACGTGGTCGAGTCCGAGCTGCCCGCGCTGGTAACGGTCACCACGGGCATCAACGAACCGCGCTACCCCACCCTGAAAGGCATCATGGGGGCGAAGAAGAAGGAGATGAAGAAGTACACGGCGGCCGACCTTGGTCTCGGTCCCGGGGAGGTCGGAGAGTCCGGGGCCCGGGAAAAGGTGCTGGCCGTCGGACGGCCCCCGGCCCGTCAGGCCGGAAAGGTGATCAAGGACGAGGGCGACGCCGGGAAGCAGATCGTCGAATTCCTGGCCAGCCTGAAACTTGTGTAGACCGTCGGAGGGGGCCTCGACGGCCCCCTCCGAGGCCTCCCCCCGATGCAGTTCGAGCGTGGCGGGTTCGGGCCATGCCGAGA
>CAYJUC010000275.1:1659-5715 GCA_964372605.1 uncultured bacterium | reverse complement strand
GGGCTGACCCAGGAGATCAGCGCCGCGGCGATGATGATCCACATGTAGATATCAAACAGCCAGCTCACGAAGTTGACCAGCCTGAACGCGGTCATGCGGTCTCCATTCTATCCCGGCGAGTCGCCGCGGCCCAGCTCGCGAGAGCGGAGCGTGGCCCGCTCCACAGCGCTGATCAGCGCCCGGCGGATTCCGCCATCTTCCAGCGCCGCGACCCCCGCGATGGTGGTGCCTCCTGGCGAGCTGACCATGTCCTTCAGCTGGCCGGGATGCATCCCGGTCTCCAAAAGGAGCCTGGCTGCGCCGAGCACGGTCTGTGTTGCCAGCGACAGGGCTGTGCTCCGATCCAATCCCATCTTCACTCCCCCGTCAGCCAGCGCCTCCACCACGAGGGCGATGTAGGCGGGGCCGGAGCCGGAGAGCCCGGTGACCGCGTCCATGAGCCGTTCTTCCAGGATCACGACCTTGCCGAGCGCGGCGAAGATCTCCTCCGCCGTTTCCAGGTCTCCGGGCAGGAGCCCGGAGGCGCGGGCGATGGCGGTGGCCGCCTCCAGGACCAGCGCCCCCGTGTTGGGCATGACGCGGATCAGCCGGACGTCTCTCCCGGCGAGATGGGATCGCAACGCGGCCGTCGAGACTCCCGCCGCGATGGAGATCACGAGGTTCTTCGGCGTGAGGACCGGGCCCACTTCTTTGAGGACTTCGGCGATGACCTGCGGCTTCACGGCCAGGATCACCACGTCGCTCCGCCTGACCAGCTCCGCGTTGTCCTCGAGCACCTGGATGCCGTAGAGCTTCTCGATCGCGCGGAGGCGGTCCAGCCGCACGTCGGTGGCGAAGATCGCGTGAGGGGAGACCAGGCCGGCCTTGAGGAGCCCCTTGATCATGGCCTCCCCCATGTTTCCGGCGCCCAGGAATCCGATCGTTTTCCCCTTGATTGTCATTTGCGCTCGCCAAAGATGGCCGTCCCCACGCGCACCATCGTAGCCCCTTCGTCGATGGCCACCTCGAAGTCCGCGCTCATCCCCATGGAAAGGTCCGCCATCTCCACCCCCGGGAGCTTCCAGCCTGCCGCGGTCTCCCGGAGCTCGCGGAGCTGGCGGAACCAGGGTCGCGATCCGTCGGGATGGTCAGCCGGAGGGGGAATGACCATGAGCCCTTTCACCTTGATCCCGGAGAGCGGGGCGATCTCTTCGAGCAGCGCCTTGAGCTGGGCGGGAACGATCCCGCCCTTGGTCGCCTCGCCGCCCAGGTTCACCTCGACCAGAACGCGCACGACCTTCCCCTCTGATCGGGCCCGGCGGTCCAACTCGCGAGCCAGCTCCGCGCGGTCCACCGAGTGGATCCAGTCGAAGAGGCGAACCGCATCCCTGGCCTTGTTGGTCTGGAGACTTCCCACGAGATGCCAGGGGACCGCGTGACCGAGCGCTTCGATCTTGGCCTTGGCCTCCTGGACCCGATTTTCCCCCAGCGCGGGAACGCCGGCGGCGATGGCCTGGCGGATTCGCTCCACGGGAAACGTTTTGGAGATCCCCACCAGCAGAATCTCCGCGGGGCTCCGACCGGCTCGCTCGGCGGCCCGGGCGATGCGGTCTTTCACCGCGGCGAGATTCGCCGCTATATCCACGGTCCCAGTCTCCTTTTCACGCGGAGCGATTGTAACACATCCCTCTGATTCTCAAGGACAAACCCCTCAATCAGAGCCACTCGATCGTAACCAGGTGCTCGACCTGGCGAAACTCCGGGTCACCGGTCACGACAACGGCGGTCATCCGGATCGCCGTGGCCACGGCAAAGGCATCGGCGTAGGAAATGGGAAACCGGGCTTTCAGTTTGGCGGCCTCAAGAACCGCCGTGAAAGAGTCGGCCACGGCCTGGATCGGCAGCGTCTCAAGGCGGTGCAGGAAATCCTCGGCTTGCTCAAGGGATCGGCCCGTCGCCGTCATGTAGTAAACCTCTCCGATGTTGATCTCGTTCATGAGGAGAGGCTCCTTTGGAACGCTCGGCTTCCCGGAGGAGGGACTTAACCTTTTCGAACCCGCTTTCTCTGTTGAGGAAGGCGAGCATGGCGAAGGAATCGAGCAAACTTTTCCTCTTCAAGTTCCTGATCCTCCCTGCGGTCCTCTATGGCCGGGCGCTAGCCGCGGCCGACGAAGGGAATCGGCCGGCCTTCCGTCCGCTCCAGATACCTCACGAACCGGTATTTGTTCTCGGCGAGATCGATCGTCGGGCGCGGGATCTCGCGATGGAGCAGGCTCTCCTCGACCTTGCACACGACGAAACGGTTCTCGTTCCCGGAGAGCGCCGCGCTCGCTTCCCGCTTGAACGCGCCGAGGTCCCGGACGGTGACCGCGCGCTCGATTCCGGCGCCCCGCGCCATGGCTTCGAGGTCCGTTCTGCCAGCGGTCGCCGTGGGCACGCTGATCCGGCTCCCGCTGTACACCTGGTTGTCGAAGACGAAGACCGCCAGGTTGGGACAGCTCAGGTTGGCCAGGGTCGGCAGGTTGAAGAGCGAGAGGAGGACGCTGCCGTCGGATTCCAGAACGATCACCCTCCGGCGCGGGAGCGCCAGGGCCAAGCCGATGCCGACGCCCAGCGCGCACCCCAGCATCCCCACCATCAGATTCCCCTCGTGCTTCGAGAGGTGCGCCCATTCGATCCGCTGGCCACTGAGGGAGGTCACGACCAGCTGGTCCGTGATCTCCGGGGCGAGAAACTCCAGACACTCGTAGCGGATCATCGCGTGAACTCGCCAGAGAAGAGCAACGCCACCGGGGTCCGCAAGGCGTTCATCGTCCGAACGGCATCGTTGATTCGTGCACAGAGGTCCAGGCCGCTCTCAAGCAGTCGGTACTGGATCCCCAACCCGTCGAGAAGCGGAATCGTCCGGTTCCCGATGGTGGCGTAGAGGAAGTGGTTCCGCTGGTCGGCAAAGTCGCCCAGAAACCCCACCACCAGGAGCATCGGGATTCCCAGCTGCTTCCCCATGATGAGCAGGCTGTACGCAGCGACGTAGAGTCCCGTGCTCTCGATATAACAGGCGGCCTGTCTGCCTCCCAGCACGGCGCCTGCCGCGATGGTGACCGCCTCGGCCTCGCTGGAGACAGGAATCAGCTGGAAGGACGGGTCTTCGCGGATCAGCGGGAGAATCTGGCTCAGCCTGGTTTCGGGCAGGTACGTGACGAAGTTGATCCCAGCCTCACGCAGGCCGTCAACCAGCCTCTTCGCCAGCTCCGCGTCCACAGTCCTGCCAACCTCAGAGGCCGCCGCGGCTCAGCGCCACTCCCAGGTACACGAGCACGACGCCGAGCAGGAGCACCACCCGGTCAAGCCATGCCACGCGCTTGAGAAGGGGGAGGGGGTCCTCCCCCGCTTCGAGCGCGCGGGCGAGCCGGGAGCCCAGTTTGAAATCCCGGTGGGCAGCTAGCGGGATGACGACGAGGAAGAGGACGACCTTCAGCGCGAGGATCGGGCCGGCGCTCTCCCGGAAGAGCTGGTCCAGCGGCGGGAGCCGGCTGAGGTTCCAGAGCCCGGTGAGGACGAGCAGGATCAGGGCGGTCCAGCCCACCGGACGGAAGCTCCGGATCACACGGGCGGCCAGTTGATTCCCCCCGCCCTTCTTCAACTGGGGAAAGAGCACGTGGCTCTGGAAGAGAAGCCCGCCGAGCCAGACCACCGCGGCCAGCAGATGGAGCCAGAGCCCCAGGTGCCTCATTCCTCCCTCGCTCATCGAAGGGGGCCTCGATGGCCCCCTTCGAGCCACCCCCAGGAAAGGGTTACGCCGGCGGAGCCGGCGCTCGAACGGTGCCTACTCCGACGCATCCCTCGCGCCGTCGTAGAGCGTCGCAAGGACCCGAGGGACATCGCTGAAGTCGGGAAAGAGCGCGTCGGGATTGTGGACGGCCAGTTCCTCCATCCCGTGCTGCCCGGTGGCCACCGCCACCGCGCGAGCGCCGAAAACCCGGGCGCAGTGGATGTCCAGCGGCGTGTCCCCGATCACCACCACCCGGCGCGGATGAACTGCTTCTCCCAGGAGCGCCTCGGCCCGGCGCGCCGCCA
>CAYJUC010000275.1:0-1559 GCA_964372605.1 uncultured bacterium | reverse complement strand
ACCCGGCGCGGATGAACTGCTTCTCCCAGGAGCGCCTCGGCCCGGCGCGCCGCCACCGCGGGAAGCTTGGTCCGGTCCGCGTCATCGGAGCCGTAGGCCCCCACCTTGAAGTACGGCAGGAGGCCGGTGGGCGCCAGCTTGATCCGGGCGCCGGCCTCGATGTTCCCGGTCAGAAGCCCGACCACCACCTCCGGGGTTTCGTGGAGCCGGCGGACCAGCTCCGAGATTCCCGGGAGCAGCTCAACGCCGTCCTGAAGCTCGGCCGCAAGCATCTCTACGTATCGGCTGAAGAACTGATTCAACCGTTCCGCCACCAGGCGTTCGGGAATCCCCGCCGCCGTCATGAGGTCGAAGACGATCTGCAGGTCGGTCTTCCCCCGCATATCGTAGCTCTCATAGGGACCGGTCGCCCCGTACACCTCCAGGAGCGCCCGGCCGATGGCCCGGCGTCCGGCTCCCTTGGCCGAAACCAGGGTGCCATCCACATCGAAGAGATAGAGTTGCATTTAGGGGCGGGAGGCCCGAGCGGCCTTGGGGGAGAGGGCCCGGAGCCGTTGAACAATTCCCGGGAGGAGCTCCAGCGCGGTCTCAATCTCGGCGCTGGTGGTCCAGCGCCCGAGGGTGAAGCAGAGAGACCCTTCTGCCTCCTCGGCGTCGCAGCCGATGGCGCGCAGAACGTGCGAGGGCTCTTGAGTCTTGGAGGCGCAGGCGGACCCCGTCGAAGCGGCGATCCCGGAGAGGTCCAGATCCATCAGGATGCTCTCCGCCTTGACCGACCGGACACAGAGGCTCGCGTGGGAGGCGAGGCGCCCGACGCGGGGACCGGTGAGGCGGGCTTCGGGAAGCAGGCGGAGGAGCCCGTCCACCAGCTGGTCCCGGAGCGGAGCCAGCCGGCGGCTCTCCCCTTGCCACTCCCGGCGCACCAATTCGGCGGCCACCCCCATCCCGACGATTCCCGGAAGATTTTCGGTGCCGGAGCGGTATCCATCCTCCTGGCCGCCACCCAGGATCTGGGGGGCGAGCTTGACACCGGGCCGAACCCAGAGCGCGCCGACTCCGGGCGGGCCATAAAGGTCGTTGGAAGAGAGGGTGAGGAGATCGATCGGGAGCTCCTCCATCGAGAGGGGGACGCGTCCCACGGCCCCCACGCTGTCAACGTGGAAGGGAATCCCCGCCTGCCGGGCGATGCGGCCCAACTCGCCGAGAGGCTGAACGGCGCCGATCTCTCCGTTGGCGGCCATGACTGAAATCAGCACCGTGTCCCGGCGGAGGGCCTCGGCGAGGCTCCGCGGATCCACCCGCCCCTCCCGGTCCACGGGAAGATAGGTCACGGAGAAGCCGCGTTTCTCCAGATCCCGGCACGCGTTCAGCAGCGAGATGTGTTCGATGGCCGAGGTGATGAGGTGACCGCACGATTCCGTGGTCCGGAGCGCCACGCCCTTGACCGCCAGATTATTGGACTCGGTCGCTCCGGAAGTGAAGATCACGCCGCGGACGGCGCCCCCGATCAGGCGAGCCACCTTCAGGCGGGCGGCTTCCAGCGATTCCTTCGCCTCCGC
>CAYJUC010000274.1:0-5761 GCA_964372605.1 uncultured bacterium | reverse complement strand
CTAATACGAAGGGCATCCCGCCGAGCGGGAGCGTGGAAGTGGACTCTCGAGCCGCCCCGCGGCGTCGGCCCGAGACGGGGAGACCCCTCGCCGACGTGGTCCGGCGTTCCACCCATCCGCCCCTTGGGCCGCGTATACCGTTGCGAGAACCATGAACACGGACCGCGCGCTCATGACTCGCATCGCCCGGGGCGACGAAGCCGCCTTCACCGACCTGGTAGAGCGGTACGGCCCCAAGCTCCTGGCCGTGGCCCGCCGGCTCCTCGGTTCGCGGGCCGACGCCGAGGACGCGGTCCAGCGCGCGCTCCTCCAGTGCTACCTCGGGGCCGGGGGCTACGAGGCCCGCTGGGCGGTCTCGACCTGGCTCTATCGCATCCTGACCAATGCCTGCGTGGACGAGTTGCGTCGCCGCGCCGTGCGCCCGGTAGGGGAGGCGGCCGCCGGCCCGCTTGGGCTCGACGGCGTCGGCGGTGACGATACGGCATCGGACCTCGACGTCCGGCGCGCCCTGGAGCGCGTGCCGCGCGAGGCCCGGGTGCTGCTCGCCCTCCGGTACGTGGACGGGCTCTCCTACGGGGAGATGGCGAGGATCCGCGGGATCTCCGTGAACACCGTAAAGAGCCAGCTCGCGCGGGGGAAGGCGATCCTGCGCGAGCTGCTGGAGGAAGGAGGCACCACATGACGCCCGATCAGCTCGACGCCATCCTGGCTCGACACTTCAAGACCCAGGCGCTGCCACCCGGCTTCGCGGCGCGCGTGGCGCGCGTAGCCCGGGCCGCCCGCGATGAGCTGAAGCGGTTCCTCGGGAGGCTGGCCATCGAGGCCACGCCCCGGGGCGTGAGCGGGATCCGCGAGGGGCGGCAGCGCGCGCTCGCGACTGCGGCGGCGCGCCGCGTGGTGGAGCAGGCGCACCGGGAGCTGGCCGAGTACTTGACCGGCAAGCGGGCGTTCTTCTCCGTGCCCGTCGACCTGTCGGGGGCGCCGGACTTCCAGCGGCAGGTCCTGGAGGCGGCCCGGCGGATCCCGTTCGGCGAGGTGCGTCCGTATGCGTGGGTGGCCGACCGGATTGGATATCCGCGCGCGGTGCGCGCGGTGGGGACGGCGCTCGGGCGGAACCCGGTGCCGATCATCCTCCCGTGTCACCGGGTGCTGCGGACTGACGGCGGCCTCGGCGGATACCTCTTCGGGACCGACGTCAAGAGCAGGCTCCTCGAACTCGAGCGCACCACGCCCGTCCTCGAGGGCTGCACGAGCACCCGGATCGTCTGCCGCGTCGGGTGCAACCACGGCCGCCACATGCGGCCGGAGAACCGCGTGGTCTTCGCGTCGGTGGACGATGCGCGATCGGTCGGCTACCGACCGTGCAAGGTCTGCAAGCCGTCGGCCGCCGCGTGACGGTGATGGCGACGCGGGCGACAGAGAGAGGCGCGGGCGAGCTCGGGCGGGCGCTGGACAAGGTGGACTGGGGCGAGGTCGAGGCGAGCCTCTGGGCCCGCGGGTACGCCACCACGCCCGCCCTGCTCGCCCCGGACGAGTGCGCCGTCCTGGCCGCCCTCTACGCCGATGACCAGCGCTTCCGGAGCCGTGTGGACATGGCGCGCTACCGCTTCGGCGAGGGCGAGTACAAGTACTTCGCCGAGCCGCTGCCGGCGCTGGTGGCGGCGCTTCGCGCGCGCGTCTATCCGCGGCTCGCGCCGATCGCGAACGGATGGATGCAAGCGCTGGGCGCGCGCGAGCGCTATCCGGAGACGCTCGAACGCTTCCTCGCCGTGTGTCGCCGGAACGGTCAGACGAAACCCACGCCGCTGGTGCTGCACTACACCGCGGGCGGCTACAACTGCCTCCACCAGGACGTGTACGGCCCGGTGGTCTTCCCTCTCCAGATGACGGTGGTGCTCAGCCGCCCCGGGGTGGACTTCACCGGCGGCGAGTTCCTCCTGGTCGAGCAGCGCCCCCGGGCTCAGTCCCGCGGGGAGGTGGTGCCGCTCGAGCAGGGCGAGGCGGTCATCTTCACCACGCGCTTTCGCCCGGCCGCGGGCGCGCGCGGCCACTACCGGGTGGCCGTCCGCCACGGCGTCAGTCGCCTGCGCTCGGGCGAGCGGATGAGCCTCGGGGTGATCTTTCACGACGCGGCGTGACCGTCCGGCGCGGGCGGCTCAAGCAAATCGCGTGGCAGATTTTTCTCCTCACGAACACGCGCGTCAACGATCTGGTGGCTTCCTGAGCAGCCGAAAGAGTCGCTCCGGCGTCACGGGCAGCTCGCGTACCTCGACCCCGAACACGGCCAGCGCGTCGGCCACCGCGTTGGCGATGGCGGCCGGGGCCCCGATGGTCCCGCCCTCCCCCACTCCCTTGAAGCCGCCGAGCGTGCTGGGCGAGCGCGTCTCGAGGTGCAGCACCTCCATCGGCGGGACCTCGACCGCCGTCGGCGCCAGATAGTCCATGAGGCTTCCCGTGAGCAGCTGGCCGTCCGCGTCGTAGACCATCTCTTCGAGAAGCGCCGCCCCGATCCCCTGAGCCACCCCGCCCACCGTCTGTCCCTCCACGATCAGCGGGTTGATGATTCGGCCGCAATCCTCCACCACCACGTAGCGGACGACCCGGACCCGGCAGCGCTCTGGATCCACCTCCACGACCGCCACGTGGGTCGCGTTCGACGCGGTCCCGAAGTACGGATCGTAGAAGCGGGTCGCCTCCAGGCCGGGCTCCATTCCCTTTGGCAGCCGCTTGGTCCCGGTGTACGCGGCCTGGGCGATCTCCCGGAGCGAGAGGGCGCGGTCAGGCACCCCCTTGATTGAGACCCTCCCCGCTTCGAGGCTCAGATCCTCCATCCCGACTTCTAGCTGATGGACCGCGATCTGGAGGATCTTCTCGCGCAGTGCGCGGCTGGCCAGGATCGCGGCGCCGCCACCGAGCACGGCGCTCCGGCTGGCGTAGGTGCCGCTCCCGAACGGACTCGCCGCTGTGTCGCCGTGGATCACCCGCACCGTCTCGATGGGCACCCCCAGCTCTTCCGCAACCACCTGGGCGAGGCTAGTCTCGTGTCCCTGGCCGTGACAGGCCAGGCCGAAGATGGCGGTCACGGTTCCCGTCGGATCCACCCGCACCGTCGCGGCCTCGGTCCCCGCGGTGAGCGACATGCCGGGGGAGACGGGAATGGCGGAACCCACTCCGGTCAGCTCAACGTATGTGGCGAACCCGACGCCGAGGTAGCGTTCCCCGTTCCTCCGCTTTTCCTGCTCGGCGCGGAGATCTCTATACCCCACCGTCTCGCGGGCACGCTCCAGCGACTCGGTGAAGCTCCCGCTGTCCCAGACCAGACCGGACGGCGAAGTATACGGAAAATCCTCGGGGCGGATGAAGTTCCTGAGCCGGAGCTCCGCCGGGTCCATGCCGAGCCGGCGCGCTGCCCGATCGATCAACCCTTCGGTGACGAACGTGGAGACCGGCCGGGCCACTCCCCGGTAGGGGCCCATGGGCGCCTTGTTGGTGGCCACGCCGACGGCCAGGCCGCGGTAATGCGGAATCCGGTACGGGCCGGGGAGAAAGCTGATGGTCTGGATCGGCTCGATGGACGCGGTCCAGGGATAGATCGAATAAGCCCCCACGTCCGCGATCACCCGCGCCCTGAGGCCCAGGATCGCGCCGTCGGAGCCGAGCGCCATCTCCGCGTCTATCAGCTCATCCCAGGCCTGGGTGGTCGCGAGAAGATCCTCCCGGCGGTCGCCCGTCCACTTCACCGGCCTCGCGAGCCGCATGGAGAGCGCGGCGACAACCAGCTCCTCCGGGTAGAGCGCGCTCTTGACGCCGAAGCCACCGCCGACATCCGGGGCCACCACACGGACGCTGTGAGCCGGAATCCCGAGGAGGTCGGCCAGCGCGTCCCGGATGAGCCCGGGGACCTGAGTGGAGGACCAGAGCGTGAGACTGCCGGGGCCCGCCTGGTAGTCCGCCAGGTAGGCCCGGTTCTCCATCGTGATGCCGGCGTGGCGGTGAAAGCGGAAGCGGTCGCCGACGACCACCGCCGCCTCCTGGAACGCGCGATCCACGTCTCCCCGCGCGAACTCGCGGCTCAGGAGCACGTTGCTGGCCGCTTCCTCGTGAAGGATCGGGCTTCCGGTCTCCATGGCCGCCTCGGGATCCCGGACGGACTGGAGCGGCTCGTACTCGACGATGATCCGCTCCACCGCATCCTCGGCCAGGTAACGGCTCTCCGCGACCACCGCGGCCACGGCTTCCCCGGTATACCGGACCTTGTGAAGCGCCATCGGCGGAAAGTCCGTGGCGGTGTACTCCTTCATCTTCGACGCGGCGCGCACCGGCTTGACCCGGCGGGCCATCTCCTCGCCGGCCACACAGAGGACGACCCCGGGGAGCGCCGGCGCGGCCGACGCGTCGAGGCGCAGGATGCGGGCATGGGCGTGGGGACTCCGGAGGAACGCGGCGTGAAGCATGCCGGGGAGCGAGATATCGCCGACGTACCGCGCCCCGCCGGTGAGGAAGCGCGGATCCTCCACCCGCTTGAGCGCGCGCCCGATCATCCCCGCCGCCGTCATTGCCGTCACAGATTAAGAGACCGGCGTAATTCCCGGTCGATTACGTCCATGTCAGGTTTCGGTACCGGCGCCTCGACTATACGCGACCATATTCCGCGTCTTTCCGGTTGTCCCATAGTTCCGCCAGCACCGGGTCTGCCTTTGCCGTCAAAGTCAACACCCCTTCGCCTTCATCCCCCAGGTCTTCCCGAAGTCGTTCTTCAATCGCTTCCAACACGTACTGCCGGACCGTAAGGTCGCGCTTTGCTGCTGCCAACCGAAGGCGACGGCGCACCTCGGGCGGCATGTCGATGCTGATCCCTGGTCGTTTCGCGGACCACTCCATCGGTCGTGCCATGCTTACTGGATCACCTGGTCCGCCGGATCAGGACCGACTGCGGGACCGTGAGGCCGAGGGCCCTTGCCGTCTTCCCGTTGATTACCCGCTCGAACCGCGGCGGCTGTCCCACCGGCATGTCGCCAGCTTGGCCACCTTTAGGTCACCTTGGCGGGCTGGTGGTGCAGAACCATCACTTGATCCGCACGCAGGGCCAGAATGGCGTATGTGCGTCCATCGTTGTCACTAAACTCGACTTCGTACACATCTCCGCCAAGCACCTCGACGACAGTGCCAACTTGTCCTCGGCGTAACCCTCGCTCAGGCAGCTCCTCGGTCAATGCTACGACATCGAGCAACCGCGGCAACGCGCTCATCCAGCTACCCCCCACCTAGAGAACATAACAAGTTGTGAGCCTCGGGAAACCCTCTCCTCGACGAACGATCCAGATGCTTCGGACCCTTGCCTGTCCCGTGGGCCCTCGCATCGTAAAGTCTAGCACGTATCGTTGCCCATAGTCATCGCGTTCGGCAGGAATCGCTTCGTCCCCAAGAGCGGCAGCCAATAGAGCCGCCTGCAGTTCTTCCGCGTATAGGTCAGTCAATCCGAGGGTCGATCGAAAAACACGGGCCTTGTGCCGACCGCGCGGATGCGTTGGATCAAGGCAGTAGTTGCGAAGCTTCTCGACATCGACGATTGCCTGCCCGGGGTTCGGCATCCTCATGGCGATGTCTTCCCCGTTCCGCCCTGACGGACTCCCACCTTCTCAAAGGCTATTGAATGACGTGGTCCGCCCTGATGAGGATGGATTGGGGGAGCGTGAGGCCCAGGGTCTTGGCGGTCTTCATATTGATGACCAGCTCGAAGCGCGTGGGCTGCTCGACGGGC
>CAYJUC010000273.1:0-5764 GCA_964372605.1 uncultured bacterium | reverse complement strand
AAAAGTACGTGGCCCGGTTCCGCGACCGCATCCCCGACTGGTCGGCGTTTACCGACGCGTTGATCGACGGCTACCGGCGCGCGCAGCACCGGTTCATCGGGAACACGAGCGGCAAATCGGGCGGCTCGAGCTTCATCCCGGCCCGCGGCTTCACGCTCAGCATCATGTACGTCCCCCCGGGCCAGGGGAATGCCTCCCACACCCACGAGGTCGAGGAGGTCTTCTTCGTCCTCAAGGGCCACGTCACCGTGTTCTTCGAGGAGGAGGATGGCCGGCGCCTGGATGTGAAGCTGGGGCCCTGGGATTGCGTCTCCTGCCCGGCGGGAGTCATTCACGGCTACCAGAACGACGGCCTGGAGCCCCTCTACCTCCAGGTGATGGCCGGTAAGGCCCAGCCGGAGTTCATGGGGTACGCGGACCCCGACCTCTTCAAGCGACGCGACGAGCACGTGCGTCTGCACCAAAGCCCCGAAAATTCTAATCTTGGGAGGTAACTATGAGACGACCAAAATTTAAGAGCATCCTCTCCGCTGCGGCGGGGCTCCTCCTTGCGGTGGGCAGCCCGCATTGGGTCGGAGCACAGACCCGGGTATCCGTCGGGGTGACGGAGACCATGGAGACCTACAATCCCTACGGCGACAGCGTGTCCTTGTTGTATGGAATCTGGAGCGAAATCACCGGACCGTTCTGCACGTACAATTATGAAACCGGTGAATTCGAGGGTCGGCTAGCGAAGCGCTGGGAGGTCAAGGACCCTAACACATGGATCTTCCACCTGGATGAACGCTACAAATTCAACGACGGTTCCCCGGTCACGGCGGCCGACGTCGTGCATTCGATGAAACGGGTCCTGACAGATCCCCAGAGCAAGCAGAAGGCTTCGGTGGCGGGCCCGATCGACCATGCCGAAGCGGTGGACAAGAACACGGTGAAGTTTGGCACCAAAACGCCCGCCGCTCCCCTGCTCTCCTTCGTCTGTGACCGGCTGATTGTCACCAGCAAGGCCATCTATGATAAGTACGGCCGGGATAAAGCGGACCGGGAGCACATGATGGGGGGAGGACCCTACCGGCTCAAGGAGCTGATCCCCGGGCAGCGCCTGGTCATCGCCAAGAGACCCGACCATCCCGAGGCCAAAAAGAACCCCAAGGCGCCTGATGAAGTCGTCTTTCGAGTCATGCGGGAGGTCGAGCAGAGAGTGACCGCCTTGCTCAACAACGAGATTCAGATCGCGCAATTCATTCCCCCGCACCTGCGCAAACGGGTGGAGGCCTCGGCTGCCTATAAGATCGTGCCTGTGAACTCGATCGAGATCATGTTCCTCGCCATGATGCCCAAGCCTCCGTTCGACAAAAAGGAAGTGCGCCAGGCCGTTTGCTCGGCCATCGACCGTGATAAAATTATTAGTACACTTCTCGAAGGCTTCGCCTCACGCCTGGACGGACCCATCGGCAAGGGACAGTACGGGTACCATCCCAACTTGCAACCCAAATACGAATATAGTCCCGAAAAGGCGCGGAAGCTTTTGGCCCAGGCAGGCTATCCCAATGGTGTCGACGTAGAACTCCAGACCCCGGTAGGCCGCTACATTCTGGATAAGCAAATCACCGAGGCGACGTCGGCCATGTTGACTGCCGCCGGCATCCGGGCCAAGCTGCTTACACCGGAATGGCCGACGCTTTGGGCGAACGTCCAAGTCGGAAGGGTCCCCTTCTACTACATGGGGAGAGGGGCCGTGCAGGACCCGAGCGCAGCCTTGCACCAGTATTTCAGAACCGGTGGATCGCCGCGAATCGGGTACTCCAATCCGAAGCTTGATGAACTGTTAGACAAAGAACAGCAGGAGTTCAACCCCGAGAAGCGCAGAGCATATCTCGGACAAGCGATGAGCCTCATCACCGAGGAGGCGCCAGCCTGCTTCATGTGGCGGCACAAGATGCTGTGGGGCCAGGCGAAAACGGTCGACTACGAGCCCCTGCCCGATAGCCGCATCTATGGGCTCGACATGAAGGTGGTCAAGTAAGCCCTGTAGGCCCGCATGCAGGACGGAGAAAGAGCATGGGGATGGGCGAGATCCTCGTGCTCTGTCACGGCGGGCACTTCGGTTCGCACAACCATAAGCCGCCTCGAAGCCATCCGAAGGGCAAACGCGCGTGAAAGATTACCTCATCCGACGGCTAGTCGGCACCATTCCCGTCCTGCTTTTGATCAGCCTCCTTGTTTTCTTGCTCCTCAAGGCCGCCCCAGGAGACCCAACGCTTATGTTACTGGGCGAAGATGCAACGGCGGCCGACATTGCCGAGGCCCAACGCCGTTGGGGGCTCGATCAGCCGCTTTACATTCAGTACCTCAAATTCCTGATCTCCGCTACCAAAGGCGACTTTGGCAAGTCCTTCAAGTATTCCCAACCGGCAAGTGAGGTCATCGTACAGAGGCTCCCCGCAACTATCGAACTGGCCATCGTTTCCTTGATTATCGCCATGGTCTTCGCCATCCCTCTGGGGGTTTGGGCGGCGGCAAAACCCAATTCCTGGGTCGATAATTTTGGCACGACCTTCGGGCTGTTCGGTATCAGTATGCCGAGCTTCTGGCTTGCCATTATGCTGATCCTTTTCCTGGCGGGGATCCTCAACATCCTGCCGACCTCCGGCCGGAGCACATACGGTATTGCGGGAGAAGCGATCACCAGGTTCTACATTTTAGACAGCCTGATCCAAAAAAATTGGGCGGCCGTCTACGATGGAATCACGCACATCCTGATGCCCTCGATAGCCCTGGGAGTGAACATGCTGGGGATTCTCATGCGCGTGACCCGCTCGGCGGTCTTAGAGGTCATGCAGGAAGAGTTCGTCGTAACCGCCCGGGCCAAAGGGTTGGCCGAAAGGCACGTGCTCTGGCGGCACGTGGTCAGCAACGCGCTCATTCCGGTCATCACAGTGGTGGGTCTCGAGCTTGGAACTCTGCTCAGCGGCTCGATCATTGTGGAGACGGTTTTTTCCTGGCCGGGAAGCGGCAGTCTGCTCATCATCGGGCTCAATGCCCGAGACTATCCGCTGGTCACCGGTCTGGTCATGACGTACACGGTAGCTTTCGTCGCCATCAATCTCATTATTGACGCTCTCTATGCGATCGTTGACCCTCGAATCCGTTACTAGCTTGTCCACGGACTTCTTGTGGCTGCGCCGCTGGATGCGCCCGAAAGTGTACGTGGGTGGCTTTATCGTCTTCACGCTCGTCGTGGTCGGCATCTTCGGGCCGATGGTGGCGCCGTACAATCCCAACCACCAGAGACTCGAGCGCATGGTCCAGGCGCCTCAAGGAATCGGTTCCGAGCACGTGCTTGGAACCGACAACTTGGGCCGAGATGTTTTGAGCCGCGTGATCTACGGAGCCCGCGTGTCGCTCCTCATTGCTTTCGCGGTCGTCTTCATCTCGGGCGTCGTCGGAGTCAGCCTGGGCGTCATGTCGGGTTATTTCGGGGGCAAGGTCGACTTTACTATTCAGAAGCTTGTGGAGGTCGTGTGGGCGTTCCCCCCACTCCTTCTCGGCATCACGATCATGGCCTTCCTCGGCCAGGGCCTGTTCAATCTCATTTTGGCGCTCGTCGCCCAGCGCTGGATCCCGTACTGTCGGGTGGTACGAGGCCAGTCTCTGTCGCTTAAGACCCGCGAATTTATTGTCGCCGCCCAGTGCCTGGGAGCGGGCAGAAGCCGGATTATCATTCGCCACCTGTTGCCAAACCTGATTCAAGTCTCCATGGTCATCGGCACTTTCGCCATGGCCTCGGCCATCATCTCGGAGGCGAGTTTGAGCTTTCTCGGGGTCGGCGTGCCCCCGGAAATCCCCACCTGGGGCACGATGCTTGCCGACGCCCGCATCTATATCAGCACGGCCTGGTGGCTGGCCCTTTTCCCGGGTCTATGCATTTTCCTCACGGTTCTGGGAATCAATCTACTCGGCGACGCACTCCGGGATCTCCTCGATCCACGCTTAAAGCGGACCGGATCGGGTCTATAACGGCGCCCACCGTACCCTCAGAACTGTTCGCGGGTGGTCATCGTCGCTACTCCATGACTACAATTGCGCGACCGACGATCTCCCCGCGATTCAGCGCCTGGTAGGCCTGATCGGTTTCCTCGAGCGTGTAGCGCCGCGTGATCGGCTGAGAGACATTGATCTGCCCCGTGGCCGCCAGGCGCAAGATGTCCGGCATGTCGGTGCGGACGCGGCACCCGTAGGACCCGCTTAGCCGAATCCCGCGGCGGACGAGCCGGGTCACCTCGATGGGAGCCGCGGCTTGGCCCGCTGCGATCCCGATGACCACCGTCCGGCCCCCGTCTCGCGTCATCATGAAAGCGTGGACGACTGTCTCGGGCCGGCCGAGCGCCTCGATGGCGACATCCACGCCCCGCCGATTGGTCAACGCCAGCACCTGCTCCACCGGGTCGCTCCTGGCGGCATTCACGACGTGCGTGGCGCCGAGCCGGCGGACCGCGTCGAGTTTGTCGTCGCGCACGTCGACAGCGATCACTTGGCTCGCGCCGAACAGGCGGGCGATCTGGACCACGTTGGAGCCGACGCCCCCCACACCCACCACCGCGACGGTCTCGGCCGGCTCCACCTGAGCCTGGTTCTTCACAGCACCGTACGCGGTCATGATCGCGCACCCGAGGATACAGGCGTCAACGAGTGGCAGGCCGGCAGGTAGAGGGAAGACGTCGGTCGCCGGCACGACGGCATACTCGGCGAGGCCCGCCATGCTGTACATGGCCAGCGGCGAGCCATCGGGACGGAACAGGCGGGTCTCGCCATCGTAAAGGACACCGCGGAGGCGATTCAGGGCGAAGAACGTTTCGCAGAGATCGTCCCGGCCGCGGGCGCAGTACTCGCAGCTGCCGCACGGCATGATGAAGCTGCAGACTACCCGATCACCGACCTTCAGTCCATCGACTCCGGCGCCAAGGGCCTCCACCGTCCCCGAGATCTCGTGGCCAAGGACGCATGGCACCGGGAATTTCACCTCTCCCTTCACGACGTGGAGGTCCGTGTGGCAGACTCCGCACGCCGCGACCTTCACGAGGACTTCCCTCGCTTTCGCGCGCGGGTTGGGCAACTCCTCGACCCGCATGGCGGCTCCAACGGCCGGCAGAACCACAGCTTTCATACGACGCTCCTCTGGCTGAGTGCTTCGTCCGAGTGCCAAGATACCGGGCGGATGAAGAGCCTGTCAAGGGAGCTGAAGCTATGGGAGCCTTTGCCGTTATGAGATAATGGCGTCGAATGGCGCCCAAAGAATATCCATCGGTTCTCGGGCCACCGGTGGAGCTGACTGATGAGCGACGGGAACACATCCTCAGACGCCATCCATTCGTTGCGCCTTTTCTGGATCGCGTTAGACACGTGCTCGCGTACCCGGAGAAGGTCCGGCGAAGCGCTTACGTTACGATCCCAACGTGTTACTTTTGTCGAGGTTTTACACCGATATTCTCGGAGGGAAGCATCTTGTCGTGGTGGTAAAGACGGGCGAGCGGCCGTTTGTTCTGACTGTTTATATCGCGCGCCGACTTGCAGGAGAACAAGGCGATGAAAGCTAATATTCAGTATTCATTCGACCGGGAAGCTGACATTCTCTATCTTTCCAGAGGTGATCCCTATCCCGAAGTTGAATCGGAAGAGATCGGCGACGATATTATCGTTCAGCGCGACCGCACTACACGTGAGGTCGTGGGATTCACGATCCTGAATTTCCTCAAGCGCGCCGGCC
>CAYJUC010000272.1:2355-5773 GCA_964372605.1 uncultured bacterium | reverse complement strand
CCGTCAACGTGGTCGGCGTCTTCGCTCACGTGGACAGCACGGTCCAGGCCATCCGGGATCTGCGGGCCCGGGGGTTCGGCGATTTCACCGTCTACTCGCCGTTGCCGGTGGAGGAGATCGAAGCCGAAGTGGATCGCCCCCGGCCTTTGAGCCGGGTTCGCCTGTTCACGCTGATCGGCGGCCTCACCGGGACGGCGTCGGGCTTTGCGCTGACTATCTGGAGCGCGCTCAAGTGGAACCTCGTCACCGGCGGGAAGCCCATCGTTTCGATCCCTCCGTTTATCGTGATCGCCTTTGAGCTGACCATCCTCCTGGGAGGCCTGGCCACCCTGCTCGCGCTCTTGGTCCTAGGGCGGATCCCCAGGTATCGCCCGTCCCCCGGGTACGACCCGCGCTTCACGGTGGACCGCTTCGGCATCGCCGTTGCCTGTCCCCCTGACAGGGCCGAGGCTGTCGGGCAGCTCCTGAGAGCCGTGGGAGCCGAGGAAATCCGCCGGTGATGAAGTATCTCTTCGGGCTCGTGCTCCTGATCCTGGCAGCGTCGGCCACCGGGATGGCGGGAGTGGTGGTCCTGCGGTGGAATGACAACATGAGCCAGAGCCCCAAGATCGTCCCCGGGGAGCGCGTCTTCGCGGCCATGCCGGCCGGCACGGTGCCGCGGACGGGCGGAGAGCTGGCGCTCCCCCGGGAGGAGCGCGAGGCTGCGGCGAAGCGGCCCAATCCCGTGAAGACGACTCCGCAGTCGGTGGCCGCGGGGAAAGATCTTTATCTCATCTATTGCGCCGTCTGCCACGGGCCCGACGGTAAGGGGGGAGGGCCGGTCGCATCCAAGTTCATCCCGCCACCCGACCTCACGCATCCGTCGATCCAGAAGGGGCGAAGCGACGGGTACATTCAGCACGTCATCGGCGCCGGCGGAGCGGTGATGCCCGCCTACGGGGAGGCGCTCTCTCCCCAGGAGCGGTGGCACCTCGTGAACTTCTTGAGGAGCCTGGCGAGGCAATGAACCGGCGGGTAGCGGTTCTCCTCGCGGTCGCCGCCCTGGGCGTGGTGGCGTTCCTCATCGGGGTCGCCCGGGAGCCGCAACGGACCTGGGCCATCTACCTGATCAACCTCCTCTTCTGGACCGGCCTGGCGGCGACAGGGCCCGCGATCGCGGGGATCATGGAGCTGATGGAGGCGCGCTGGTCGCCCACGGTGAAGCGGATTGCCCTGACCACTGCGGGATTTCTGCCTGTTTCCTTCGTGCTCTTCCTCCTCCTCTTCTTCGGCCGCGCGGCGCTCTACCCCTGGGTGACGAACCCGGCGCTGGTCCAGGTGAAGGCCGTCTGGCTCAACGTGCCGTTCATGGCTGCCCGGATCGGGCTAGGGGTTCTTATCCTCTTCGCCGTCACCTTCGCGTTCGTGAAGGCGGTGCTCGGCGAGAGGGAGGGCGATCCACGGCGGGAGCAGGGGCGGCGCTCTCGGCTGGCCGTGGTCATGCTCATGCTCTACATCGTGGTGCTGTCGCTCCTCGGGTTCGACCTCGTCATGTCGTTGGCCCCCCAGTGGCACTCGAGCCTCTTCGGAGGCTATTTCGTCGTGAGCTCGCTCTACACCGGGTTTGCCCTCCTGGCGATCCTGACGGTCTTTTCAAACCGGAGCGGTGCAGCGGAGGTTCCGCCGAGTGCGGTCCAGGATGTGGCCAAGCTCGTCTTTGCCACGTGCATCCTGTGGATGTACTTCTTCTTTTCTCAATACCTGGTGATCTGGTACGGGAACGTCCCGGTAGAGACCCGGTTCCTGGTGGCCCGCTTCTTTCGGGATCCCTGGCGAACGCTGGCCTGGGTGGTGTGGGGAATCGGATGGCTGATCCCGTTCTGCTACCTCCTGAAGCGCCTGACCGGCCGGCCTCCCCAGAGTCACGGCCCGCTGGTCTTCGTCTCGTTTCTGGCGTTGATCGCCATCTTCTTCGAGCGCATGATCCTGGTCTTCCCTTCTATCCGCACGGAACCGTCGTTGCCCATCGGCTGGGCTGAAGTTCTGATCACCGCGGGATTCTTCGCGCTCTTCGCCCTCGGCCGCATCTGGTTCCTGGCCCGGTACCGGCCGAGACTATGAGCAGGGACGGGCACCCGGGCTATCGCCACGCCCGTCCCCGGTATCCGGGCGACGGCACGCCCGCCTGTTGAGCCGGGCGGGCACCCGGGCTTCGCCACGCCCGCCTGTTGATCTGGCGCGGGCGCCCGGGCTGACGCCGCGGCGGCCGGATCATCTGGGCACGGGCCCCCGGGCTTCGCCGCGCCCGTGCCCTCTGGTTGACTCACTTGGCGCTCTGGCCCGGGCTGATGCCGCGGCGGCCGGATCATCTGCCCTGCGGTTGTTCCTCTGGGGCGCGGACTGGAGCGCCTCAATCTGTTAAGATTGATGCTGACACGCTTCGTGGAGCTGTTTTCCCATGATGTCGGTAGAAGAGGCTCTCGATCGGATTTTGAGCCGCGTTTCCCCGCTGGGGACCGAGCGGGTGGATCTCCTCTCCGCCCTGGGGCGGGTGCTGGCGGAGCCCGTCGCCGCCCACATCAACATCCCAGCATGGGCGAACTCCTCGATGGACGGGTATGCGGTCAGGAGCCGGGATACTGAGCGTGCCTCCAGGGAACGGCCGGCCCTGCTGGCCATCGTCGGTCGAATTCCTGCCGGGAGACCTCCCGAGAAGCCTCTCGGCCCTGGCGAGGCGTTCCGGATCTTCACCGGCGCCCCGCTCCCCTCCGGCGCGGATAGCGTGATCCCCCAAGAGGATGTAGAGGTCATGGGGCTCGAGCTGCAAGTCCCCCACCCGGTCAGCCAGGGAGAGTTCGTGCGTCCGATCGGAGAGGATCTCAGGGCAGGGGAGACCGTGCTCCTGCCGGGGCGCCAGGTCGGTCCGGCGGAAATCGGGCTCCTTGCCACGCTCGGATGGGGCCAGGTGGAGGTCTATCGACGACCCCGCGTGGCCATCGTGTCCACCGGTGACGAGCTCGTGGATCTGGGGGTGACCCCGGGACCGGGACAGACCCAGAATTCCAACACCTACTCCCTCATGGCTCAAGTCCTTGAGGCCGGAGGGGTCCCTGAGAATCTCGGAGTGGCCCCGGATCGATTGGAAGTCATCGAAGAGCGTTTCCGGTGGGGGCTCTCTGCCGATCTGCTTATCTCATCGGCCGGAGTCTCGGTGGGGGACTACGACTACGTCCGGGAGGCGCTGACCCGGTTGGGCGCCGACCTCCATCTCTGGCAGGTGGCCATGAGGCCGGGAAAGCCCATCACGTTCGGGACAGCCGCGGGGCGGCCGATTTTCGGCCTACCGGGAAACCCGGTTTCCGCCATGGTCACGTTTGAACTCTTTGTTCGGCCGGCGCTCCGAAAGATGGGGGGTCACGCGGAGCTTCAGCGGCCTCAG
>CAYJUC010000272.1:0-2255 GCA_964372605.1 uncultured bacterium | reverse complement strand
GGCCATGGGGAGGAAACAGTTGACAGGATGGGCGGTTAGATATATCTTTAATTGTCGATCGGGAAACGTCTAAATGTATCTCAGGCGTCGTAGCTTTCTTTTCCTATCCCTAGCAGGAGGGGCCTGCGTTCTCCTTTCTGATCGCCTCTGGGCTCAAACCGCGCCCGACCGTTCCCATCAGCCGGTGATCGACCTGCCGCTCCTCGCAGAAGACGGGTCGGCCGTTCCCATTCAGGTATCGGTCGACCACCCGATGGACCCGGACCACTACATCAAGCAGATCGAGGTCGTTCTGGACACAGACCCCGTTCCCGCCAAAGGCATCTACCGTTTTACCCCCGACAACGGCCGGGCCTCGGTGGCCTTCCAGATGCGCTCAGGCGTGGGTGGGACTCTCAAGGCCATCGTGGAGTGCAGCCGTCACGGCAAAGTTGTCGGGACAAAAGAGGTCCGCGTGGTCGAGGGCGGATGCACCACGGCCCCTGATAAAGTCGCGAAGGGTCGACTCGGTGGTCATCCCATGCTCCGCGTCGGGAGGATCGCGCGGCCGGGAGAAATCGTTGAGGTCAGGGCCAAGGTGAACCACAATTCCTATACCGGGCTGGTCCTGCAGGGGGGCAAGATCGTCAGGGAACGCCCGGAGTTCTTCGTCAAGCAGATGCGCGTGTACCTGGACCAGCAGCTAGTGAGTGACTTTCAACTCACCTCCGCGGTGAGCCCGAACCCGTTGTTCCGGTTCCCGCTCAAGGTCAACCGGCCGGGCCTGCTGCGGGTGGTGTTCGTCAACAACGAGGGGCAACAGTGGGAAATTTCGGAACCTCTGAGGGTTGCGGGGTAGCCGTTCTCCCATGCAAGAAGGAACTCCATGATTCGACGCTTTCCCTGGATAGTTGGCCTCGCCGGCTTGCTGCTCTTCACGGCGACCCCGGGCTGGGCGCAGGAGGTGTATGTCACGAACCAGGGCGATAACACGATCTCCGTTTTCGACGCCGACACCAAGAAGGTGGTAGCGACCGTCAAGCTTTCTCAGCTCAAACCCCATAACGCCGCCCTCACCAAGGACGCCAAGACGCTCTATGTCGCCAATGTGGGAAGCGGGACTGTCTCGGTTATCGATACGGAGACCCGCAAAGAGGTGGCCGTGATTCCTGCCGAGCGAGGCACCCACGGAGTGACGCTCACCCCCGACGAGAAGGGGCTGTGGACAGCCAACGTCCAGGCGGACACCGTGTCGGTCATCGACCTGGCAAGCCGGAAGGTGGCCCGCACGGTCAAAGTAGGGAACAAACCCATGCTTGTCGTTTTCACCCCCGATGGTAAGAAGACATACGTATCTAACGGTGGTTCGGGCGACGTGTCAGTGATCGACGTGGCGAAAGGCGAGGTCGTCAAGACCATCTTTGCTGGTAAAGACGCCATGGGGCTGGCCATCAGCCACGACGGCAGGGAGGTCTGGGTGACCGAGGGCGGCGACGAGATCGTCTCGGTGATCGATACGGCCAAGGACGAGGTAATGGCCACCATTAAGATTGGTGCCGACACGCACGGTGTCACCCTCACCCATAACGGCAAGTGGGCTTTTGTCTCCGTCCGGAAGGAGCACGTTGTCGTGATGATCGACGTGCCGAGCCGCCAGGTCGTGGCCCGCATCCCGGTCTCCGAGCTGCCCGACATACTCGAAGTGACCCCGGACGGCAGGGAAGTCTGGGTTACCAGCAGGAAGGCTAATGCAGTGGACGTCATCGACGTCAGGATGCAGCGGAAGTACATCACTGTTCCCACCGGAAGCGACCCTCACGGGCTCGCGATTGGCGGGAGCCGTCACCACTAACCCGAGTTCGAACACTGGAGGGCACAAGCTATGAGGCAGCTCACCCGTCTCATCACATCCCTAGCAGTCTCTGTCCTCCTGGCTTCACCTGGCTGGGCGTACACCGTTTACGTGACCAATCAGGGGGAGAACAGCATCTCGATCATTGACGGCAAGGCCAAGAAGGTGGTCGAGACGGTGAAGATCAGCCAGTCGAGACCCCACAACGCCGTTCTCTCAAAGGACGGCAAAAAGCTCTACATCGCCAACGTGGGGAGCGGCTCCCTTTCGATCTTCGACACCGTGGCCCGGAAAGAGACCGGCGTCATCCCCACCGGTAAGGGGTGCCATGGGGTCACGCTCTCCTTCGACGAGACCTACGCCTGGACTGCCAACGTCCAGGAGGACACGGTGACCATCGTGGACCTCGGGGCCAAGAAGGTGG
>CAYJUC010000271.1:0-5790 GCA_964372605.1 uncultured bacterium | reverse complement strand
GGCGAGGATGCGAGAGCGGCTACTGCGGCGCCTGCACCGTGCTCCTGGATGGCCAGCCGGTGCATTCCTGCTCTGTCCTCGCGGTGACTGGCCGCGGCCGTGAGATCCAGACCATCGAAGGCGCGGACGCGACCGTGCGCCTGCTGCAGGAAGCGTTCGTGGCGCGCGGCGCTATTCAGTGCGGCTATTGCACGCCAGGCATCATCCTCACCGCCGAAGCCCTGCTGGCCGAGAACTCCCGGCCCAGCGACGTGGAGGTCCGAGTGGCTATCTCGGGGAACCTCTGCCGCTGCACCGGCTACGTCAAGATCGTCGAGGCCATCCAGGCGGTGGCCGCGCAGATGGCAGGCTCCGCGACCCGGGCGGTGGCGCGATGAATTTCGCCGCGGTCGGAAGGGGCATCCCACGCCGGAATGGAGCGATCCAGGCCACGGGACGGGCGCAGTACGGCGTGGATTTCACCCTGCCGCGGATGTTATGGGGGGCGATTGTCAGGAGCGAGCAGTCCCACGCCCACATCGTCAAGGTCGATGTCTCACGGGCGCTGGCCCATCCCGGGGTCAAGGCGGTGGTCACCGGCCAGGAGGCGCCGGACGGCTTGTATGGCGCCCGTCTCAGAGATGAGCCGATTTTCGCCAAAGACCGAGTCCGTTACATCGGGGAGCCGGTGGCGGCAGTCGCCGCGGTGGATGCGGACACGGCCGCCGAAGCGGCACGGCTGGTCAAGGTCGAATACGAGCCGCTGCCGCACCTGTTCACGACAGAGGAGGCGTTGCGGGAGGGAGCCGTCCTCATCCACCCGGAACTGGGCACCTATTTTCACCGGCGGTACGACTGCCATCCGGTGCCGGGCACGAACATCGCCAGCCACATCAAAATTCGGAAAGGCGATGTGAACGAAGGCTTCGCCCGGGCAGACGTGGTGTACGCCGACACCTACCACACTCAGGCGGTGCACTGCGCCTACATCGAGCCCCACGCCGCGGTAGCGGACTGGGACGCGACCGGCAAGCTGACCGTCTGGAGCTCGACCCAATGCCCGTTCCTGGTGCGCAGCCAGCTGGCTATCGCCATGCGCATGCCGGTCAGCCGCATCCGGGTCTTGGCCACGGCCGTCGGCGGGGGCTTCGGCGGCAAAGCGCTGATGAAGATCGAGGGGGTGTGCGCGCTCCTGGCGCAGGCCGCGGGCCGGCCGGTGAAGATGATCCTGACGCGGGCGGAGGAGTTTACCGCCACGTCGGTGCGCCACCCGTTCACGATCGACATCAAGACCGGCGCCAAGAGAGACGGCACGCTCGTCGCCTGCGAGGCACGGCTGGTGATCGACAACGGGGCCTACAGCCAGGCCGGGGACGGCGTGTGCTGGGAAGCGACCATTGGAGCCTCCGGCCCTTATGTGGTTCCGCACCAGAAGATCGACGGGCTCCTGGTGTACACCAACCGGCTGCCGTCGGGCCCGTTTCGGGGTTTCGGCTGGCCGCAGGCGACCTGGGCATTCGAGCAGAACATGGACGGCATCGCGCACCAGCTCGGTATGGACCCGTTGGAGATCCGGCTCCAGAACGCCGTCGAGGAGGGCAGTATCTCCTCGACCGGCGAGGCGCTGCACAGCGTTGGACTGAAAGCCTGCTTACAGGCCGCGGCGGACTCTATAGGCTGGGACAAGCGTGTCAAAACGCCGTATCGGGGCTACGGCCTGGCGGCGATCACCAAGCTGTCGGTTCCGTTTACCGCGTCCTCGAGCTTCGTGAAGATCAACGAGGACGGACGCGTGCACCTCTTGACCAGCGCCGTGGATATCGGCCAGGGCTCGGACATGGCGCTGATCCAGATCGCGGCGGAAGAGCTGGGGTTCTCGCCAGACGCGATAGACGTGATGCAGGCGGACACAGACAGCACGCCGTTCGACGATGGAGCGCGCTCGAGCCGGTTGACGTTCCACATGGGGAACGCCGTCCGCAGGGCCGCGGCGGATGCGCGGCAGGAATTGCTGCGGCGCGCCGCCGACATCATGGAGGTGGCGGCGGAAGATCTGGTCGTCCAGGACGGCCGGGTGTCGGTGGTCGGCAGCCCTGGCCGGTCGATGGGCATCGGCGAGCTCGTGGTCCAGTCCCACTGGCTGCACGGCGGACCGATGCTAGGCCGAGGCAGCATCGCGGACGACGACGTGGTGCCCATGGATCCCGAAACCGGTCAGAGCCCGCACGTGGCGCCGTACTTCGAATACGGGGCGCAGGCGGTCGAGGTGGAAGTCGATCCGGAGAGCGGCCAGGTGCGCGTGCTTCGGGTCGTATCCGCGCACGACTGCGGCCGCGCCATCAATCCGCTGGCGGTGGAAGGCCAGATCGAAGGCGGGCTGGCCATGGGGCTCGGTTACGCGCTGATGGAAGAGGTCCACTTCGAGGAGGGTCGCGTGACCAACCCGAGCTTCATGGACTACCTCTTGCCGACGTCCCTCGATATGCCGCCGGTCACCTCGATCATCGTCGAGGGCTTTCCCCACAAGGACGGGCCGTTCGGCGCCAAGGGCGTGGGCGAGGCGTCGACCATCGGCATCGCGGCGGCCATCGGCAACGCCATCTTCGACGCCA
Source organism: uncultured bacterium (assembly GCA_964372605.1). GTDB lineage: Bacteria > Methylomirabilota > Methylomirabilia > Rokubacteriales > CSP1-6 > CAYJUC01. Next base: position 3,199 of record CAYJUC010000271.1, on the reverse strand, counting down.
CCGGCCGGCGGATCAAGGACCTGCCGATCACGTGGGAGAGGATGCTCGAAGCTCTGGAGGGGCAGGGCTAGCCCCAATCCGAAAATATTTGTACGCAACAACCGCGATAGTCGCCGCGTCCCATCGGTTCCCTCTCCCTCCCGGGGAGGGAGAGGATGAAGGTGAGGGTGGGGCGGATAGCTTTTCCCCTCACCCTGCCCTCTCCCCCGCCGGGGGAGAACCGGGGGAGAGGGAGAATCGACTAATTCCCGGTTAGATTTTCTCGGATTGGGGCTAGATGGCCTTAGAATTGAGGGAAGGGAGCCATGGAACTTTCTGAACGAGTCAAGCAAGAGCTGACGGGGATTCTGGCGAAGTATGCCGCGGGCAACGCGGAAGTCGTGCGGACTTATTTCAGCCGTCCGAGGTCCCGGGCACAGGACGTCTCGTGGCTCAAGTGCCAGGCGGCTCGCGAGCTCACGACGGCGTGGAAGTTCCTCGACAATCTGAAGGACCTGAAAGCCCGATTCGAAAAAGGGCTCAAGCGCGGTGACTACGAGAGTCTGGCGCGCGCGTTTCTGGAGGAGCTGGAGCATTATCGGCTCTTTGCGGCCATCCTCGAAGAGGAGCTCGGCGAGAACATCGACGTGGATGAGCTTCTCACCCTGGGCGTCTGGAGCGACAACGACCGGTTTCCCGAGAACACGAAGAAGGCTCGCTTCGAGAGGGAGCTGCGCGCCTCGGGTGATGAGATGGCCGGGATCGCTCTGGGGATTGGCGAAGGCGGCGGCTCGGGGTGGCTTATCGGACTCAGCCGGATTACCGGGGGAAGGCTGGAACAGCGGATCGCGCGCGTGGCAAAAGAAATTGCCGGCGATGAGATGTTTCATGGACCGATCCATATCGCCGCGGCAGCCCGCCGGATCCAAACGGAAGAAGAATTGGAAAGCGCAAAGCGCGCTCTCGCTCAGTACCTGGCCTATCACCTGCGGATGAAAAACGAGCAGTTCGGCTCCCCGCTTTCCGGAGAGCGACTCGAAGAGATCGACCAGGGCAAAGTCCAGCTTCTGGAGGGGGTCGATTTTTCTCCGACCGGCCGGGAACGCGAAGACCTCGCTGCATACGCGCTGTAAACTGTTATGGCTCCAATGCTCACGGCAGCTCTGGAACAGCGGCTTCTCCAGGCTCTCGATACCGCCCAGGCGGACGTCGTCGAGCTTCTCGCCAGCCTCGTGCGGTTCGAGACGGACAACCCGCCCGGCGGCAATGAGGCGCCCGCGCAGCGGTGGATCGCCGACCGCATGGGGAAGCTCGGCATGGAGGTCGATCTGTTCGATCCGCTGCCGGGCCGGCCGAACGCCGTGGGCGTCTCCCGGGGCGCGGGGGGAGGTCGCTCGGTGATCCTGAACGGGCACGTGGACGTGGCGGAGATCCGCCAGCGCGCCCAGTGGCAGCACGACCCCTTCAAGCCGGTGATCGAGGGGCGCACGATGTACGGGCGCGGCACCTCCGACATGAAATCCGCTCTGGCCGCCTACCTCTTCGTTCTCGAGCAGCTCAAAGCGCTCGGGGTCCGGTTCCGCGGAGACGTGATCGTCCAGAGTGTCATGGGCGAGGAGGCCGGCGAGCCGGGAGCCCGCGCCTGCACCGAGCGCGGCTATCGCGCGGACTTCGCGATCGTCGGGGAGGCGACCCGCGCGCGGCAGCTGCTCGCCGCCGTCGGCACCATGAACCTCCGGATCACGATCCGGAGCCCGTACACGCTCCACCTGCACGCGCGGCGCCTCGCCCTCCACGCGGGCGGCGGTCTCGAAGGCGCCAACGCCGTCGAAAAGATGGCCACGCGCATCATCCCGGCGCTCAACGACCTCGAGCGCGAGTGGGCCGTGTTCAAGCGGCACCCCGCCATCCCGCCGGCGCAGACCCTCATCAACCCGTTTTCGATCCGGGGCGGCGGGAACCCCTTCTTTCTCCCCGATGAGTGCACGATGCACGTCATCGTGCTGTACCTCCCCAACGAGTCCCGGGACGCGGTGCGGCGCGAAGTGGAGGAGCAGGTGCGGCGCGCGGCCGACCTGGACCCCTGGCTCAGGAAGTACCCGCCCGAGCTCGAGTGGGATCCGGCCGAGTCTCCGATCGCCTTCCTGCCCTCCGACGTGGATCCGGAGCACCCCGCGGTCCGGACGTTGTTCGAAGCCGGACGCGAGATCATCGGCGAGGTCCAGATCGGCGGCGGCCGGGGCGCGGTCTGCGATTCGGGGTGGATCGCGAAGGGCGGGACGCCGACGGTGGTCTGGGGTCCGGGCGACGTTTACTGGGCCCACCGTATCGACGAGCGCGTGAATCTGGACGACGTGCTCGCCTACGCCAAGGTGCTGGCGCTGTTCCTGGTGCGCTGGTGCGGCGTGGCCTGAGGCGAGCGGAAGGAGGGGAGAATCGATGATCCCGAGAGAACGGCTCGACTACTCGCCCATTATCAGCCGGCCACCGTTGAGGTTGCCTGAGGGCGTTCGCCTGGTGCTCTGGCCCGTGCTCTCCCTGGAAGAGTGGGACATCTCCAGACCGATGGCGCGCACCGTGATCCCGCCGCCCCAGGGCCAGCTCCTGTTGCCCGACGTGCCCAACTGGACCTGGCACGAGTACGGGATGCGGGTCGGCTTCTGGCGCTTGAAGCGGGTGCTGGACGGCCTGGGAATCTCGCCCACGGTCACGCTGAACGCCAGGGTGTGCGAGACGTACCCGCAGGTGGTCGAGGCGTGTCTCGGAAGCCGCTGGGAGCTGAACGCGCACAGCGTCGAGCAGATTCCGATGCATCGGCTCGAAGACCAGCGGGCCGTGATCCGGCAGTCGATCGAGACCATCGAAAAGTTCTCGGGCACACGACCGCGGGGCTGGTTCGGGCCCGGGCTGACTCAAACGTCCGATACGCTGGACTATCTGGCTGAAGCGGGGATCGAATATATCGGTGACTGGGTGCTGGATGACGAGCCGGTCACCCTCCGGACTACGTCGCGTCCCGTGGTGGCGCTACCGTATAACTTCGAGCTCCACGATATCGTGATGATGGCGCTTCAGCATGCGCCATCCGATATGCTCTACCGGCGGGCGCTGGATCACTTCGAGTGCCTGTACGCGGAGAGCGCGGAGCGACCCAAGATCATGTCGATCGCGTGCCATCCCTATCTCTCCGGGATCCCGCACCGAATCCGGCACGTCGAGA
>CAYJUC010000270.1:0-5839 GCA_964372605.1 uncultured bacterium | reverse complement strand
TTGAGCCAGCCGCAGTATCGGCTCCGGGTTGGGGAGGTGAGGGTTTTCTATGACGTCACGTCGGAAGCCGTCGAAGTCCTCGCCATCGTCACGAAAGCCGAAGCGTCGCGCTGGCTTGCCGAGCACGGGACGCCGGATGCGCCAAGCGGCGCTGGCTGAAGTGAAGGACGACCTATCGCGATTTCTTCGCTTGGCCGAGTCCGAGGAGATCCTCATCACGCGGCATGGAAGGCCCGCTGGTGTACTCATCGGGTTCGAAAGCGAGGAGGACTGGTTTGACTACCGTGTCGAGCATCATCCCGAGTTTCTACGGCGTGTGGCAGAAGCGCGGGACGCTCTCCGGAATGGGCGCGGTGTTCGACTGGAGGACCTGCCATCGTAACAGACGGTCTAACCCCGCGCCCGAGCCTCGCTTCGTGCGCCGCTCACCGCGAGCGTTCGGCCGCGAAGCGCTGATGAGCATCTACGCGACTCTCTGGCGGCTGAAGTTTCCGCGCTACGGCGATGACCATACCGGCTGCGACTGGGTAGAGGTCATAGCTCAGGGCGTTCCGGCGCACATTGGCGCGTCAACATCGAGTCCGGCCAGCGAGGAGAATGACCCGTACGCCGACTTTCTGCCGCCCGCTGGCGCGGTCCCAACCGATGATGATCGGCAGACGATGCGTGCGGTTGTCTTTGTCACGGAGGGGACACCCAAAGGAACTGCTCGCTCGCCGCAGGAGTACGTCCGTCCGCTCCTCGTACTCTCCGGACGGGAATACGCCACCACCACGTTCGGACAGTTGCATGACATGCTCTGCAATGCCTTGCGTGGAGAGCGACCCCGGCTTCTGGCCGAATCGTGGGAACCGGATGGTCTCGGCCGATTACTCTTCGAAGATGGCAGCGTGCGGGACATTGAGAGCGCAGGCGCATGAAGCCGGCCGAACTTCGCAGTGCACCGGTCCGGGGCTCGCGGCATTCGTGTTCCGTATCAGCGGGTGTAATGAGCTGATCAACCGGCAGCGCGGGTTTTGAGGGGGACGTAGGCTTGCTCGGGGCTGAGCCGGGCGGTACTCTCTCTGCATGACCTCCCTCCCCGGGTTTCTTCCTGTCGTTGCGGAGTGGTTCGCCGAGGCGTTCGGCGAGCCGACCCGGCCCCAGGCCGAGGGGTGGGCCTCGATTGCCGAGGGTCACCACACGCTGATCATCGCCCCCACGGGCTCGGGGAAGACACTGGCAGCCTTTCTCTGGGCGCTGGACCATCTTTTTCGCCTCGGAATGGAGGGGACGCTGGAGGAGAAGGTCTACCTCCTCTACGTCTCACCCCTCAAGGCGCTCAACAACGACATCGAGAAGAACCTGCGAGGCCCGCTGCAGGCGATCCGCGAGCGCGCGGCCCGGCAAGGCCTCACGCTCCCCGAGATCAGACTGGCGGTCAGGACCGGGGATACTCTGGCTCCTGCCCGGCAGGCCATGACGCGGCGGCCTCCGCACATTCTGATCACGACCCCGGAATCGCTCTACCTGCTCCTGACGGCGGAGAAGTTTCGCCCCGCCCTCCAGACCGTGCGCTTCGCCATCGTGGACGAGATCCACGCGCTGGCGGGGTCCAAGCGCGGCGTTCACCTCTCGCTCTCTCTCGAGCGGCTCCAGGAACTGGCGGGAGACCCCATTCAGCGGATCGGCTGCTCGGCCACGGTGAGGCCCGTGGACGCCGTCGCCCGGTTCCTGGTCGGATGCGACTGGGACGGAGCCCGCCCACTCCCCCGCCCCTGCCGGATCGTTGACGCCGGCTTCCAGCGGGCGCTGGATCTCCAGGTCGTCGCGCCGGTCTCCAACTTCCTTACGGCTCAGTCAGACACAGTCTGGGAAACGGTTTTCCAGGAGCTGGCCGAGTGGATCCAGTCCCACCGGACCACGCTCATCTTCACGCCGAGCCGGCGGATGGCGGAGCGGCTGGCCAGGACTCTGAGCGAGCGCCTCCCCGAGGGCCAGGTGGCGGCGCATCACGGGAGCCTCTCTCGCCGCGCCCGGCTCGACGCGGAGGAGCGGCTCAAGCGGGGAGATCTCCGCGCGCTGGTCGCGACTTCATCGCTGGAGCTGGGGATCGACATCGGAGCCATCGACCTCGTGGTCCAGCTCCAGTCGCCGCGCAACATCGCGGCCCTCCTCCAGCGGGTGGGGCGCTCGGGTCACCTCCTGACGAAGACTGCCAAGGGCCGGATCGTCGTCACCAAAGGCGAGGAGCTGGTGGAGGCCGCCGCACTGGTCCGGGCGATCCGGGAGGGGGAGCTGGATCGACTCCAGATCCCGGAGAACCCGCTGGACGTACTGGCCCAGCAGGTCGTGGCCGCTGTGGCGGCGGAGCCGTGGGATGTGGAAGCGCTCTTCCGGCTGGTCCGCCGGTCGTCGTGCTACCGGGAGCTGGAGCGGGAGGATTTTCTCTCGGTGATCCGGATGCTCGCCGACCCGCTTCCCGCGGAGGTGAAGGGCGCGGGGCCGCGCCTCTCCTGGGACCGGGTGAACGACCGCCTCTACCCGCGCAGGGGAAGCCGCCTCCTGGCGCTGACTTCAGGCGGGACCATCCCCGACGCGGGGCTCTACGACGTCTTCGTCCGCGACACGGACGTGAAGCTGGGAACGCTGGACGAAGAGTTCGTCACGGAGAGCCTCCCGGGCGATGTCTTCCTCCTGGGCTCCCACGCCTGGAGGCTGGTCAAAGTGGAGTCCAACCGGGTACTGGTGGAGGACGCGGCGGGGATGGCGCCCACCGTCCCCTTCTGGCGCGGCGAGCATCCTTCGCGGAGCTGGGATCTCGGCCGCCTGGTGGGCCGGCTCCGCCGCGACGCGGCTGCGCGCCTCGACGACCCGGAGTTCGAAACCTGGGCAGAGACGGAGTGCGGCCTCGACACGCGGGCAGCCAGCGCGCTCAAGGCGTGGCTCACGAAGGGGCGGGAAGTCCTGGGGAATATCCCCGACGATCGCTGCCTCGTCGTGGAATCGTTCCCGGACGAGCTGGGGGGACGCCAGATGGTCCTCCACTCGGTCTTCGGCATGCGGGTGAACGGGGCATGGGGGTTCGCGCTGCGCGAAACGCTCCGCCGCCGCTTCGGGCTCGTGGCGGAGACCACTCACGTGGACGACGGAATCCTCCTGGCCTTCGCCCCCGGTCAGATCCCTCCGCCTCCGGAACGCCTCCCGCTGCTGGTGGACCCGGAGGAGGTGGACGGGATCCTGGCGCGCGCCCTGATCGGCTCGCCGCTCTTCACCACGCGTTTCCGCCACGCCGCTGTGCGGGCGCTCTTCATCCCGCGCATGGTCCGGGGAGAACGGTCGCCGGCGTGGCTCCAGCGGCTCAAGGCTGACGCGCTGATGGAGACCGTGGGGGGGCAGCCGGACTTCCCCCTGGTCGCCGAAAGTCTCCGCGAGTGCTGCCACGACGGCCTCGATCTGCCCCGGCTCAAGGAGGTGCTGGCCTGGGTGCGCGACGGGAGCGTGGCGGTGAAATCGGTTGAGAGCGTGATCCCGTCGCCATTCACCTACCCGCTGCTCCTGGCCTGGGACTGGGCCTACCTGGACGCGGGGCACGCCGAGGAGCGGAGGAGCGACGCGGTGCCCATGCTGAAGGCGTGGCCGGCGGCGCCGGGCGGAGGGCTGGACCCCGCGGTGGTTGACGAAGTCGCGGCCGAGTTGGAGGCGCGGGCGCCCAAGCGACGAGCCCGTGACCCTCAGGAGCTGGCAGTGCTCTTCGAGGAGCTGGGAGACCTGGACGAGGGAGAGCTGATGGACCGCGTGAACGGCGACGCGAGAGGCTTTCTCGAGGATCTCTCCGCACAGCGCCGGATCGTTCAGACCGTGTTCAGGAACGGGAGGAGCGCCTGGATCGCCGCGTCGGACGCCGATCTCTACACCACCCTCACCGCTCCGTCGCTGGAGCGGATTCTGCTCCGCCATCTCCGGCGGCGCGGTCCCGTGAACCTCGCGAACCTCGCGGCCCGCTACGGAGTGCCGGAGTCAGAGCTGGCCTCGCCCCTTCAGACACTGGAGGCCAGAGGTCTGATCCGCAGCGGGGGCTTTCTCACCGATCATCCGTCTCCCCAGTATCTCCACGTCAAAGTTTTGGAGGAGATCCAGCGCCGCGCGCTCTCGCGGCGCCGTCAGGGCCGCTCCACCGTGGACGCTTCCACCTTCGCCCTCTTCCTCCTCCGCTGGCAGCACGTCCACCCGGATCACCGCTTGAACGGCCCGGACGGCCTCCTGCGCGTCGCGGGAGAGCTTCAGGGGAAGGATTTCCCGGTTTCTTTCTGGGAGCGGGAGATCTTTCCCGCGAGGCTCGAGAGCTACGATCCGGCATGGCTCGACCAGCTCGGCCTTTCAGGGCAGCTGGTCTGGCGGCCGTTCGAGCCCGGCGCTCCGGGCCGCGTGGGCTTCGCCCTCAGGGAGAATTTGCCGTGGCTTGTATCGCCGACCGAACCGGAACCGATCCTGGACGACCGAACCAAGAACCTACTGCTCCACCTCCAGCTTCGCGGCGCATTGTTCGCCACGGAGCTGACGAAGAGCACCGGGCTCCAGCTTCACGAGGTTCTGGCGCTCCTCTGGCAGCTCTTCTGGCAGGGGCTGGTGACCACCGACAGCTTCCAGACACTCCGTCAGGCTCAGCTCTCTCCGCCGAAGCCGGCGCCGCCGAGTCCGGTCCCGATCAGGCGCCCGCCCACCCGCAGAGAGGCGCGCGAGCTGGTCCGGCAGCGGCTCGGCGCGATTCTTCCGCTCGGCCGCTGGAGCCTCCTCTCCGTGGAGACCGCCGTGACGCCGGAGGAACGCTCCGAGGAGTGGACGAGGCTCCTCCTCTCCCGCTACGGGATTCTCTCCAGGGAGCTGGGCGGGGGTGACTGGGGCCTCCTCCGCCAGGCCCTCACCCGGATGGAGTACGCCGGTGAGGTGGTGCGCGGCTACTTCGTCCAGGGGCTCTCAGGCGAGCAGTACGGCCTGGAAGAGGCGATTCAGCAGCTCGAAACACCTGCCAGGAAAAACGGGCCGGTGATCGCGGTGAACCTCTGCGATCCGGCCGTCCTCTGGGGCGCCGCGCTTCCGCTCACGGGATCGAACGGGCGGGAGATAGGGACCAGCCGGACTCCGCGCCATCTCCTCCTGCTGCGCGGCGGAATCCCGCTCCTCCTCGCCGAGGGATACGGCAAAACGCTGGTCCCGCTCTCCGGCTTCACACCTGAAGATCTCCCCGAAGCGATCCGAGCGCTTCAGGGGCTCCTGAATCGCCCGCCGGCCCTCCGGCCGATCAAGCGGATCGAAGTCCACTGCTGGGAGACGAAACCGATCCGGGAGAGCGAGGCGGGAGAAGCGCTCCAGGCCGCGGGGTTCTACCCGGACGGCCCCCGCCTCCTCTGGGACGGCTACCCCGGACCGAGAGCGCGCGCCTAATGCTCTTCCAAGTAATTCGGCCAAACAGCCCATGTCGCCGCGGGTCCTGTCACGGCGAGCAGCCCCACCGGCGGGGCCACCCCCGCCCGGTGTAGGGACCCCCGGCCCCGCCGCTGGGGCACCCCGCTCGCCGCGCCACCCGCGGCGACCGGCATAGGCGGAGTAAGTTGGAGCAGCACGAGGAGCGGCGATGGCGGCGGTCAAGACAAAGCGGATCTACGAGCCCGCCAAGCGGAGCGACGGCGCTCGCGTGCTGGTCATGCGGCTCTGGCCGCGCGGGATCAGGAAGGGGCACGTGGACCTCTGGCTCAAGGAGCTGGGGGCCCCGCTGACGCTGCTCCGGGAGTACAGGGCCGGGAAGATGAAGTGGAGCGACTACCGGAAGCGCTACCTGGCCGGGCTCAAATCGCCCGAA
>CAYJUC010000269.1:0-5859 GCA_964372605.1 uncultured bacterium | reverse complement strand
GCGCTCGGCGATGAGCTCGGGGTGTTCGACGATGTTGCTCGCGTGAGTGATCACCCCTGGGATGAGCAGTTTGCCCGCGGGCAGCTTCACGTTTTCGAAGACGTGGTACTCGTGCTCGTGGCGCGCGTTCGCGGCCTCGAACGAGAACGCGCCGGCATTCACCTTCAGCATGATGTCCAGGATGTCTTTCAGCGGCGCGTCGTGGACACGCGGCCCTTCATTGATCCCGTAGCACGTGTGGAAGCGCACTTTCTCCGGCGGAATACCCCGGAGGCCATGGTTGATCGCCTCGACATACATCTCGCCCGTCTTCCGCCGCTCGGCGGCGTTCAGCGCCGAATAACTGTAGATATCCGTGAGGAACGGGTCGTCGATCTGAACGATGAAGCCGGCATCGACGATCGCCTGGTACTCGGTGTGCATGGCCTCCGCGACCGCGTGCATGTATTCCTCTTCTGTTCGGTAGTGCTCGTTCATGCCCACGCCGCTCGGCGCCACGGCGGGCATGAAGACGTCCTCGGCCTTCAGGCCCTGGAGGGCGGCTTTGAGGTTGTCGATGTCTCGGCGTACCGCCTCTTGTCCCCGATAGCTGACGGGTCCGGTGCACACCAGCGGGACCATAGGAGCGACTGAACCCCCGAGCATGGCCTGGCTGAAGTACTGCTTGTAGTACTCCGGGAAGGCCGCCACTTCCGCGGCAAAGAGCGTAAAGCTCCTGTCGGGCCTCGGCTCGAAACCGGAGAGCCGCTCGCTCACGTACGCGAAGAAGCCGGGCTTCCCTTGCTCACCGTCGGTCGGGATGTCGATGCCGCTCTCGACCTGCTTGCGGACAGTCTCGGCGACGGCGCTCCGAACCCGTCTGGCATAGGCATCGTGGTCGTAAGGCGCGCCGTTGATTTTCGCCTTCATCACATCGAGCAGGTCCTTGGGGCGCGGCAAGCTGCCGCAATGGGTGGTCAGGATGCGATCAGTGCTCCGCTTCATGTTGATTGACTCTCCTTGGCTGAGACGAACACTTCAGTCCAGGACGACCAGGCCGCGGCGGGAGCGGTTCAGCACGCGCCGGCCGCCGTCGGTGACGAGCACGGTTTCCTTGACGTTCAGCCCGGCCCAGCCGTGCTCGTAATGCGGGGTCTCGATGCGGAGGACCTCGCCGGCCACCAGCGCCGTCTCGTTGCCCGGCGCCAGCTTCGGGCGCTCGTAGGGCTCGAGGCCGATCCCGTGCCCGAGGTGCCCGCGCTGGAACTGTGGGAGGCCGGCGGCGCGCGTGGCACCGACCGCGGCGTCGAAGACCTGTCCCGCCTTCACGCCCGACTTGATCGCGTCGAGCCCGGCCTCGAGCCCAGCATCGATCGCCTCGTACGCGGTCTGCTGGCGCCGGTTCGGCTGTCCCATGACCGCCGTCCTCGCCACTTCTGAGTTGTACCCCTTCCACGCGCAGCCGAAGTCGAAGCGCACCAGGTCGCCCGACCGGAGCGCGCGATCGGTCGGATACGGGACCGGGACCGAGGTCCCTTCGCCCATGGCGACCATCACGCCGTACGGGGAGCCCCCACGCTTGATCACCTCGCCTTCGTACACGGTCGCGGCTTCCCGCTCGGTCACGCCCGGCTTGAGCAGCTGGATCACAGCGTTGGCCGACTCCTCGGCGATCTGGAGCGCCCGATCGAGACACTCGATCTCGTACGGGCTCTTGACCCGGCGCGCGCCCAGTAGATGGCTCCACGCGGGGACCACCGTGAGGCCCGCGAGCGTTTTCGTGACGTGCTGCCAAACCGGATAGGTGAGGAATGCCTCATCGAGCCCCACTGAGCCCGAGCGCACCTCGAGGAGGTCGAGCGCTGCTAGAACCGCGGCGCCGGGCGTGGGAGAGCGGCGGCTATCCGCCACCGACTTGATCCGCTCCTCGATCTTGCCCAGCGGCTCCGCGTAACTCGAGACGAAGCCGCCGAAGCAGGTCACGTGGTCCACGGCTAGGTCCGCGGCGAAGATCGCCGCGATGTCCACCGCCGGAACCACGAGCGCAGTGCCGCGCCGGGTGAACACGGCGAACTGCCGCGTGCGGTAGACCGCCTGGTTCATGCTACGGAAGCCGGTGACGTAAGCGCAGTTCTCCGGCGTCGTCGCGATCAGCGCCTCCAGCTTCTCCCGCTCCAGCAGTTCGGTCAATCGCTCAGCCTGATGCGGATACATGTGACCCTCCCTAGCGGCGCGTCAAAATAACCGCTGTTCGAGCGCCGGCTTCGCCGGCGCAACCCTTTCACGGGGGTGGCTCGGAGGGGGCCGCCGAGGCCCCCTTCGATAAATCACCGGCCTTCGAACTGTGGCGACCGCTTCTCCAGGAACGCCTTCACGCCCTCCTCGTAGTCGCGGGTGGAGCGGAGCCAAGCGTAGGCCTTCCGCTCCAGCTCAAGCGCCGTTTCCAGGGGCGCCTCGGCGCCCCGATTCAGCACCATCTTCAACGTGCGGAGGGCCAGCGACGCCCGGGCCGCCAGCTCCCCGGTCAACGCGGCGAGGGCGGCGTCCAGCGCCTCGGGGGCAACCGCCTGGGTGATCAGGCCCCAGGCCTCGGCGCGCTCGGCGGAGATCCGCTGGCCGGTCATCATGAAGAGCTTGGCGCGGGTCATGCCGATGAGGCGCAGCGCCCGCTGGGTTCCACCGCTCCCCGGAATCATCCCCAACCGGATCTCGGGGAAGGCGAACTCGGAGCGGGTCGTCGCGACCCGGAAGTCGCACGCCAGCGCCAGCTCGAGCCCCGCCCCCATGGTGTAGCCGTCGATGGCCGCGACGACCGGCTTGCGGCAGCGCTCGGGCGCAGTGAGGGTATCCCCCCACCGCTCCAGATCCGCCGGGGCCAGCGAGAGGAACTCGGAAACGTCACCGCCCGAGCTGAAGGCTTTCCCTCCCGCGCCCCTGACGACGATGGCCCGCACCGAGTCATCGGCGTCGAGATCCCGGAAGATGTCGGGGAACTCATTCCGCATGGCCACAGTGATGGTGTTCATCTTCGCCTGGCGGTCGATCCAGATAGTCGCGACCGCCCCATCCCGCTCCAGCCTGAGGAATTCTGATCTGGCCATCGGGAATCAGGCCCCGGCGGGCACGAGGACCAGCTTGCCCTGGTTCTTCCGGTCCAGCAGGTACTGCACGGCAGCCCGCGCCTCGGTGAGGGGGAAGACCCGGTCGACGATCGCCTTGAGCCGCCCCTGAGCCATCTGGTCCACGATCGTGCGGAGCTCCAGGATCGTACCAAGGTTGGTGCCCAAGATCCGGAGGTTCTTCGAGTAGACGTGGCGGAGGTCCATGCGGCCCCAGTGGGTGGCGTGGGAGCCGATCGTCACCAGCGTGCCAAGGCGGGACAGGCAGTAGATCGTGCGTTCCAGCGTCTCGCCACCGATGTGCTCGATCGCCACGTCCACCCCGCGCTTCCCGGTCCAGCGCCTGACCTCCTCCACGAAGTCCTGGGTCCGGTAGTTCACCACGTGGTCGGCGCCGAGCTTTTTCGCGAACTCGACCTTCTCGTCCGAGCCCACGGTCGTGATGACCCGCGCCCCGATCAGCTTGGCGATCTGGATCGCCGCGCTCCCGACGCCGCTTCCCGCCGCGTGGACCAGCACCGCCTGCCCGGGACCGAGCTTCGCCTGCGCGACGAGCGCGTGCCAGGACGTGAGCATCGCCAGCGGCACTGCCGCCCCCGCTTCAAAGCTGATCGAATCATGGAGCGAAACGATATTCTCGGCCGGCACCTTCACCAGCTCGGCGTAACCGCCGTCCCTGTGCGCCCCCAGGTACCCGTACCGGAGACAGACGGTGCGCTGGCCCAGATGGCAATAGTCACAGCGGCCGCAGGAAAACCCGGGAAACACCATGACGCGCTGCCCGACCGCCAGCCCGGTGACATCGGGGCCAACAGCGGCCAGACTGCCGGCGACCTCACAGCCGTTAACGTGCGGCAGCCCCTCGGGCGGGGGGAAGACGCCGTTCAGCAGCAGAAGATCCACGTGGTTCAGCGCGCAGGCTCTGACGCGCACCAGGACTTCACCCGGCCCGGCAACCGGGTCTTTGTAGTCGCCGTAAATGATCTTTTCCGGACCGCCGTGCTCGGTGAAGTAGGCCGCCTTCATCGCGCTCTCCCGTCTCTCCTATGCGCTCGCCGTTCCGCGCAGTTCACGCCGCAGGATCTTGCCCGTCGCCGTCCTCGGCAGCTCGTCCACGAACTCGATCTCCTTGGGCGCCTTGTAGGGCGCGATGACCATTTTCACCTTTTCGATGATCTCCTCGGCGAGGGACGCCGAGGGTCGGTATCCCTCCTTCAGGGTGATGTACGCCTTTACGCGCTGACCGATTGTGGCGTCCGGGACTCCCACGACCCCCGCCTCCAGGACCGCCGCGTGCTCCATCATCGCCTCCTCGACCTCCTTGGGCGAGATCAGGTAGGCCCGGCTCTTGATCAGATCGTCCGACCTCGAGACGTACCAGTAGTACCCCTCCGCGTCCTTGTACGCCAGGTCGCCGGTGTAGAACCAGCCCTCCCGATTCAGCGCCGCCCACCGGTCCTCCATCTTGCGGTAGCCCAGCGTCAGGCCGGGATCGTCATTCTTGATGACCAAGTGGCCGACGGTCCCCGGCGGAACCTCCTTCCCCGCGTCGTCCAGGATGGTCACCTCGTGCCCCGGCAAGGGCATCCCCATGGACCCCGGCTTGACCGGCAGGCCGGGGCGCTCCCCCAGGAAGAGATGATTCTCGGTCTGCCCGATAGCATCGTAGACCTCGAAGCCGAACCGCCGCTTCATCTCGTGATAGGTGTCGGCCGGGAGCGGCTCGCCGCCGCTGACTCCCATCCGGAGGGATGAGACATCGTATTCCCGCTCGGCGCCAGCGCGGCCCAGGAGCATCCGGTAGATGGTCGGCACCGCCACGAAGACCGTCGGCCGGTGCTTCTGAATGCTGTCGAGGCAGCGGCCCACGTCAAACCGCCCCGAGTATACGACGCTCGCGCACCCGGCGTACAGGGGGAAGAGGAAGCCGCATCCCCAGGAGTACATAAACGAGATCTCCTGGGGCTGAAAACAGATGTCCTCGTGCGTGAGGCTCATGAGCACACGCACCACGGGATCGCCGGTCGCCACAATCCACCGGTGCGCGTGCTGGACCCCCTTGGGCTTCCCGGTCGTGCCCGACGTGTAGATGATGAAGGCCAGCTCATCCGCGCCGGTGTCGGCCGCTTCCAGGCGATCGGAGGCGCCCCCGACCAGCGCGTCGAAGGTCTGGTGGCCGGCGGCGTCCCTCCCGAGCATGACCACGCGCTCGAGCGTCGGGCACCGGGGCCACACCTCTTCGATCGGTCCCATCAGATCAGGGGTCGTGAACGCGACCTTGGCCTCGCTGTTCTGAATCAGATGCTCCAGCTCCCAGGCCCGGAAGAGCGAGTTGGTGGGGATGGGGACCGCACCGATCTTGAGCCCGGCCAGCACCGCGACCATGTACTCGGGACTGTTGGGCGCGCGGAAGAAGACACGGTCGCCGCGCTTCAGGCCGATCCGCGCGAGCGCGTTGCCGCACTGATTCACCCGGCGCTGCAGCTCTCGGTACGTGATTTTCTGGTCCTCGAAGTACAGCGCGACTCGGTCGCCGTGGCCGCCGGCGACCTGTCGATCCACCGTCACCGCCGCGATGTTGATCCGCTCCGGAATCTTGAGATAGTCCGGCGGCAAGTTTTGCATTTCACGCTCTCCTTCAAGCCCCCTCACCCTGACCCTCTCCCCCGCCGGGGGCGAGGGAATCGAAAGGACTCCCTCTCCCTCCTGAGGGAGAGACCTCCTATGGGTTGTCAAGTAGTATTTTCGTCAAGCTGGCTGA
>CAYJUC010000268.1:3052-5860 GCA_964372605.1 uncultured bacterium | reverse complement strand
CTCGCTCGGCCCATGGTGGTGATCGTCAACCCCGGCGAGCGGCACTGGGGGATACTGAGTGACCTCCTCGGGCAGAGCCACGCCCGGGGTCCAGCCGTCATGGACGTCCATCTGGCTGCCCTGGCCATCGAGCACGGGGCCACCCTCTACACCACTGACCAGGGCTTCACCCGCTTTTCGGGACTTCGGACCTTCAACCCCTTTGAACCCAAGGCCTGAGGCGGACCAGGGGCCTCCGCCCGCATCTGTCCGGGCCTCATCGGGTTCGGGATGACCCGCCACCGGCGACTACCCCTGCCCGGAATGCTGGGAGAATACGACAATAATCTACTAGGTGATTATCGTATTAATCTCATAATCGACTTGTATATGAGTTGATTTGTCGTAGAATCGCCTCATGCTGCCCTACGATACCGAAGCTGTCCGCGACCTGGCCGACGAGCTGGACCGCTGGAGAACCCAGCTCGATTACCGCGGTCCGATTCCGCGGGCGTGGGCCGGTCGCCTACGGCGCGACCTCGAGGCAGAGGCGGTGGCCGCGTCCACCTCGATGGAGGGAGTGCCCGTCACGGTTGAAGATGTCCATCGAATTCTCGCCGGAGACCGCCCCTCCGAAACCAGCGAGGAGGACGCCGCGCTCGTCCGCGGATATCGCGACGCCATGAGCTTCGTCCTGCGACGCGCAGACGATAGAGCCTTCAGGTGGGATCGCGAGCTCCTCATCGGCCTCCACGACCGAATCCTTGCAGGCAACTGGGGCGCCGGGGCAGGACGCTTCAGGAGCGGTCCGGCATACGTCGTGGACAACCGGACCGGCGAGCTCGCGTTCCAGCCACCCCCTCCCGAAGACGTGCCAGGGCTCGTAGACAGCGCGTGTTCGGTCATGCAGGAAGACCTCTCGCACCCGGCCATCGGCGCCGCCTGGATCCACGCCGCCGTGGCTGCCATCCATCCGTTTAAGGACGGCAACGGCCGTGCTGCCCGGGTTCTCGCCTCGCTGGCGATGTACCGCAGCGGGTTCAAGCTCCCCGAGTTCACCTCACTGGAAGAATGGTGGGGACGCCATCTCTCCGATTACTACGCTGCCTTCCGGTGTCTCGGCGTGACGTTCGATCCGAACGCCGGCGTCACGCCGTTCATCCGCGCCCACATGGAGGCGCAGCTCCACCAGGTGCGGGCTCTCGACTTGAGGGAGCGAGTTCAGCGCAGAGTCTGGACAGCGGTGGAAGAGGCGGTGACCGCTGCCGGGCTCGAGCCCCGCGTGGCGAACGCAGTGTGGGACGCGTTCTTCGGGCGGAGCGTCACCCCTCGCTACTATCGGCCGCTCACCGATGTCAGCCCCGCGACGGCGACAAATGATCTCGCTGCGGCTGTCGCGGCCGGCCTCCTCCGCGCCGAGGGCAGAGCCAGATCACGAAGATATCAAGCCGGTGACGGTCTCTATCCGCGAATCGGCGCGGCACTCGGGGTGCGAGTCGACGAGTCCGGGGACCCGGCAAGAGCGATCATCATCGGCGAACTGACCAAGCGGGTCGCTTCGGAGAGATCGAGGTAGACCGCTGATGCGGCTAGCGGAACTTCCCGATCTCGGCCTTCGGGACGACGATCGCCGGCCAGAGATTGTTCTGGCGCGGCGGCGTGTTGCTCACGCGGGGACCGGCGTCGACTGCCAGGCGACCATCTGCCAGCCCTTCGGTCCCTTCGTCCAGACGTTCAGGAAGCGGCTCCTCAACGCCCGCGGGTTGCCTCCGAGGAGGACGTCGAGCCGCACCTCGCCGGTGACGACCGCTGTGTCTCCGTGGACCTGGATGTTCTCCACCGGCCGCTCCACCTTCCGGTAGACGAACTTCTTCGCGCGCAGCGCCTCGAGGTAGCTCGCCTTGCCGTCGACGACCGAGCTGGAGTGCGTGTAGACGAGACTGTCACCGAGCAGGGCATCGAGCGTCGCCAGGTCGCCCTCGATCATCGCCTGGTAGCGCCGGTCCTCGAGCGCTCGGATCTCGCGGGTGATCGTGTCCGGGCTCGTGCTCACGGGATTCTCGTCTCCTCCGCCCTAGCTCGTGCCCAGGCCGGCCGCCCGCGCCGCCATTCGGGCCGCGATCTCGGCGCGCCAGTCAGCGTACGGGCGGTAGCCCTTCGAGCGGCGGCAGAGGTCATGGGTCACCTTCAGCAGCGTATCGTCGTCCATCGAAAGGTCGAGGGACTCCGCGCACGGCTGGCGCATGTACCAGGGGGTGTCCACGAAGCACTCGAGATTGTTGCCCTCGGGGTCGGGAAAGTACAGGCTCCAGGCGATGCCGTGGTTGATCGGCGTGATAGGCTTGACGCCGGCCTCCATGAGCTTTCCGTGCAGGAGGCGCAGCTCGCTGAGCCCATCCAGCCAGAACGAGATCTGGTTGATGGCCGGGCCGAACATCGGGTTGGCGGTGTTCGGTGGGATGTCCACGGGCTTGCCGGTCGCCAGCACGATCTGATGGTGGTCATCGGGATTGCGCGACAGGAACACGAGCTGCAAGCCGAGCGCCTCGCCACGGTCGGTGACGGTGAAACCGAGGAGACCGCAGTAGAAGCGTTCCATCGGGCCGATGTCCTGGACGCTGAGACCGAAGTGGCTGAACCGGAGGCGTGGAGGACGCTGTGATGTCGTCGACGTTGCGGTGCTCATCTGTCTCCTCCTGTCTGTGAGTCGGTCGGGGCGCGTAGGATATTGTCGGAAGCATAGCCGATGCTACAGCGCGGATCAAGCCCTGGTCAAGGGGGCGCATCGGAGCATAATTATTGTTACCGAAAACGGGCGGCGTCGGTTTC
>CAYJUC010000268.1:0-2952 GCA_964372605.1 uncultured bacterium | reverse complement strand
GCGTCGGTTTCGCCTTGACTGCGCAGACCGGGCGTGTTACGAAACCGTCAAACTTCAGCGCCGGAGGAAGCGATGCGGAAGAGCGCCATATTGTGAAACATCGGGAGGCGATCACGTGAAATTCTCGAGCTTCTCGCATGTCTGGAACAAGCCCGGCATGACGGCCGCGGAGCGGTACGAGGAACTGTGGCGGGAGCTCCAGCTCTGCGACGAGCTGGGGTTCGATTACGGCTTCGCCGTCGAGCATCACTTCAGCCCGCACGAGAGCTGGATGCCCTCGCCCCCGGTCTACTGCACCGGCGGGGCCGCGCGGACGCGGCGGATGCGCCTCGGGCCCATGGGCTACATCGTCCCGCTCTACGACCCCATCAGGATCGTCGAGGAGATCGCGGTCCTGGACCACGTGCTGCACGGCCGCCTGGAGGTGGGGTTGGTGTCGGGAATCGTCCCCAGCTACTTCGAGCCCTACAAGGCCGACTTCCAGAACCGGAGGGCGCTGGCCAACGAGGGGCTGGCGCTCGTCAAGGCCGCGTTCGCCACCGACGGACCGTTCAGCTTCGAGGGGCCTTTTCACCAGTACCAGAACGTCAAGCTGTCGGTGAAGCCGCTGCAGAAGCCCCACCCGCCGCTCTGGATGCAGTCGCGGGATCCGGAGACGCTGGAGCTGCTGGCCAGGGAGGGGGTGCACACCGGCTACCTCCTCTTCGTGCCGCGGGAGGAGGTGGCGCCGCGCTACCGCGAGTACCTGCGGCTGTGGCGCGAGGCCGGGCACCCGCGGAAGCCCAACATCGGCTACTGGACACTGGTGTACGTGGACGAGACCGACGAGCAGGCCGTGGCGAAGGCCACCCCGCACATCGTCCACGCCTTCGGTCAGGTCTTCGGCTTCGGCGATGTGGGCGGGATCGACCCGGGGGCGCTGGTGCAGACCTTCGAGAAGCGGGGCGAGCTGGGCGCCGCCGAGATCGCGCGGAACATGACCAACGTGGATTACCTCGTCAAGCGCAACGTGGTGTTCGTCGGCTCCCCGCAGACGGTGGCCGCCAGGATCCGGGAGGCAGCCGAGGAGGGGCTCTTCAACACGCTGTTCTGCGAGTTCAACCTCGGGTCGATGAGCGAAGACGACCTGATGCGCTCCATCCGGCTCTTCGGTACCCGGGTGATCCCGGAGCTCAGGGGGTTCGAGCCATTCTGAGGCCGTTCATCCACCCGGTGGGAATCTGCTGCGGATGTCCCACTCAAAACCGCTGGGGCAGGGCTGTTCGAGCTTGGGGGGAAGCAGGTGCGGATTTTCTAAATGTTCCGACCCGGACGCCCAAGCTTCGCCAGCGAGTTAACGGTTAAAAGAGAGGATTTACGCCACGGCTGATTCGCGGATCTATTCCTTGATGGCCTTGACCTTGCGCCGGGCCAGACCCCCGCGTCTGTCCGGGCGTTTTCGGCTTGACTGCGTGGGACGGGCGTGTTACGAAACCGTCAAACTGGAGTGGTGGAGGAAGCGATGGGCAAGAACGCCGGAAAGCCAATGGCTGTTGCGAGAGCGAAGCCCGCAGCGAAGGCGCCCGCCGGAAGGCAAGCCAGGGCCGCGATGAAGACGGCGGTTGTGCTGAAGCGAGCGGCGGCCCGGGTGACGGGCGCAAGGGCGCCGTTGCCCGCACAGCGCTTCACCGTCAGTCACCTCAGGGAAGAGGACTTCAAGGGCGGCGGCTTGAGGGATTATGCGGTGTACCGCGACCTCGGCACTGCGGCGGCGACGACTGGCCTGGCGCAGGCGCACGTGATTCGCATGATCAAGCCCTGGACGCCGGACATCGGCAAGTGGCACTATCACAGCGTCACGTTTCAGTTGATCTACGTCCTCAAAGGCTGGATACGGGGCGAGTTCGAAGGGTATGGCGAGCACGTATTTCGGGCCGGGAGCTGCTGGATCCAACCGCCCGGAATCAAGCACTCGGTCCGCGATTACTCGGATGACGTCGAGGTGCTTGAAATCATCCTGCCCGCCGATTTCGAGACCGTGACGCTCAAATAGCCCCTGACGCTCGCCGACCTGGTGGAACGGGCGTGTGACAAAACTTCCGAAACGACGGCGACAGCGAAAGATGCAGGAGATGACCATGGCGCTGATCAAGGTGACGGACATCGCGTACGGACGGCTTCGGACACCGGACTTGGACCAGATGGAGGAGTTTCTGACTCAGTTCGGGATGGTGAAGGTGGAGCGGACGAAGAACGCGCTCTACACGCGGGGGACCGATCCCGCCCACCACATCCACGTCACGGAGAAGGGCGAGCCCGGCTTCGTGGGGCTCGCGTACTACGCGGCGAGCGAGGACGACCTCAGGCGGGTGGCGAAGGCCCCGGGGGCGTCGGGAGTGGAGGAAATCGACGAACCCGGTGGGGGCAAGCGGGTCCGGCTGAAGGAGCCGAACGGGTACCAGATCGAGGTCGTGTACGGGATCCAAGAGCTACCACCAATCCCGGTGACGCGCCAGCCGCTGAACTCCGGCCAGGAGCCGCTGAAGCGGGCCGGAGAGCTGATGCGGCTTCCCAAGGGCCCGTCACGGGTGAAGCGGATCGGTCACGGCGTCATGGCCTCGCCAAGAGTGCAGGAGACGGTAAACTGGTTCCGCGAGACGCTGGGGTTCATCTGCTCAGACGACGTGTACGCGGGCGCCAAGGACAACATCATCGGGTCGTTCAACCGGTGCGACCGGGGAGACGAGTACGTCGACCACCACGTGTTCTTCTGCATTGTGAATGAGCGGGCGGGTCTGAACCACCTGTCGTTCGAGGTTCAGGACGTCGACGACGTCTGCATGGGCCACGACCATCTGGCGGAGCTGGGCAAGTACGAGCACATGTGGGGGCTCGGGCGGCACCTCCTGGGGAGTCAGGTCTACGACTACTGGGCGGACCCGTGGGGCCGGGTGCACGAGCACTGGGCGGACA
>CAYJUC010000267.1:0-5876 GCA_964372605.1 uncultured bacterium | reverse complement strand
CAGCTTCACCAAAGTCACACTGGCAATCTGTAGCCGCGGCAAAGACGTCGGGCGCGTCATGCGCAGAGAAGCACCCGCTTCCAGCCACCGCCAGGGCATGGAGGTGGAGTTCGGCGTGACCGAGGCGACGGTCGGCTCCAGGAACCTGTTCATGACGGTCCAGCGGATGCCGCCCGGCGCCAGGAACGAGCCGCACTCTCACGCCAACTGCGAGACCGCCGACTACGTGATCAGCGGCCGCATCCGCGTGATCTACGGCCCCCGGCTCGAACACGTCATCGAAGCCGGCCCCGGCGAGTTCGTCTACGTGCCGGCCAACGAGCCGCACTACGTCGAGAATCCCAGCGCTACCGAGTGGGTGGAGGTGGTGCTGTGCCGCAACGCGTCAACGGAGATCGTGGTGGATTACCAGCCGCCGGTGAAGGGGTAGTGACTGCGGAGGACCGTCATGGATAGACGTTGGTTGCCTTCACTCTTTGCCCTCGTTCTGATCGTGGTGCTGGCGCTTCCCGCCGTCACGGCCGCCCAGCAGGCAGCGCCGCCGATTCCCAACCCGGACAACCGGAACATGTTCCAACTGAATGATCTCCCGAGCTACCGCCAGTTCTCCGTCGTCAAGAACTTCGAGATCGTCGGCCACAGCTACTACCGCGGCCCGTGGCTCACTCCCGGCGCGCCGGGCGCCGGCGTCAACACGCTCAGGATCTGCGGGAACATCGCCTACCTCGGCGGGTACAACCCGACCGTCTTCGGGGCCCTGATCGCGGACGTGAGCAATCCGGCCGACATGCAGGTGCTCTCCTTCATCCCGGCCAACCCCGGGACCCGCAACGCGTACCTCCGGGTGGATTGCGGCCGCAAGATCCTCGCGGTCGGGCACAGCGCCTGGGCGGACAACCCGAACAAGCCCCCGGCTGGCCAGTCCGTCAGGAGCGGCGTCACCTTCCATGACGTCTCCGATCCCCGCAATCCCAAACTGCTCGCGGAGTGGAACAACGCCGGCGGCGCGACCCACGGCATGGAGATGGACGAGCGCTACGTCTACGTGTGCGGCACGACCGAGCGGTCGAAGCGGCGCAACGAAGAGTTGATCATCCTCGACTACTCGACCGCTGCCACCCCGAGGATAGCGTCCACCTGGCACGTGACCGGGCAGCACGAGGGTGAGACATTTCTACCCATGAACCAGAAGAACCCCAACGGAACCGACCAGTTCATCACCTGTCACGAGATCATCAAGGACGGGAATAGACTCTACCTGGCGTACCGCGACGCGGGCGTGATTATCCTGGACATCTCCAATCCGGCGAACCCGAGCGAAGTCGGCGTCTTCGATTACGTCCCGCCCTTCAACGGCGACCCTGGCACTCCGCCAGGCTGCTGCCCGGGCGCGCACACCGCCGCCCCGGTGCCCCACGAGGGCAAGCCGTTGCCGAGCCTCCTGGTCCTCACGGATGAGCACTTCTCCTGTCCGCCGGGATTCGGCTGGGTATTGGACATCTCGAACCCGAAGGCCATCCAGGTCCTCTCCACGTATCACGTCGAGGGGATCACCGACCAGTACGACCATGCCACTGGCAAGTTCGTCTGCAAACCCGGCCAGCAGTCTTCCCACCTCCCGTGGTTCGATCCGCGCGGCCACGGCGCCCTCGTCTACCAGGCCTGGTACGACCAGGGGCTCCGTGCGATGGACATCTCCAACCCCTTCAAGCCAAGAGAGGTCGGGTATTTCATCTCGCCAGATTTTTCGGTTCCGAGACAGGTCGGCCGCCATACCCGCGAAGCCTACGTCGATCCGGCGACGAACCTGATCTACGTGACGGACGGAAACGGCGGCGGGGTGACGGTGCTCCGGTACACCGGTCCGATTCCGGTCAAGCCTCCCATCCCAGGAGCGCGATAGCTCGATCGCCCCGCCAAGTTCCTGGTTTTCATGATCGCCGAGAAGGGGCAGCCTCGCAGCGTCCCGGTGCGGTAGCCCAACAGCCGAAGTTCCTCGCATTGGCTACGCTTGCAGATCAAGCATTTCTGTGGCCTTATGAGACTTGAAAGGTGGGACTGAAAATCCTGGTGTCGCCAGTTCAATTCTGGCCCTGCCCACCAGAATTTTCAGCCAGTTGCCCATCAGGCAACGTTTTGCAACAAGGATTGATGCAGATGTCGACCCAGACATTCCTGGTACGGACGATGTCGGATACGGTCGAGACCGATATCCAGAGAGTCTATCTCATCCAGAGCGAGCTGCTTCCCCGTTACGGCATCAAACCCCTCACCTTCGAGCAACTCAGGAAAATCGCCGATGGGCCCTTCGATTTGTTCCTGATCCCCCTCATCTTTGAGGACGAATACCGGAAGGGTCCCTTCCTCATGTTCAACGAAGCGAAGAGGCAGGAGGTTCGGGATCACGCTCTGGAGATCGCAAGAAAGCATCACTTCGATGCGGATCCACCCGGTTTGATCCCCGGGATTGGGGAATCACTGCGCAGAGCCCGTGAGGCCGGGCTCATCAACATTCTCATGACCACGGGCGGAAGGCGCTTTAAGCACGCGGCCATGGAGGAGCACGGCCTTGGAGCGCACTTCCAGGAGATCATCGATCGCGACGAGACCTATTTCACGAAGGAGCAGGGCATTTACTATCTTTTCCGGAAGCACGGGCTCAAAGAGATGCGCGTCATTCTCCTTTCAGGAACCGCGTCCTATGTTAAGGCTGGCAACAATCTCGAGAAGTGCAGGGTTGGTGGAAGCCACCTGGAGGTCATCACGGTGGCGCTGTCGACGGGCTTTTCTTACAACGACGAGGAAACGTTACGAGCGGCGCGGCCCAAAGTCCTGATTCACGGGCTGGAAGAGCTAGTTCCGAAACTAATCGAGCACGGATTCATTTCCGTTTAAGCCGTGCCTACGCCGGGCCACCCTCTCCCACAGAGAGAGGGAGCCTGGGGCCGAGGACTTCGTAAATCCGCACCGGCCGGGCGCTCCCTTCGACCGTCATCTCCCCCTGCTCACGGGCTTGAACGACCTCCTGGATCTGGACCATCGTCCGCTCGGTGATCAGGATCTGGCCAGGGGCCGCAGTGTCGGCCAGTCGCGACGCGAGATTGACGTTGTTGCCGATGACCGTGTAGTCCAGTCGCGCGGGGGAGCCGATGTTGCCCACCGTGACGTAGCCGGTGCTGATCCCGATCCCGATGTTCAAGCGCTCTTGCTGGCGCATGAACCACTGCTTTTGCAGCTCCGGCAGCTTCCCGCGCATCTCCAGGGCCATCCGGACCGCTCGCTCGGCGTGATCGGTGTAGGGGATCGGGTCGCCGAAGAAGACCATCATGCCATCGCCGTAGTACTTGTCGAGCGTGCCGCCATATTTGAAGACGATCTCGGTCTGGGCGGCGAAGTACTCGTTCAGCAGGTCGATCAGCTCCTCCGGCTCCGTCCGTTCCGAGATGCCGGTAAAGCCTCGGATATCGGCGAAGCAGACGGTCAGGTTCTTGCGGGTCTTGCCCAGCTTCACATCGCTCTGCCCGGAGATGATCGAGTCGGCCACCTGGGGCGAGAGGTAGCGCTTCAGCTCCCGCGCGCGCTCGATTTCCTGGAGCTGCTCGTTGACCTTTTGCTGCAGGTTCTCGTTCAGGACCTGTAGCTCCGCGTACAGCCGGTCCAGCTCCGCGCTCATCTTGTTGACGTGCTCGGCCAGCTCGCCGAGCTCATCGCGATTCTCCACCCGGACCTTGGTCGAGAAATCCCCGGAGCCGACGCGCTCGAGACCCCTGCCAACCTCGTTCACGGGCCGGACGACGACCTGCGAGAAGAGGTATCCCAGGGGAAAAGCGATGCCGGTCGCGAGCAGCACCAGGAGCATGATGGCGAGTAGCTCTACGTGGCTCTTATCATCGATGGCGGCCACCCACCGCACCACGTCGGCGTTCAAGTCGTTGGTCAACTCCCACAGGGGTGCCGTCACTGCCCGCTGCAGCGGCCCCAGGGAGACCAGCAGAGCCTGCGCGCCGGCACTGTTGCCCCCGCGATACAGCTCGATCATGCGCGTCGTGGCCCTGTTCAAGTCGCCGAAACGGCTGTCCGCCTCGCGCACGGCCGGCAGGCGCTCCTTGCCCTCCTTGAAAAGGGCGGAGCCGATCGTGCCGAAGGCGCCAAGCGGGTGCGCGGGAGGCGGGAAGGTTTTCAGGTGGGTCAGCTCGGCCCCGATCCGCTTGCTCAGGGTGGAGACCTCTTGCAGAGCGGCTTCATTCGGGGGGGTTGACAGGCGGGAGAAGGCCTCGGACTGGGCCCGGAGGTTGTTCTGTAACCGCAGGGCGTGGTCGAGCCAGTGCTGTCTTGCGCGTCCTGCGTGGGTCTGCACGTGCATCTCATTCGTCACGGCGAAGCCGAGCCATCCCACGGCGAAGATCATCACGCCCAGGCTGAAGAAACCGACCAGGAGCTTGACCTGGAAGCTGGCCCGCCTCCTGGCGATCCACTCTGCTGAGCGCAAGCCGAGATTCGTCTGCGGACCCAGAGCGTGGTAGAGCCAGGCCTGGAGTGCAGCCAAGAGCGCCCCCAGCGGTAGGAACAGAGGCAGGGTCCAGGGGATGCGGGAAACCAGCACTCCGTCGGGCCTTGTCAGGTTGAAGACCCATGGAAACGGCAGCGGCCGTGGCAGATCGAAGAACAACACGTTTGGAGGGATGAAGAAGGGGCTGTCCAGGAGCACCTGGGCCAGACTCCAAAAAGGGATGCGAGAGGGGACGACCGTGGTTCCAAGGATCGACAGCAGTATGATCGCCACTACGGTCACCACTGCGGCGGCCAGCCCGGCCACCCCTCCGGCCAGAGTGGCCCGACGGGTGTCCGTCATAAGCCGGCCGGCCCGATGCACTGCGTAGACTCCGGTTGTGAACAGCGGGACGAAGGCCATCGGCCAGAGGACATTCAGGCTGCCCCACCAGAGGTGTATGGCGAAGGCGATACCCGACATCAACAGGCCGGTTATGAGCCCGGTCTTGAGCGCTTGCTTCACCAGCATGGTCCCCTCCTGATCGCCGCCCTAAGCCTCAACCGCTACCGCTTCGTCGGCTCATAGGCCGCGGCGGAACTTCGTGGAGCAGGCGGACGCCGGTCGCCAAGTCCTTGCGGAGGTAGGGCGGGACCCGCCGCTGGTCCTCGCCCCAGGCGGTGCCGGCGCGATGTCGAGGTGAACCCAAGGGGTCTCGCCGACGAAGTTCTCGAGGATGGCAGACGCCGTGGCCGGAGTGGGCTTCCATCTGAGTCATGCTGATACACCGCGGCTGAAGGCGGAGTCAAGCGCGAAATTGGGGCACACCGTGCAAGGGGCTGGGGGCAGTCTCGCGCGGCCAGCCACGGCGCAGGGGTGGCAGCCCGCGGATCAGGTCATTCAATGAAAGTGCGCCCAAATTGTGCCCATGAAGAGCGCATGTTTCTGTAGCCTTATGACCCCCCCAAGGTCGGACTGAAAATCCTGGTGTCGCCAGTTCAATTCTGGCCCTGCCCACCAGTTAATTTCTCTCCTGCGGCGGGTATTTTTCCTATTTGTCCGTGCGGCCCCGCGCTTGCTCCGCGGCCCTGATCTCCTCGGAGAACATGCCGATGTGCAGTGGACAGGGCGGCTTGTTCTCATCAACGTACTGACACTCGGTTTGGTTACACTGAACGAAATATCCTCGGGGTTGTCCAAAACCGTTCAATCGACGGAGACGGATCAGCACCGTTTCCGATACCACGTCGCACCTGAACTCCTGCGCGTTATCTCGGCTCATGTGATCTCCTCTCTGAAGGGAAGACGACGCGGGCCACTAGAAAAGTCGGATTAGACTGTCCGGGTGATTGACCGCCCCCCGCGATTCTGACGCGCTATCGGCCAT
>CAYJUC010000266.1:0-5885 GCA_964372605.1 uncultured bacterium | reverse complement strand
CCGCATGGCCTGTGCCATGGCGACCGGATCCTTGGCGCCGGCGAGGGCGGTGTTCATGAGGACCCCGTCGCAGCCCAGCTCCATGGCGATGGCCGCATCAGACGCGGTCCCGACTCCGGCGTCCACGATGACCGGAACCGTGCTGTTCTCGAGAATGATCTTGATGTTGTACGGGTTTCTGAGGCCGAGGCCAGAGCCGATTGGGGCGCCCAACGGCATCACCGCGGCGGCGCCTGCATCCACGAGCCTTTGAGCCAGCACCGGATCGTCGTTGGTGTAGGGGAGCACGATGAACCCCTCGCGGACCAGGGTCTTCGTGGCTTCCAGGAGCCCTTGCACGTCGGGAAAGAGAGTCCGCTGGTCGCCGATGACCTCCAGCTTCACCATCTCCCCCAATCCGGCCTCGCGCGCCAGATAGGCGGTCCGCACCGCCTCGTCGGCGGTGTAGCAGCCGGCGGTGTTGGGGAGAAGCGTGTAGCGGGCGGGGTCGATATAGTCCAGCAGCGATTCTCCCTGGCCAGGGAGGTTCACGCGGCGGACTGCGACAGTCACGATCTGGGCCCCGGAGGCCTCGATGGCCTCCCGCATCAGCTCGAAGCTCGAATATTTCCCGGTCCCCACGATGAGACGCGAGTGAAATTCCTTTCCGCCGAACACCAATGGCGCGTCGTTCATGGTCTCCTCCTTTTACCCGCCACCCACGGGACGGACAATTTCGACCCAGTCCCCTGCCCGAAGCCGCGTGCTACCGAAGGTCGCCCGCCTGGCTATCTCCCGATTGAGGGAGACGGCGGTGAATTCCATCCGCACGTTCAACTGGCGGAGGAGCTGCTCGATGGTGATCCCCTCCTCCACCTCCATCGCCTTCCCGTTGACCGTGATCTCCATGGTTGAAACAAAAACCGCACCCGGTGGGCGCGGTCCGCGATCTCGATGAGCTGCATCCACCCGCCACGTTCCCTTCGCTGGCATGACCCAGATCAGGTTCGAGGGGTCCCGGGCCGCACCCGGTTCTCAGAAGACCTCCCCCCGCGGCGGGCAGACTGTATTATAGCGCGCCGCCCGGACCCCGTCACGCCTCCTGAAGCTGGCGGGACAACTCGCTGGGGTCGGTGGTTGGCGCCTGGCAGACGTAGCGCTGGCAGAGGTAGGCCGTGGGTTTCCCCTGGACCGCCGGGCGGGTCTCGAGCAGCGGGATGCCGGTGGAGGCCGTTCGATCGCCATCGGCCGCGCCCACCGCCACCCGGTTGGGAAGATAGCGACCGAATACTTCGTCGAGCAACGGCTGGAGCCGTTCCGCGCCCGCCCCGTGCGGCCAGATCAGCGCCACCTCCACCACAGGCCCCTGGTGAAAGTCCAGCGCGCAGAGAAAGCGGCCGAATCCCGTCGGGTAGCGACTCATGAGCTCGGCCATGGGCCGGATGGCGCTGAGCGCGAGCCGCTCGTACCGCTCCTCCCCGATCAGGATCGCCAGTCGCAGGAGAACCTCGACGGCCACCGAGCTTCCGCAGGGGACGGCGTTGTCGAAGAGATTGCGCGGTCGCACCACCAGCGCCTCGTGGTCCTGCCCTGTGTCGAAGAATCCCTCCTCGCGCTCGTCCCAGAAGAGCCGGATCAGCTCTTCGGCGAGCCCCCTGGCCTCGTCGAGCCAGCGGCGGTCGAACGTGGCCTCGTAGACGGCGAGGCACGCGTCGGCCACCATGGCGTAATCCTCCAGGTACGCCAGGAGCTTCGCCTCCCCGTCCTTCCACGTCCTGAGGAGCCGGCCGTCCCGGCGCATCGCCCGGAGCACGAACTCCGCGTTCCGCACGGCGGTCGCCGTATAATCCGCCCGCCCCAGGGCCCGCCCGGCCTCCGCGAAGGCGCGGCACATCATCCCGTTCCATCCGGCCAGCACCTTCTCGTCCCGCCCGGGATGAACCCGCTGTTCCCTGGCCGCGTAAAGCTTCGCCCGGGCTCCGGCAATCAGATCGGCCAGCCGCGCTTCGGACAACCCCAGGCGCGCGGCAACGTCGGACGGGTCCAGCGGCACGCAGAGGATGTTCTTCCCCTCGAAGTTGGGCCCCCCGTCCACGCCCCAGTAGCTCGACGCGGCTCGGGCCTCGTCGGTGGCGCCCAGGACCTGCCGGATCTCGTCGGGGCTCCAGAGGAAAAATTTCCCCTCGTGCCCCTCGGAATCCGCGTCCTGAGTGGAGAAAAACCCGCCGTCCGGGTGGGTCATCTCCCGCCTGACGTAATCGAGCGTTTCCTCGGAGACCCGGCGGTACTCGCGCTCTCCGGTGGCCAGCCACGCGTGGAGGTAGAGGCGGGCGAGCTGGGAGTTGTCGTAGAGCATCTTCTCGAAGTGGGGGACGAGCCAGTGCTGGTCCACCGAGTAACGATGAAAGCCTCCGCCGATCTGGTCGTAGATCCCGCCGCGGGCCATCCTGGTGAGCGTGAGCCGGAGCATCTCCATGGCCCGCGCGTTCCCAGTGCGCTTCCAGAAGCGGAGCATGAAGTCCCAGTTCATCGGCTGGGGGAACTTGGGCGCGTTCCCGACCCCGCCCTCGCGCTCGTCGAACTCGCCCGAGAGCCCGGAGAACGCCGAGAACAGGATCTCGTCGGTCAGAAGCTGGGTCGATCCCTTGAGCCGTTCGCTCTGGCGGATCCGATCCACGAGCTGACGGCCCGACTCGACGACGGCGCCGCGGCGGTTCCGGTAGGCGTCGGCCACCGACTGCAGCAGCCGGCTGAACGAGGGGAGCCCGTGGCGGTCTTCGGGAGGAAAGTAGGTGCCGCCGTAGAACGGAACGCCCTCCGGGGTGAGGAAGACGGTCATGGGCCAGCCGCCGTGGCCGGTCATGGCCTGAACCGCCTGCATGTAGATCTGGTCCACGTCCGGGCGCTCCTCCCGGTCCACCTTGATGTTGACGAAGAGGTCGTTCATCAGCGCGGCGGTCTCCGCATCCTCGAACGATTCCCGCTCCATGACGTGACACCAGTGACAGGCCGAGTAGCCCACGGAGAGGAGGATCGACTTGTCCTCGGCTCTGGCCTTTTCGAACGCTTCGGGCCCCCACGGGTACCAGTCCACGGGATTATGCGCGTGCTGGAGCAGGTAGGGGCTGGTCTCTTCGGCGAGACGATTGGCGCGAACAGTCATGAGAGGATCCCGTTCACGCCGGGCCGCGGCGGTAGAACGGAAGCGCCGAAACCCGAGCGGGGAGGGTCAGGTTCTCGTCGTGGATCGTGACGTCGGTTCCGGGCTCCGCCCATTCGCGCCTGACGAAGCCGAGCGCGATGGGCCGGCGAAGCGAGAACGAGTGAACGGCGCTGGTGATCCGGCCGACTGCGGCGCCGTCCTTCACGACGCGCGCGCCGAACGCGGGCACGCGGTTGCCGTCCAGGACAAAGCCGGAGAGCAGGCGGTTGACGTGGCCGCGGTACTTGACGCGCGCCACGATCTCCTGGCCGATATAGCACCCCTTGGTGTAGGAGACGAGCGGGTCGAGGGGAATCTCCGGAAGCAACACGCTCTCGTCCACGTCGTGGCCGTACCAGGGGACGCCGGCTTCCACGCGGAGACTGTTCAGCGCGGCAAGACCGACTGGCCGAAGCGCGGACGGCTTGCCCGCCCCGAGGAGCCTGGCCCAGACCGCGGGCCCGTGCTCGGCCGGCGCCCAGCAGTGGAACCCCGTCTCCCCCGTCTCGTCCACACGGATGATCCGCGTCGCCACGCCGTCCGCCTGTCGTTCTTCGTGGCAGTACGGTTCGAGAGAAACAGGCGAGCCCGTGAGCTCGCCCAGCACGCGCGCCGCGGCCGGTCCTTGAAGGGAAAAACACGCGAACGCCTCGGTGACGTCGGCGAGCTCTACCTTCTCGGAGATCAGGAATTTGTCCAGGAGCTGGAGCGTTTTCCCGGCCATGGCCGGGGGCAATTCCAGAAGCAGCCGGTCGGCGGCCACGAAGACAGAGAGGAGGGTTTGCACCTTGCCGTGGGCGTCGAGGAACGCGGCCGGGCATCCCCGACCCGGCTCGAGGATCTTGAGGTCGTTGGTGAGCATTCCCTGGAGGAAACTCACCCGGTCGCGTCCGGTGACCTCGACTTTGCCGGCGAGCGAGCGGTCGATGAGCCCGGCGGTCTCCCGAACCGCGCGGTGCTCCGCTTCCGGGTCGCCGTAGTGAAGCGGCAGCTCCCACCCGCAGCGGTCGTCGAAGACCGCGCCGAGTCCCTGGTGAATCGCGTGAAGCGCCAGTCGGGTCCCCATGAAAAGAGTATAACCCTCTCCCCCGCCGTGGGCGAGGGAACCGAAGAAGCTCCCTCTCCCTCGTGAGGGAGAGGGTCGGGGTGAGGGTGACCGTGGGGGTTGCCAAACCCCCGCGCGTCCCACAGAATACGTGCGAGCAGGAGGTGGGGCGGATGGCGCTGCCGCTCGAGCTGGCGCGATTGGCAGTCGAACGCTACGTGCAGGCCCGTGAGATTATCGCGCCTCCCGGTGTGCTTCCTCCCGATCTGACCGAGCGGAAAGGGGCGTTCGTCACCCTCAGGATCAAGCGAGAGCTTCGCGGCTGCATCGGCACCCTGTCCCCGACCAGGATCAGTCTCGCCGAGGAAATCATCGCCAATGCCATCTCCGCCGCGACCGGCGATCCCCGCTTTCCTCCGGTGGGACCGCGCGAGCTCCTCTACCTCAACTACGAAGTGGACATCCTGAGCCATCTTCAGCCCATCAGCGCAGAGGCCGACCTGGATCCGGAGCAGTACGGCGTGGTGGTGGAGGCCGGCGGGAGGCGGGGAGTCCTGTTGCCCGGCATCGAAGGGGTCGCCACCATTGCCAGGCAGCTCTCCATCGCGCGTGAGAAGGCGGGAATCGCGCCCCACGAAGCGATCCGCCTTTTCCGCTTCACCGTCACCCGCTTCAGAGAAGATGAAGATTGAACGGGCCCTCCGCCTCCGGTTCCAGCGCCGCCTGCTCTCGTGGTACCGCCGGCACCAGCGGGACCTGCCCTGGCGGAAGACGCGCGATCCGTACAGGATTCTCGTCTCCGAGATCATGCTCCAGCAGACGCAGGTGGATCGGGTCATCCCCAAGTACCACGAGTTTCTCGTCCGGTACCCGACCCTGGCCGATCTGGCCCGGGCCCCTGCCGCAGAAGTGAAGAAGGTCTGGTATCCGCTGGGGTACAACATCCGGCCGGTCCACTTGCGCGGGATCGCCCGCGAGACCCTGGCCCGCTACGACGGCCGGATCCCCGATGACCCCAAGCTGCTCCGATCGCTCAAGGGGATCGGCAGGTACACGGCCGGCGCCATTCTCTCCTTCGCCTACAAAAAGGACGCCGCGATTCTCGACACCAACGTGCGGCGCGTGCTCGGGCGGATCTTCCTCGGGGCCAAGCGGGTGAAGCGGCTCAGGGGAGATCAACCGCTGTGGGCGCTCGCGGAGGCGCTGATCCCGAAGGGAAAGGCCTACGACTGGAACCAGGCGCTGATGGATTTCGGCGCCACCTGGTGCACCCCCCGAAAACCGCTCTGCCTCCCCTGCCCGATGCAGGGCTTCTGCAAGAGCTATCCGCTGGACGGCGCGCGATGAGCGAGATTCCGACCGTCGAGGTGGCCGCGGCTGTCATCCGGGAGGGAGGCCGCTATCTCATCACCCAGCGCACCCAGGGCCCGCACCTGGCCGGGCTCTGGGAGTTTCCGGGCGGGAAGCGAAAGCCGGGGGAGAACCTGGAGGAGTGCCTCAAGCGCGAGCTGCGGGAGGAGCTAGGGGTGGAGATCGAAGTCGGCGAGAGGCTCGACACCGTCACATGGTCCTACCCTGAGAGGACCGTCGCGATCCACTTCTTCCGCTGCGCTCTGGCCGGGGGAACCGTCGCCTCTCGCGAGGGGCAGGCCGTGGCCT
>CAYJUC010000265.1:0-5768 GCA_964372605.1 uncultured bacterium | reverse complement strand
GAAGGCCGGGCGGGAGATGATATCTGGGGGGCCGAAGGCCGGGCGGGAGATGATATCTGGGGGGCCGAAGGCCGGGCGGGAGATGATACCTGCGGGCGGGTGCTCGCTGATTGTCACGGGGTGTCTCTCCCAGCGGTACGGTGGAGAAATCCTGGCCGAGATCCCCGAGGTGGACGCCATCCTGGGGACCAGCGAGCTGCACCGGATCGTGGAGCTCGTCGGCCAGGCGGCGGGACGGCGCGACTGGGTCTCAGGCGCGCCGCCGGGGTATCTCTACGAAGCGACGACGCCGCGCCTCCTCACCCAGCGCGCGCCTTACGCCTACGTGAAGATCGCCGAGGGATGCGACATGGGGTGCGCCTTCTGCGCCATCCCCCAGTTCCGCGGCAAGCACCGGAGCCGCCCGCTGAAGGACATCGTGGCCGAGGTCCAGACGCTCGCCGGGAAGGAGATCCAGGAAGCGATCCTGGTCTCCCAGGACACGCTCGCCTACGGGAAGGATCTTCGCGGGAACGGCGACATCGGAGACCTGCTGCTGGCGCTTTCAGAGACCGCGATCCCGTGGATCCGGCCGATGTACCTCCACCCGGCCCACGTCAATGACCGGTTGCTCGCCAAGTGGGCCCGGGCTCGCGTGCTCCCCTATCTCGACATGCCGATCCAGCACGCCGACGACAGAATCCTCCGCGCGATGCGCCGGGGGGTCACCGCGAGCCGGATGCAGGCGATCTTCGAGTCATTCCGCCAGGCCATTCCCGACCTGACGCTCCGGACCACACTGCTCGTGGGGTTCCCCGGAGAGACCGAATCAGCTTTCGAGACCATCCTCACGTTCATCCAGGAGGTAGGCTTTGACCGGTTGGGGGTCTTCACCTATTCAGTAGAAGAGGGGACTCCCGCCGCCGCCATGCCGGACCAGGTTCCCGCCGAGGTCGCGGCAGAGCGGGCTCGAATCGTCCAGGAGTGTCAGGATCGGATCGCCTGGGAGCGGCAGAAGGCGCTCTACGGCTCTGTTCAGACCGTCCTGGTGGATGGTCCCAGCGAGGATCCCGAGTTTCCCTGGGAAGGGCGCACGGCGGGTCAGGCCCCCGAGATCGATGGGGTCGTCTATCTCCGCGACCGCTCGTTGGCTCCAGGGCGCTTTGCCAGTGTCAGGATCGTCGAGGTGGAAGGGTACGAGCTAGTGGGTGAGGTGGTTGCCGCAACGGAGCAGGTCGGGCGAGGCGCAGCCCGGGCGCCAGACCCTCTTGAGGCGGGCGAGGCACCAGCCCGGGTGCCCGCCACATAGGTGTAGGCCATCCGGGTTCAGGATCGCCTGGCCCTTGGCATCGCCACCGCGGCAGGCGCTGGCTACGCTCCGGTGGCTCCCGGCACCGCGGGAAGCTTGGTCGCGCTGGTGGCCCTCTGGTTGATCCCGTTTTCTTTGTCCTCCCTTCTGCTGACCCTCGTGTTCGTGATCCTTCTGGGAGTGTGGGCAAGTACCCGCTCCGAACGACTGCTGGGGCGGAAGGATCCGGGCCAGGTGGTGATCGACGAGGTGGCGGGGATGATTCTTTCGGTTCTCACGCTTCCCCGGGCGCCGCTGGTGCTTCTTCTAGCCTTCGTGCTTTTCCGTCTCTTCGATATCGTCAAACCGTTCCCCGCCCGCCAGAGCCAGCATTTTCCCGGCGGAATCGGCGTGATGCTGGACGACCTGGTGGCCGGCGCCTACACGCTGGTCCTCCTCTCGGGGAGCCGCGCCCTCTTCGGGTGGCCGCGATGACCGGTGCGCTCATCCGAACGCTCCGCTGCGCCGGGATCGATCTCGCCGACGTCGAGAGGCGGCTCGCGCCGTGGCTCGGCCGGGGCGTCAGCGTGAGCTGCCCTCCGGGGGATGGGGAGATCCTGGTGCGCCTCAGCACGGGAAAGCCGGCGCTCGGCGAGTTGGAGGCGGCGGTCCTCGGGGCGCTGGGCGGGGACTGCTACGGCAAGGACGAGGAGACCCTGGAGGCGGTGGTGGGCCGTCTCCTGCGAGATCGGCGACTCACCCTGAGCGTCGCCGAGTCGTGCACCGGCGGCCTCCTGGGCCACCGGATCACCAACGTGCCCGGCAGCTCGGTCTACTTCGAGCGC
The DNA here is from genome assembly GCA_964372605.1 of uncultured bacterium. Lineage (GTDB taxonomy): Bacteria > Methylomirabilota > Methylomirabilia > Rokubacteriales > CSP1-6 > CAYJUC01. The sequence continues at coordinate 3,656 of CAYJUC010000265.1, read as the reverse complement.
GGTGTGGTCGTGTATTCCTACCGGGCCAAGGAGGAGCTCCTGGGAATCCCGAGCCAGCTCCTGGCAGCCCACGGCGCGGTGAGTGCTCCCGTGGCCGAGGCGATGGCCCGCGGCATCCGCGAGATGAGCGGGAGCCACCTGGCTCTCGCCATCACCGGGGTGGCCGGGCCGGACGGCGGCACTCCCGCGAAGCCCGTGGGGACCGTGTTCATCGGGCTGGCCAGTAGCGACGGCGCCCGGTCCCACCGCTTTCTTTTTTCCGGCAACCGGGAGTCCATCAAGTGGCAGTCCAGCCAGCAGGCCCTCGACCTGCTCCGCCGGCATCTGCTGACCGCATGAAAGGAGAGTGAGATGGCGCGCGAAGGGACGACGATCCTGGACACCGGGGACCGCTTCCCCGATCTGAGCCTCTCCCTGGTCAGCGGGGGGACCCTGGCGCTTCCCGGCGCCCTCGCCCCCGGTTATGGGGTGGCGCTCTTCTACCGCGGCCACTGGTGACCCTACTGCAAGCAGCAGTTGGCTGCGTTCGAGCGAGCGCGGGAGCGATTGGACGGCGAGGGGATCAAAGTCGCGGCGGCGTCCACGGACCCCATTGACAAGGCCCGCGAGACAGTTCAGGAGCTGGGGCTCACCTACCCGGTGGGGTACGGTCTTCCCTTCAAGGAGACGGCCGCCAGGCTCGGCGCGTTCTACGAGGAGCGGCGGGGAATTCTCCACGCCACCGGCTTTCTCCTGAGACCGGACGCGACCATCGCCGTGGCCCAGTATAGCTCGGGGCCCATCGGCCGGCTGGTCTGGCAGGACGTCGTGGCTCTCGTCCAGTTCTACAAAAAACAGGCGAGGTGAGGGAGCAGATCCGCGCGTTCGTGGCGATCCTGCTGACCGAGGAGGTCCGGGCCCGCGTGGCCGAAGAGATCGCCCGCCTCCGGCCGCTGGCCTCCTCGGTGCGATGGGTGCTCCCCCATCAGCTCCATCTCACCCTGAAGTTTCTCGGCGAGCGGGCCCCCGCGGAGCTGGAGCTGGTTCAGGAGGGGCTGGCCGAAGCCACGGAGGGGACTGCCCCATTCACCCTGGGCTTTCATGGGCTGGGGGCGTTCCCGGGGCTGGCCCGCCCCCGGGTCTTCTGGATTGGAGCGTCGGCCGGCGTGGAGGAGTCGAAGAACCTTCACGCGCGGGTCGAAAGAGCGCTGGCCCGGCGCGCCGTTCCGCCAGAGGACCGCCCGTTCTCCCCGCACCTGACCATTGGTCGGGCTCGGACGCCGAGCGGCCTCTCCGCGCTCTCCGAGGCGCTCGCCCGGGGCGAGCAAAAGGAGTTCGGCACTCTCGACGTGAAGGCGCTTTCCCTCATGCGGAGCGATCTCTCTCCGGCCGGCCCGCGCTACACCGAGCTCAAAATCTTTCCGTTCGGCAGGACGTAGTATCCATTTTGTGGCATTGACTTCGGTCCGGCGGCGGCTCATAACTGAGCCGGAACGCGAGGGTAAATTGACTTTTCGCGCGCGTCGCCCCTACAATGACGTAATCGTTGTCGCGTTATTCCCGCTCCGTTGTGTAACGGCCCGCTGTGATCGAGGAGGGCAGCATGGCTGAGGTCAAGAACGACCGGCGTCAGGCGCTGGAGCTGGCGATTTCCCAGATCGAGCGGCAGTTCGGGAAGGGCGCCGTGATGCGCCTTGGGGCGTCCGGCGCGCTGGAAGAGGTGTCGGTGATTCCCACCGGTTCCCTCTCTCTGGACGTGGCCGTGGGGATCGGGGGGATCCCGCGAGGGCGGGTCACCGAGATCTTCGGCCCGGAATCGTCGGGGAAAACCACGCTGGCGCTCCACGTCATCGCCGAAGCCCAGCGTCTCGGGGGGACTGCGGCTTTCATCGACGCCGAGCACGCGCTGGACGCGATCTACGCCAGGAACATCGGGGTCAACACCGACGATCTCCTGATCTCCCAGCCAGACACCGGCGAGCAGGCGCTGGAGATCGCCGAGACGCTGGTGCGCTCGAACGCGGTGGACGTGATCGTCATCGACTCGGTGGCGGCCCTGGTCCCGCGCGCCGAGCTGGATGGGGAGATGGGCGACTCGCTCCCCGGCCTTCAGGCCCGCCTCATGTCCCAGGCCCTCAGGAAGCTCACGGCGGCCATCTCGCGCTCCGGGGGCGCGGTGATCTTCATCAACCAGCTCAGGGAAAAGATCGGAATCATGTTTGGCTGCCTGCACTACTCTGCCGGGGTCACCCTTGCCGATGGGAGCAGCGAGAAGATCGGCAAGATTGTGAACCAGCGCCTCCCGGTCGAGGTGCTGTCCTATGATCCGGAAACAGGACGAATCGAGCCCCGTCGAGTTGTCAATTGGTTCGACAATGGCCGCGCTGATCACTTCTTGCAGTTCGAGGTGGAAGGGGGGCCGTCCGGGAGCCGGCGGTTTGGGGTGACCGAAAACCACGTCATCTTCACTCCCCGGGGACCCGTCAGAGCCGGCAACCTGGACGTGGGGAGCGAGGTGCTGGCTGTGGTCAAGGACTACGTTTTGACTGACGACCAGTGGCAGGTGCTGCTTGGTGGAAGCTTCGGCGACGGCTCCATTCGGAGGGTCGGTGTTCACGCGGCGAGCTTTCGGGTCGGGCATGGGACGGCGCAGAAGGATTATCTCCAGTGGAAGCACCGGATGCTTGAGCCGTTCTCCCGACCGATCAAAAGGGTCGGGAATGGATTCGGCTTTGACACAGTGGCGATGCCGGCTCTGGCGGATCTGGTCGCGGAATATTATGGCGCGAACCGCTCTCGGATCGCGACCGGTTCGGTCCTCGATCGCCTGGACGCGCGGGGTCTCGCCGTGTGGTACAGCGATGACGGGTCGTTTGCGGGATCCTACGCTCGGTGGGGCAAAGGGAAGGCAGTGCTTTACAACACAGCTCTGTCTCGCGAGTCCCGAGAGCGAGTCATGGCGCTGTTCGAACGACTGGGAGTCGGGCGGCCCCGTGATGACGGGCGCGGTTTCTGGTTCAGCTCGGAACAGACAGCGCGCCTTCACTCGCTCATCGCTCCGTATTTGCACCCCTCCAGGGACTACAAGCTCCATCCGAGCGAGCGCGGTAAGTTCGCGTGGCATTCGGACGTCAGCGACGTTCATTTGGCGGGTCGCGAACGGCTTCGCGCGGTTCCGGCTCGTGTCGTGCGCCGGTACGTGAAACCCCGCACGCGGAGTACGCATCGCTTCGATCTCGAAGTCGAAGGCAACCACACTTACCTGGTCGATGGAGTCGTCGTCCACAATTCGCCCGAGACCACGCCCGGGGGCCGGGCGCTCAAGTTTTACGCCTCGCTGCGCCTCGACATCCGGCGCATGGATGCCATCAAGATCGGGACCGAGTCCGTGGGCATCCACACCAAAGTCAAGGTCGTCAAGAACAAGCTCGCGGCGCCGTTCCGGGAGGCCGAGTTCGACATGATCTACGGCGAGGGGATCTCCAAGGAAGGAAACGTGCTGGACCAGGCCGTAGCCCAGGAGCTCGTGGAGAAATCCGGCACCTGGTTCTCGTACAAGAACGAGCGGATCGGCCAGGGGCGGGAGAACGCCAAGAGGTACCTCAGGGAGAACCCCAAGGTCCTGGCCGACCTGGAGGCCAAGGTCCGCTCGGCGCTGGGTCTCAAGCCGGTCGCTT
>CAYJUC010000264.1:0-5910 GCA_964372605.1 uncultured bacterium | reverse complement strand
CATGCCGTTACCTTTCTTAATTGCTCGGAGGGGGGCACGCCCCCCTTCCGAACCTCCCCCCCGGGGGTTGCGCGGGCATAGCCCGCGCTCGAACGGGAAGGAAACTGTGGCGCGGATCTTCTGGGTCACCTGCCCGCACTGCCAGGACCGATTTTACTGCCACCGGGAAGAGCTGCGTGGGAAGGGGATTCCCCTGCTCTGCCCGTACTGCGCCAGCCAGTTTCTGGACAGCGAGAGCCCTAATATAGAGGAATAGCGTCCGGCCCCCTCACCTTAATCCTCTCCCCCGCGACGGGGAGAGGGAATGGTGAGGGGGAAACAAGGGTGAGGGGAGATCTGTGATGGCCAAAGAGGAGCGCGTGCTGGCCGAGTGGACCACCGAGCGCGCGGTGGCCACGCCCCGGCTGAAGGCGGGCCCCCTTCGTGAAGCGCTCCGGGACGCCGGGCTCCGGATCGGCTCCCTCGCGGCCTTGCTCTTCGCCTGGTGGCTCCTCACCCTGGTATTCCCGCCCACTCTGATCCCGAAGCCGTGGGAGACCTTCAGAGAAGTGGCGACCATCATCACCACAGGGGATTTCTTCGGGGAGATGGGAGCCACCCTTCGTCGCGTCCTGGTCGGCTTCGGCGTCGCGATGATCGCCAGCATCCCCCTGGGCATTCTGATGGGGACGTTGCGGGGCCTGGAGAGCTTCTTCGAGCCGCCGGTCATCCTGGGGCTCACCATGCCGGGGCTGATCTGGGCCGTCCTCATGATCATGTTCTTCGGCCTCACGGAGTTGAGCGCCTACGCGGCGGTGGCCGTGACGATCGCCCCCATGCTGGCCATCAGCATCTGGCAGGGCACCAAATCCATCGACAAAGATCTGATCGACATGAGCAAGGCCTTCCACGCCAGCTCGTGGTCGAAGGTCGTGGACGTGATCCTCCCCCAGCTCGTGTCGCACATCCTGGCGGCGGTCCGGTACGGTCTGGGGCTGGCCTGGAAAGTCGTCGTCGTGGTGGAGATGTTCGGTTTCAGCAACGGGGTCGGCTATCAGGTGGTCCGGGGCTTCAACGTCTTCTCGATGAAAGTGGTGCTCGCCTGGGCCATCACCTTCCTGGTGGTCATGATCATCATCGAGTTCGGGATCATCGGCTGGCTGGAACGCGCCGCGACGCGGTGGCGGCCCCGGGCCGAAGCCTGGAGATAACCCCCTCACCTTGAGTCCTCTCCCCCTCGGAGGGGGAGAGGGAAGGGTGAGGGGGGGTTGGAGAAACGGCAGATGGCGTTCGTGCGCGTGGACCAGGCCGTGAAGTTCTTCCCCCGGGAAGACGGCACGCAGATGCTGGTCCTGGACGGGGTCTCCTTCGACACGCGGGAGCACGGCATCACGTGCCTCCTGGGTCCGTCGGGCTGCGGCAAATCCACGCTGCTGAATGTCATCTCAGGGCTCGAGCGCCTGGACCAGGGCAGCGTGGCGGTCGTCTCCAACTCCCGGGGATCTGGCAACGCGCTTCCCCGGCTGGGATACGTCTTCCAGGATCCGCGCCTGCTCAACTGGAAGCGGGTGGAGGATAACCTGACGTTCGCCCTCAAGGGGATGGGGGTGCCGCAGCCGGAGTGGGAAACGCGGATTCACAAATATCTCGGGCTGGTCGGCCTGCTGGAGTTCCGCAAGCAGTATCCGCTCTATCTCTCCGGGGGGATGCGCCAGCGGGTGGGCCTGGCCCGCGGGCTCGTCATCGAGCCCGAAGTTCTCCTCATGGATGAGCCGTACAGCAAGCTGGACCAGCTGACGGCGCGCCGGCTGCGCGAGGACACCCTGGCGATCTGCGCCCGGCTCAACCAGACCGCCCTCCTGGTCACCCACGACGTGGAAGAGGCGGCGTACATGGGGGATCGGATCGTGATATTTTCCGCTCGACCCGCCAGGGTTGCGGAGGTGCTCGACAACCCGTTTCCGCCCCCGGAACGGGACGTGGACGACCCGCACTTTATCAAGCTGAAAAAGCGGTTGCTCCAGGCCGTGCTCAACCTCGTGGGGCAGGAGGCATGACTATGAAACGATTTTCGCGCACGCTCCGAATCGGCGCCGTCATGTTCCTCGCGGTTCTGGCGGTCCTCCCTGCCCCGGCCTCCCGGGTCCGGGCGGCTGAGCTGCCCACCGTCGAGGTGGGGCTCCCCCAGGACGGGCTCTTCGGCCTGGGCGGCCAGTACATCCTCGACAAGGGGCTCGACAAGCAGAACGGGTTCACGATGAAGCCGCGCTGGGCGCCGGTCCCGGAGGTCCAGCGGCTCCTCGGCATCCAGGCGATCTCCGTCGGGCTCATGCCGCCGGAGGCGACGCTTCGCGCGAACCTGAGGGGGATTCCGATCCGCCTGATCCAGCCCTACCAGACTTCCCACATGTTCATGCTCGTCAGAAAGGACTCCCCGTACAAGAGCGTCGAGGAGCTGAAAGGCAAGCCGGTGGCGCTGACCCCGGAAGTGACCACCATGTACAACCTGTTCGACTTCTCCATGCGAAAGCGGGGATTCACCATCGAAAAGGACTTCCAGCTCAAAAAGATGGGCTCGCCACCCGCGATCATCGCCGTGCTGGAAAAGGGTGACGTGGAGGCCGCCCTCATCTGGGAGGCTCACGTCTCCCGACTCCTGGCCACGGGAAAGTACCGGGTGCTCATGGGGTTGAAAGAGGAGCTGACGAAGCTCCTCGGCACCAAGGTCCTGCCCGTGATCTGGCTGTCGGGGCTCGAGCCGTGGCTCCGGGCGAACCCGGAGATGGTCCCCAAGCTCCGCGCTGCGTGGACCGAAGCCTACCGGGGCGTCCAGAATGACGAGGCGCACTTCCGGAAGCACGCCAAGCAGTTCTTCGGGCTCGAGAAGCCCGAGGAGGTCACGCTCGGCTGGCAGCGGACCCGGGGGTTTTTGCTCCCGGCGGAGTTCACGTGGCCGGACGCCGCGACCCTGATGGCGGCGAAGACCCTCCTCCGCGAGGGCGTGGAGATGGGCATGTTCGCCAAAGAGGCGGCTGACTTGATCGACAGATTGTTTGTCCCTTGACCCTCACCCGAGCCCTCTCCCTCAGGAGGGAGAGGGAGCCCTTTTGGTTCCCTCGCCCCCGGAGGGGGCGAGGGAAGGGTGAGGGGGGCTCGAAGGCTCGAGACATGCGGAGGAGGAAAACGATGAGGAACGACAAGCGAAACAGAAGTCCGTGGGGGTGGCTTCTCGGCCTGGCATTGGTCGCCGGGCTCCTTCCGGTGGCGGCCGGCGCCCAGGAGGAGGTCGTGAGGCTCGGCGACCTCCCGGTCTTGTCCAACGCCGGGATCTACATCGCCATCGAGAAGGGGTACTTCAAAGAGCTGGGGATCCGGAACGAGCTCACCAGCTTCGCCTCCGCCGCCAAGATGGTCCCGGCCCTCACCGCTGGCGAGCTGGACGTCTCCGTCGGGTCGCCGAGCGCCGGTCTATTCAACGCCATCGCCCAGGGCGCCGGGTTCCGCATCGTCGCTGACAAGGGCCAGGTCAGACCGGGCTACGGCTTCACGCTGCTCGCCGTCCGGAAGGACCTGGTGGACTCAGGCCAGGTCAAGAGCGTTCGGGACCTCAAGGGACGGAAGGTGGCGGCGCTCGCCAAGGGGATCATCCAGGACTACGTGCTCGGCAGGATGGCCGAAGAGGTGGGCCTCACCATTCGGGACCTCGACATCATCTACATCGGCAGCCCCAACCAGGTCACGGCTTTCGAGACCAAGGCCATCGACGCGGCCTTCGCCGTGGAGCCGTGGCCGGCCAGGCTGGTGGAGCGCGGGCTCGCCGTGCGCTTCCGGACCCCTGACCAGGTCAAGGGGCTCACGCCGCTCCAGGTCGCCGCCATCATGTACTCGGGGAAGTTCATTCAGGAGCGTCGCCCCGTGGCCCAGCGCTGGATGAACGCCTATCTCAGGGGCTGCAAGGTCTACGCCAGCAAGGGGGCCCAGGACCCCGAGATCCTCGCCATCATGGAGAAGTACACGAAGGTGCCGGCCGCGATCATCAAGGCCTCCATCCCTCCCTATCAGGATCCGGACGGCAAGCTGGTTCTGGGAAGCCTTTCGGAGCAGATCGCGTGGTACCACGCCAACGGATACCTGCAGGAGAAGATCAGCGTTGAGCGGGCCGTGGACCTGAGCTTCCTCAAGTAGCGGCCGGGGAGATTACGCCATGCCGAAAGATCTCAGATCGTTCCTTCAGGAGCTGGAGGCGGAATCGCCAGACCAGGTAGTTCGGATCACCCGTGAGGTGGACCCGCACTTCGAGGTGACGGGGATCCTGGCCAGGCTGGAGAAGGAGCGCAAGTTCCCCGTCGTTATCTTCGAGAAGGTGAAGGGGTCGCACCTGCCGGTCGTGACCAACGTCCACGCGGACGCGCGGCGGCTGTTCCGGGCCATCGGGTTGAAGAACGGGACGCTCCCGGAGTTCATCCGGGAGTACGGCTCGCGCGAGGACAAGCTGGTGGACCCGGTCCGTGTCCCGGACGGTCCCGTCCAGGAGGTCGTGATCACGGGGAAGGACATCGACGTGACCAGGCTGCCCATCCTCACCTACCACGAGAAGGACGCCGGCCGGTACATCACGGCCGGCTTCGGCATCATGCGCGATCCAGATTCGGGCGTGCGCAACGCCGGCATCTACCGCCTCATGGTCCACGGGCCGGACAGCTTCGGGATCCAGCTCTCCGAGACCGCCCACGGCCACTACATCTGGCAGGCCCACGAGCGGCGCGATCGACCCACCCCGATGGCCGTGGCCATCGGCCATCACCCGGCCTTCTACATCGGCTGCCTCTCGTTCACGGGGCTGGAGACCGACGAGTTCGCCGTGGCCGGGAGCATCATGGGGGAGCCGCTCCCGCTGGTCAAGTGCAAGACCCTGGACCTCGAGGTGCCGGCTCACGCGGAGATCGTGCTCGAATGTGAGATCCTCCCTCACGTCCGGAAGAAGGAGGCCCCCTTCGGCGAGTATCCCGGGACCTACGGCCCGCAGCGGAACAACCCCGTCGTGCAGGTGAAGGCCATCACCATGCGGAGGGACGCCCTGTATCAGTCCAGCTTCGTGGGGCACGCGGACAACCTGCTCCTCTCCGGGCTCGTCCGGTGCACCGCGATCATGAAGGCGGTGAAGCTGGCCTCGCCCAAGGTCCGGGCCGTCCACATGCCGACCTCGGGGCGTTGCCGCTTTATCTGCTTCGTCGCCATCGAGAAGATCATCGAGGGGGAGCCGAAGAATGCGGCCATGGCGGCCTTCGCGGCCGATCCCTTCTTGAAATACGTGGTGGTGGTGGATCACGACGTGAACATCCTGAACGACGAGGAGGTCTTCCACGCCATCGCCACGCGCGTGCGCGCGGACACGGACATCTTCATGGTCACCCATGCCAAAGGCTCGCCCCTGGACCCGGCGTCGTACGATCCGGCGGGGGGCTCGCACCTGGTGACGAAGATGGGGATCGACGCCACGCGGAAGGCCAACTACCCGGAGGAGATCAGCGTCCCCGGCTCGGATGGGATCGATCTGGAGGACTACATCCCCGGCTGGCGCTCGATGAAATAGGCGCCGAGACCAGGGTCCATGTCTGGAGGAGACCTACAGGCAATACGCGCTCAAGCTCACGCCCCGCGCCCCGTATCCGACGCTCAGAGGGATCAAAACGATCCTCGATGACCTGGGGAAAAAGGACCCGAAGGCCCGGACGGCCAACCCGTCCGACTTTGCCGAACCCAGGTTTGTGCGCGAGCTGGAAGAGTCAGGCGTGATCAAAGCCCTCTACGGACGATAAGCCCGGCATCGCCGAAACCTTCTATGGCTGATTCTTCCGCCCGGCTCCGCGGTCCCGCTCGCTGATGGCCACCGTTCTCAGGCTCCGAGAGATCCGGAAGGTCTGGCGCATC
>CAYJUC010000263.1:0-5919 GCA_964372605.1 uncultured bacterium | reverse complement strand
CGCGAGGTCTTGTTGAACGGGTAGCGGTTGCAGATGAACTGGGCGAGCTGGTCCAGCACCTCCAGCAGCTTGAAGTTCTCCCAGATCTGCTCGTCCGTCGTGTAATCCCGGTACTCCGGCGACCGTCTCAACTCCGCGAGCAACTCCTGCCGGAGCGCCTCTCGGTCCTCGAGGAACTTCCGCGCGGTGGGGTCATTCCGCATGTCCGGCAGGTTGGGGCGGATCCCGTGGCCCTGGCTCAGGAGCCCGGTGCCGTGCATGAGCATCAGGAGCCCGGCGTAGGGGTCCTGCTCCCGGACTCGATCGATGCCATCGCGATAGAACGAGACCCACGCCCTGGCGCGCGCGTCGGAGTCCTTGACGACACCGGCCGGGATCGCTCCGCCCGGGTGCATCCAGAAGCCGTGATAATCGGGAGGAAACCCCTCGGCGTTCAGCGTGGGCTTGATCTCCCAGTTCCACCAGCCGGAGTCGTGCTCCTGGGCCGCCAGCACGAACGAGGCGTACGGCCTGGGCTCGGCGAACTCCCCGTTTCCCCAGTGGGCAGCCAGAAGCCCGGCCACGCGGCTGTGGTCGATCTGGAGCACCAGCAGCAGCGAAGTATCGTCATAGTCATGCACCATCATGGCCGTTTCCTCCTTTTGCGCTCACGCCTTGCCAGTAGCGGTACCTGAGACGCCAGGGTTTGGCAAGGGCATTCTGGACGGCAGATCCTCCGCGCTACAAATTAAGGAGGCGCGCGGCGTTCTCCCCCAGAATCTTTTCCTTCTGCCTCTCCGTGATGTCGGCCCGGGCTCTGAGCTCGGCCACCGTGTTCGGAAACTCAGAGTCGAAGTGCGGGTAGTCGGTGGCCATAGAGACGTGGTCCTCGCCGATCTCGGCGAGCGCCAGCGGGAGCAATTTCTCGTCAGCCTCGCAGGTCACGTAACAGTTCCGCCGCGCGTACTCGGAGGGGGGCATGCTCAGGTGCTTCGCGAGATCTTCCTTCGCCCACTCGTAGTCATCATCCATGCGGTGCATCCAGTAGACGATCCACTCCGCGCTGCACTCGAAGAAGGCGACCCGCAGCTTCGGGAAACGCTCGAACACGCCGCCGCAGACCAGGGCGACAAGCGCCGGCGTGCAGTTCATGGGTCGTCCGAGCACGTGCATGGAAAAGAAGCTGTCGAACCGGTCCGTCAGCTCGCCGAGGCTGCTCGGATGGCAGAGGAGCGGCACGTTCAGCTCCTCGGCCGCCGCGTAATACGGAAAGAAGGCCGGGTCGTTGAGGTTGCGCGGGCCGCAGTACGGGACCAGGTGGCCGGCCTTCATTCCCAGCTCCCTGACGCATCGCCTGAGCTCGCCGGCCATCGCATCCGGGCATCCGGCCGGGGCGATGGCGACCGGCCAGAGGCGGTCCTCGTGACCGCGGACGAGCTTCGCGACCCAGTTGTTGTAGCCCCGGCAGAGGGCCGCGCCCAACCCGCCGTAGTTCGTGGCGGGGATGTTCATGAGCGTCGGGAAGAGGATCTGCTGCTCCACGCCCTCGCGGGCTATGTCCCGGAGCCGCCGCTCCATGTCGTAGCCGCCGGCCTGCCGCTCGGCAAGCTCCCCGCCACGCCACTTCCGCTTCGGGTCGTACATGTAACCGTGACTGAAGACCGCGCTGGCCTTCGGGTTCACGGGATCGAGAGTATGGCTGAACCTCGCCGCCTGATACTTGCCGTCGCCGACCCGCACCGGCGTGAACCGGGCGTAGAGCCCGTCCAGCTTGTACACCTCATCCAGGAAGTACTCCTCGCGCAAATGGGAGTCCAGATCGATGATCATAGCCACCTCGGTTAGCGGTTCATGCGGCTCCCCCGGCCGGATCGCAAGCCATGCGCCATACGCTCCTCTCCCCGCCCTCACGCTCGAAGGGGGGCACGCAAGAAGGTTTCCACTGCTTGGTTGAATTCTTCGGGTTTCTCCACGTTGGCCATATGCCCCGCGCGCGCGGGTGAATGAGCTACCATACTCACCGCTCCCTCTCCTGTCAACACCGTCGCCTTTGAACGATGAGCCGGCACGCTCGGCTTGCTCTTCCCATGGATGAATGCTATTTTCTCCGCGCCGATCCAGCGTTGCATTCCGGGGGATAGACATGGCAACGGGCAGGTGGGTCCTGGACATCATGAAGCGCCACCGGGTTGAGGCGATCGTCCACGCCGCGGCCATGCTTCCGGATCCGGCTCAGAACCGTCATGCCTGCCCGCTGATTCCGCCAGCCTAGCGCGCATTATTCATGAATTTGCTCACCGCGTCTGACAGGCCCCCTCACCCTGACCCTCTCCCCCGCCGGGGGCGAGGGAACCAAAAGGGCTCCCTCTCCCTCCTGAGGGAGAGAGCTGGGGTGAGGGTGCAGAGTGCGGACGTGAATAATCCGGCCTAGATGGACACGCTCCAGATCATCGTCAGCGGGCTCACCCTCGGGTCTATCTACGCCCTCATCGCGCTCGGCGTGGTCGTCGTCGTGAAGGCGTCGGAGCTCATCAACTTCGCCCACGGCGAGCTGGTGATGATCGGCGCGGTCAGCGCCCACATCTTCCGCGTGAGCCTGGCGCTTCCCGCCCCGGCGTCGTTCCTGCTCGCCGTCGCCGTCACTATCGCGGTGGGCGTCATCCTGGAGCGGCTCGCGTACCGCCCGCTGCGGCGCAGCGGCACCATCAACGTCGTCCTCGCCTCGGTGGCGGTCTCCCTCCTGCTCCAGAACATGGTCCTCACGTTCTGGTCGGAGGACACGAAAGCGTACCCGGCGATGTTCAGCGAGGCCCCCATCCTGATCGGGCGGTTCCGGTTCGTGCCGCAGGACTGGGCGACGATCGGGGCGGGTCTCTCCTGCATGCTGGCGTTCCAGCTCTTCTTCCGTCGAACCCGCGTCGGGCTCGCCATGCGCGCGGTGATGCTCGACCGTGAGACCGCCGCCCTGATGGGAATCAACGTCTACCGCACCATCGGAAATACCTTCGGAGTCAGCGCGGCGCTCGGCGCCGCGGCCGGCGTGCTGGTGGCGCCGCTCATCCAGATCCAGTTCAACATGGGCTTCATCCTGGTCAAGGCGTTCGCCGCGGCGTGTCTCGGCGGAATCTTCAGCATCCCGGGCGCCATCGTCGGCGGCCTGCTCATCGGGGTGTTCGAGGGCCTGGTGGCGGCCTTCGTCTCGGCGGCCTACCGGGACGCGATCGTGTACACGATTCTTATCGGGGCCTTGTTGTTCCGCCCCGAGGGGTTGCTGGGGCGCCGGTGAGGTCCCCCGCTGTGTCTTCGCCCGATCGCCGGACAGCCGCGCGCGCGCTGCCGTGGGCGGTGATCGCAGCGCTGATCCTGCTGCCGCTCGTGGCGCGCGATGCCTACACGCTGCGGGTGATCAACGTCATCGGCATCAACTGCCTCCTGGCGCTGGGGCTGAACCTCGTGATGGGCGTGGCGGGGCAGCTCGACGCGGGACAGGCGGGCTTCTATGCCGTCGGCGCGTATGTCTCGGGCCTCCTGGCCGTCCGATTCGGCCTGCCGTTCTGGGTGACCGTCCTGGTGGCCGCGGTCGCTTCCGGCATCCTCGCGCTCGCCATCGGACCGGTTCTCCGGTTGCGCGGCGTGTTTCTCGCGGTCGCCACGCTGGCCTTCGGGGAGGTCGTGCGAATCGTGATCAACAACTGGGTGCCGGTGACGAACGGCCCGAACGGGATCCCGGGGATCCCCGCCCCGTCCATCGCCGGGTTCCGCTTGGACACCGACCAGAGCTACTACTACCTGGTCCTGTTCTGGGTGCTCCTCTGCTACCTCGCGATCGCCCGCATGGCGGACTCCCGGGTGGGGCGCGCCATGCAGGCCGTGCGCGACAACCAGGACGCCGCCGAGGTCATGGGGGTCCACGCCATCCGCTACAAGATCATGGCGTTCGGCATCGCCGGGGCGTTCGCGGGCGTTGCCGGCGCCCTCCTGGCGCACCTGCAGACGTACATCTCGCCCGAGAACTTCACGTTCCTCACCTCCATCGACATCATCTTCATGATCGTCTTGGGCGGGTTGGGAAGCGTACCGGGCTCCATCGTGGGGGCCTTCATCGTCACCGTCGGGCCGGAGTGGCTTCGATTCCTCAAGGACTACCGGCTGATGGTCTACTCGCTGGTCATCCTGGGGGTCCTGATCTTCGCGCCGCGCGGGCTCTACGGCGGAATCGACTGGGCCTGGCGCCGGCTGGTGCCGGCCTCCGAGCCGGAGCGGGGCTGAGGGCGGGAGCGAGTAATGGCGCTGCTTGAGACCGCAGGCGTGTCGATGTACTTCGGCGGCCTCTGCGCGCTGTCCCGGGTGGACCTCGCGGTCGAGGAAGGGGAGATTCGCGCCCTGATCGGGCCCAACGGCTCCGGCAAGACCACGCTGCTGAACGTGATCACAGGCGTCTACCGCCCGGCGGCCGGTCGGATTAAGATGGCGGGCCGGGAGCTGGTGGGACTCCCCGCCCACCGCATCACCCCGCTGGGCGTGGCGCGAACGTTTCAGAACATCCAGGTGTTCCCCGACATGACGGTCCTGGACAACGTGCGCGTCGGCTACCACTGCCGCTCCCGGGCGGAGCTCCTGGGGGCGCTCTTCCGGCCGGCGGCGGTGCGGACGGAGGAGCGCGAGATCACGAAGGCGGCTCTGGACGCCCTCGAGTTCGTGGGGCTCTGGGATCGGCAGCACGAGCTGGCGCGCAACCTCCCCTACGGCCAGCAGCGCCGGCTGGAGGTGGCGCGGGCGCTGGCGACCGGCGCGCGGCTCCTCCTCCTGGACGAGCCGACGGCGGGCATGAACCCGCAGGAAGCGGACGAGATGACGCGGCTCATCCGAAGGCTCCGGGAAGAGGGGCGAACCGTCCTCCTCGTCGAGCACAACATGCGGGTGGTCATGGGGCTCTGCGACTGGGTGTCGGTCCTCGACCACGGCGAAAAGATCGCCGAAGGGACGCCGGCCGAGATCCAGGCCGACCCGAAAGTCGTCGAAGCGTACCTCGGGACGGGCCTTCGCGCCTCGTCGCGGTCCCGGCCATCGGGCGGCGGGGCGATGCTCTCGCTCGAAAACGTCGCCGCCAGCTACGGCAACATCCGGGCGCTGCACGGGATTTCGCTCGACGTGGGCGAGGGCGAGATCGTCGCCCTGATCGGCGCCAACGGGGCCGGGAAGACGTCCACCCTCCGGGCCATTTCGGGGCTCTTGCCCCTGGAGTCGGGGCGCATTATCTTTGAGGGCACGGAGCTGAACGGCCAGGGGCCGGCCAGAATCGTGGAGCGCGGCGTCGTTCACGTGCCTGAGGGGCGGAAGATCTTCGCGGAGCTCAGCGTGGCGGAGAACCTCGCCATCGGCTCCTACCTCTACCGCGACGGCGTGGAGATCCGCCGCCGGCTGACCGAACTGCTGACGCGCTTCCCCATCCTCAAGGAGCGCTATCAGCAGCCCGGCGGGACGCTGAGCGGCGGCGAGCAGCAGATGTTGGCCATCGCGCGGGGGTTGATGGCCCGGCCGCGACTCCTGTTGCTGGACGAACCCTCCATGGGGCTCGCGCCGCTCCTGGTGCAGGCCGTGTTCGACATCATCCGGGAGATCAACGCGCAGGGGACCACGATCCTGCTGGTCGAGCAGAACGCGTCGATGGCGCTGGCGGTGGCGAGTCGCGCCTACGTCATGGAGGCCGGACGCGTCGTCCTGCACGGAGACGCCGCGCGCCTCCAGCAGGATGAGCAGGTGAAACGCGTCTACCTGGGAGGGTAGCCCGGATTATTCGCGTCCGCCCTCTGCACCCTCACCCCAGCCCTCTCCTCGGGAGGGAGAGGGCGCCCTTTCGGTTCCCTCGCCCCCGGTGGGGGAGAGAGGGAGAGGGAGCCCTTTCGGTTCCCTCGCCCCCGGTGGGGGAGAGGGTCAGGG
>CAYJUC010000262.1:0-5988 GCA_964372605.1 uncultured bacterium | reverse complement strand
GGCTTTTCGCCCGCTACCGCGAAGCAGCAGGCCGGGACTCCCTCGATCTGGAGCTCCCTGACGGCGTGACTGTGGAGTCGGCGTGGGCGGCGGTGGTGGATCGCTACCCGGCGCTCTCCCCGTTTCGTCCGTTCACGTTGTTTGCCGTCGGTCACGATTATGTCCCGTCCAATCACGCGCTCCGTTCAGGCGACGAGCTCTGCCTCTTCCCCCCGGTCAGCGGTGGCGTGGACCCGGTGGGCCTCTACCGGGTGACCGCGGAGCCGCTCTCAGAGCAAGCCCTGGCGGAGGCAGTGGCGGATCCGGCGGCCGGCGGTCTCGTGGTCTTCTCCGGCGTGGTTAGAAACGAGACCGGTGGCCGCCCGGTAAAATTTCTTGAATACGAGGCGCACGCCCCCATGGCTCAGGCCAAAATGCGGGAGATCGGCGATGAAATCCGCGCCCGCTGGCCTGGTGTCAAGAAGGTGGCCATGAGCCACCGGCTGGGCCGCCTCGACATCGGCGAGGCCAGCGTCGTCATCGCCGTCTCGGCGGCCCATCGCCACGAGGCCTTCGAGGCCTGCCATTACGCCATCGACCGGCTCAAAGCGATCGTCCCGATCTGGAAGAAGGAGCACTTCGAGGACGGAGAGGTGTGGGTGGGCCTGCAGTCGGAGTGCGCGGCGCCACGATCGCAAACAATGGTCCGCTGAGGAACGCCCCGTCCGGGGGCAGCCTCTCTTGGGCGGGGCCGAAAAACTGTGCCGGCTTTCCTCCCTGAACGGGTGCACGAGACGATTCGCCGTCACGGGATGCTCTGTGGCGGCGAAACTGTGCTGGTCGGAGTCTCCGGCGGCCCCGATTCTGTCTGTCTTCTCCGCTCACTCCTGACGCTCGCCCCCTCGCTGGCCCTGAGCCTTCATGTGCTTCACGTGCATCACGGACTCCGCCAGGAAGCGGACGGCGAAGCCGACTTCGTCGTTGACCTGGCGCGGTCCCTGAACCTTCCCGTCATCGTGGAGCGGGTCGTTCCGCCTGGCTCGGGTGGGCTCTCACCCGAGGCCGCTCTGCGGAAGGTTCGGTACGCCGCCTTCCGGCAGTCGGCGGAGCGGCTCGGGGCCGCCCGGTGCGCGTTGGGCCATACGGCTCAGGACCAGGCCGAGACCGTTCTGATGCGACTCTTGGAGGGCGCCGGGCCCCGCGGCCTCGCTGGGATCCCTCCGGTCAGGGGTCTGTTCGTTCGCCCGCTCATCGAGCTTTCGCGGTCGTCGATCCTTCGTGAGCTGGACCGGTTGGGCCAGCCCTGGATCGAGGATCCGTCGAACCGCGACCCGAAGTTTCTCCGCAACCGGATCCGGCACGACCTCCTCCCGTTGCTGGCCGCGAGCTACAATCCCCGGATCGTCGAAGCGCTCTGTCGGGTCGGAGCCCTATCGCGGAATCTGCTGGCGGGCCTGGAGGAGGTGGCGCGGCGCGAGCTGGACCGCCTGGCGCTGGACGACGGGAGCGGGCTCGTCATCCCGCTCGATCCCCTCCGCGCGCTGCCATCTGAGGTGGCGGGGAATCTCCTCCGGTTGGCCTTGTCCCGGCTCGGTGAAAGCGCTCCGCTCCGGGGCTGGGCCCAGGAGGCGCTCCGAGGGCTTCTGGAGCGGGAGGGATCGCAGAGGCGGCTCCGGGTGGGGCGCGTGGCGGTGGAGAGGAGCCCGACCCGGATCCGGTTGAGCCCGTGGGCGGAAGAAGGCCTTCCCCACCGACGCGTGTCGATCCCCGGCTCCGTGGCGCTGCCGGAGGCGAAGCTTCACCTGAAGGTTCGCGAGTTTCCCCGCCCCTCCGACTACACGCCAGTCACGGGTCCCAGGACCGCCGTCTTTGACGGAGATCTCCTTCCGATCGATCTCTCCGTCCGCGGACGCCATCCAGGCGACCGCATCCGACCCTTTGGCGCTCCCGGCTCGAAGCGGCTCAAAGAGTTTTTGATCGACGCCAAAGTCCCGCGCTGGGAGCGGGATCAGCTCCCGCTCGTGGTCGCGGGGGACGAGATCCTCTGGGTCGTGGGAATCCGCCGGGGCGCCGCCGCTCCGGTGACCCCGGCCACCCGTCGGGTGGTGGAGTTAACCGCCATCCCCTTCGGCTCTCACTGATCGCCGCCGGCAGAGTGGGGTCAGGGGGGCAAGGAGAGTTTCCCATGGGAACCAGACCAATCCGACCGGCTCTGGCGGCCGCCCTTCTCACGGTCGCGTGGATCGTTGGATGGGCAGTTCAGCCGGCCCTGGGGCAGTCTCAGGACCCCAAAGCAATTCTCCGCGCGATCGAGGAGGCCTTTGTCTCAGTGGCCGAGCGCGTGATGCCGGCGGTGGTGAACGTGAGCGTCGTCCCAAAGCGGGGAGGGGCACCCGGGGAGCCCGGTCAGCCTGGTCAACCCGAGGAGCGATTCCGGGAGTTTGCCCCCGAGCTCTTCGAGCGATTCTTCCGCCGGCCCCCGCCCCGGGAGGAGGTCAGGACATCCGGCTCGGGGGTCATCGTGGATCCCCGGGGGTATATCCTCACCAATACCCATGTCATCGAGCGGGCGGCTCTGATCCAGGTGCGGCTCTCGGACCAGCGCAAGTTCAGCGCCACGGTGGTGGGGCGTGATGCGAAGACCGACCTGGCCGTGCTCAAGATCACGGCTCAAGAACCGCTTCCGGTGGCGCCCCTGGGCGACTCGGACCGGACCCGGATCGGCCAGTGGGCCATCGCCATCGGGAACCCCTTTGGCCTGGACCGGACCGTGACCGTCGGCATCATCTCGGCCACCGGCCGGGCCCGGGTGGGGGTCACCACCTATGAGAACTTCATCCAGACCGACGCGTCCATTAACCCAGGCAACTCCGGTGGTCCCCTCTTGAACCTGGACGGAGAAGTGATCGGCATCAACACCGCCATCGTGGCGACCGGCACCGGGATCGGCTTCTCCATCCCCGCCAACATGGCCAGAGAGGTCATGAAGCAGCTCATCACCCGCGGGAAAGTGGTCCGCGGATGGCTGGGGATCGTCATCCAGGATCTCACCGACGAGCTGGCCGCGGGCTTCGGGGTGGAGCCGCGGAGTGGGGTGCTGGTGGCTGACATTATGAAGGGGAGTCCCGCAGAGACGGCGGGGCTCAGGCCGGGGGACATCGTTGTCGAGTTTGCCGGCGAGCCTGTCCACGAAGTTCCCGACCTCCAGCGGAAGGTCGCCGCGATTCCGCCTGGCCAGTCGGCGGTGCTCGGCGTGATCCGTGAGCGTCAGCGGGTCAAGCTCCAGGTAAAGATCGGGGAGATGCCCGGCGAAGAGACGGTCGTGGCGACCGCCCCCCGAACAGAGGAAGGATGGGGACTCACCGTCGTGCCGATCACTCCGGAGCTGGCGGAGCGCTACCAGCTGACTCTGAAACAGGGGGTGGTGGTCACGGCGGTGACCCCGGGCGGGGCGGGAGATCGGGCCGGGATCAGGCCGGGGGATGCCATCTCAGAGGTGAATCGCGAGCGGATCGCCGATCTGGAAGGGTTTCGCCGGGCGCTGGCCAGGGTCGCCCCCGGATCTTCCGCCCTCGTGTACCTCCAGCGGGGTGGTGGCCGGCATGAATACCTGGTCCTCACAGCGCCGGAGACCAAGCCGTGATTCGATCATTCTTCTCCAGGCTCGCGCCGGCGCTCCTCTGCCTCGCTCTGATCCCGGCCGATCTCCGCGCGGCTGACCCGCTCACGCTTGCCCTCACTCCCTCGCGGGATCCCATCGCGCTTCAGGAGGCGGGCGAGGCGTTCGCCCAGACGCTGACGCGGCTCACCGGCCACCCGATCCGGGTCTTTGTGGCCTCGGACTATGCCGGAGTCGTCGAGGCGCTCCGGAGCCGCCGCGTGGACTTGGCGTTCGTCCACCCGGTGGGGTACGTGCTGGCCAACCGGGAGGCCGGTTGCCAGATTCTGGTCCGCGACATCTGGCAGGGGAGGACCGCTTACACCGCCAAGATTTTCGTCCGGAAGGCGAGCGGGATCGGCCGTCTGGAGGATCTTCGAGGGAAAACCATCGCGTTCGTGGATCCCGCGTCCTCTTCGGGGTATATCTACCCCATGGTGTTCTTGATCAAGCGCGGCCTCGTGCGGAACCGCGACCCGAAGACCTTCTTCAAAGACGCGCTCTTCTCCGGAACCCACGAGACGGCGCTCCGGACGCTTCTCCGGGGGGGAGTGGATGCGGTAGCGAGCTTCGACAAGGCGCCCGAGATCCACCTCCGAGATCCGGCGCTCATCGCCCAGATCACCTCTGTGGCGGAGACCCCCGAGATTCCCGAAGCGGGGATCTGCGTTCGTCCCGGGATCGACGCGGCGCTGGTCCAGCGGGTGAAGACTGCCCTCCTCTCTCTTACTCCCGCCACGCAGGGGCCGCTGCTCAAGAAGTTGTATGACATCGACGGCTTCGTGGAAGCCCAGGACAAGGACTTCGACCCGGTTCGTGAGGCCGTGGATTTGCTGGGGCTCACCCCGAAGTGACTCGGAGGTGGGCCTCGGCCCTGCCCCCGGCAATCCGCGAATCTCAGAGTGAGTCGTCGTCGCAGCGCACCCGCTCCTCCGCCGCTCAGACTCTCCCGCGCGTCACCCGGTCGGGACGGACCAGCGTCCGTGTCCACGCGCGGAACGCCGACCTTAACAGGCCGTTTCATCTCAGAACGATCTCCAGTAGAGTCACATCTTCCTCAGCATCCTTCGCAGCGACGTACAAGTTCAGCAGCTTCGCCACCTTCATGAGCAGCGCCTTCGCGCGATCGTTCGGCGTCGGCTTCTCGCTTCAGTCTCCACCCCTTCAATGCCTCTATCGTAGCCTCTGCATTAGCGAGGTTCTTTTGGGGTGGTTTCCATCCCCTTTTCACCTGCCAAACATGTCGCGCCTGTCGGTCACCGCGAACCATGCGAGGCGAAGTTGCGAGAAGACGCGGGGGCTCGGTTGGACGAGGGTGGGGAGGATCAGGGTGGGGAAGGGCTATCCGAGGATGTCGTCAACAGTGAGCGTGAAGTCCGGAAATGCTTCAGGAGCGAGCCGTTGGCCTTGGCCTAGCGTGCGGACATCCTGATACCCCTCGCGAGTCGGTGCTCGGTTCACTTCGATAGTCTGAGCGGGGAAATTCACCAGCCAGGCCTCCCGGATGCCGGCCCGGGCGTACAGCGGAATCTTGCGTGCTCGGTCATGGTCGACGGTCGTGTCCGCGACCTCGATGACCAGGAAGATGTCTTCCGGTCCCGGGTGTGCATTTCCATAGCGGGTCCGTGGCGGTTGCAGGAGGGCCACGTCTGGCTGAGGTTCCGAATGGGGACCGAGGCGGATAGGACTTTGCGCCCAGACGACTGCCCTTGTCGAGAGGGAGCGGACGAAGTGCTCGGTCAACCCGGCGACACAGACGGCATGGCGAGGGCCGATCGGAGTCATCTCAATGATCTCCCCCTCGATCAGCTCCACGCGGTCGTCCTCTTTGAGGATTCCCGCCCGACCCATCTGGTGGTACTCCTCCACGGAGAACCGGCGCGTGCGCACACTCACTGACATAACGAGCCTCCTGCGTGCGCATTATGATACTCCATTTCGGGGCAGGTTCGCTTCCTTAGTGGGACCGGCGGTTAGCAGGATACTGAAAAACGTGAGCCCCGCCGGAATAGCTGCTGTTCGAGCGCCGGCTTCGCCGGCGCAACCCTTTCCTGGGGGTGGCTCGGAGGGGGCCGCCGAGGCCCCCTTCGACCATTAGAGGCGCTAAGGCCGGGGTCAAGCGCTGAAAAACGCGTAGGTCAGCGCCCAGAGTGCCAGTAGCTCGCCCACTGCGCCCCACCCGCCGAGTGGTGCCGCTTCGGGCTCCACGTGCCCCACCGCGCTCAGGAGCACGAGGCGTGTGGGGACTCGCGCGCGCGCCGCGTCGGCGAGCCGCAGGCTTTCGGTGAACGGAACAGCCGGATCGTTTTTCCCGTGGACGAGGAAGAGCCGTCCCCGGAGCTGGCCGATCA
>CAYJUC010000261.1:0-6013 GCA_964372605.1 uncultured bacterium | reverse complement strand
ACGTGGCGCCCGCCCTGGATCTGGATCACCACTCGCTCGTAGAAGATCGGATCGCCCCGCTCATCGAACTTTATCCGCCCGAGCGGTGTCTCCGCGTCGGCGCGCGCGAGCGCATCCCTGAGCAGCTCGCCGGTGAGCGCCGTTCCGTGACCGGCCGCCGTCTCCACCGCGCCGAGGAGGGTGCGGGCGGCGGCGTAGCCGTGCATGGTCAACGGCGCCGGTTCCCTGCCGAAGCGCTTTTTGAAGGCCTCGATGAAGGCGATGGATTCCCGCTGATTGACACCGAGGTGCACCCCCGGCTGCCACGAGGTCGTCCCGAAGAGCCCTTCGCTCGCCGGCCCCAGCTCCTTGATCACCTCGGGGAACTCCATACCGAACGCCCCGAGGAACGCCTTGACATGAATCCCCGTTTGCGCCATCTGGCGGACCAGCAGGAGGTGGTCGGCGAAGAAGGTGTTCGAGATGAGAATCTCGGCCCCGCGGTCTCGGATCCGGGCGAGCAGCGGGGTGAAGTCGGAGAGCCCGGGCGAAAACTGTTCGAAGACCGAGACCCGAATTCCGGCTTTCTCGAAGATCTCCTTCTGGCGACGGGCGAGCTGGGTCGCCCCGGGAGTGGAGGAGTGGAGAATCGCCACGTTTCCGGGCCGGAACACCTCCAGCACCACGCCGGTCATGCTCCGAACGTAGGAGGCCAGGCTCGAGACCCTGAAGAAGTACCGATTCCCCTTGAGCGTGAGCCGTTCGTCGAGGGACGCAGTGGCCAGGTAGGGGATCCTGGAGCGCTCGGCCACTAGGCCGATGGGTCCCACCAGACTGTCCACATAGCCGCCGATCAGGGCCATGGCCCGGTGGCGCGAGGCGAGCTCTTCGGCAGCGGCGATGGCTCGCTCCGGCTTCCCCTCGTCATCGCGGGAGAGCAGGGTGACGGCGCGCCCCGAGACGCCGCCCCTCCTGTTCGCCTCTTCCACCGCGAGGAGGATCCCCTGGTGGATGGCCGTTCCCTGGACCGCCAGCGCTCCCGTCCGGGGATTGATCTCGCCGATCGTGATCGGCTCGGCGCCGAAGGCGGTCCCGCCGGCGCTACTGAGCGCGAAAACCAGGAAGGCGAACCAGATGTTCACCCGCGTCCTAGCGAAAAGCCGGTTCTGAACCGGAGGGGTCAGTGGAGCGCCGGCGCAATCATTTCGCCGGCCGCGCTCCGGGGAGGTCTCAACGTGGCTGCCAAAGCGACCGAGACGAGGCCAATGGCAAATGCGCTCAGGTAGAGCCACTGATAACTCCGCAAATGGTCGAAGATGATCCCGCCGGCGTAGGAACCGACCCCCATCCCGATGGAAGAGATGAAGAAGACGCCGCCGTATGCGGTCCCCATGACTCGCGCTCCGAAATACTCCCGGGTGACGAGAGCGTAGAGCGGCATGACGCCGCCGTAGGACATGCCGAAGAAGAAAGCCAGAGGATAGAACGTTCCCAGGTCCTTGGCGAAGAGGAAGAGCAGCACCATGATTGCCTGGAATCCAAGGGAGACGACGAGGATTGGCTTGGCGCCGAACCGATCCGCGAGCATCCCGGTCACGAGTCTGCCCAGCATCGCCGCGAATCCGGAGACTCCGAGAACGGTGGCCGCGGCCATGGCGGAGATCCCCTGGTCGGTGGCATGGGCGACCATGTGGAGGATGGCTCCCGAGTGGGCGATGCAGCAGGCAAAGTGGGTGATGCTGATGGTCCAGAAAGGGCGGCTCCTGAGCGCGTCGCGGCTGCCCATCTGCGGGTGGATGTGCCGCTCCGGGCGGGTCTGTCCGGGAGTTCTCTCTCCGTAGGCCGCGGTTCCCACCTCTCCGGGGTGGTTTCGGATGAGGAGCCCGGCAGGGATGACGACGAACCAGACCAGATCGCCGAGGACCAGAAGGGCCATCCGCCAGTCGAAGGTGGAGATCAGCCACCGCGACAGTGGAGCAACGAGAAGCGTCCCAAAGCCGTTTCCACCCGAGATGATGGCCACCGCGAGCCCCCGCCGGACGGTGAACCACCTCGTGGCGACGGCCGACAGGGGGACATAGAAGGCGCTCATGCCCATTCCCACCATGAAGCCGAAGGTGAAATAGAATTGCCAGAGCGCGACGATCTGGCTTGAGAGGACGAGCCCCAGACCCAAGAGAACCCCGCCCGAAAGGACCACGGCTCGGGTGCCGAACCGGTCGGAGAGAATTCCCCAGACAAAGGAGCCCAAGCCGGCGATCACCCAACTGAGAAACGCCACGCTCGAGATCGCTCCCCGGTTCCACCCCATCGCCTCGACGATCGGCTTGAGGAAGACTCCCAGCGAGAAGAGCGTCCCGATCCCCATCCCGATGATGGCGAATCCCGCGCCCAGCACTACCCATCCGTAGAAGATCTTTCGGGTCACTGCTCCCTCCTGAGGAGCGCCTCAACGGCCAGAATGTCTGCCTCGGTGTCCACGCCGATGGTGGGCTCGCCGGTCTCGATCACCTGGATGGGGATTCCGTGCTCGAGAAATCGGAGCTGTTCCAGCCGTTCGGTCCGCTCAAGCGGCGAGGGGGAAAGGCGATGGAACTGCTCGAGGGCGTCGCGGTTGTACGCGTACCCGCCCGGATGCTTCCAGTGGGTGATGGGCGCGGCGCGGTCCCGCTCGAAGGGGATCGGGTGGCGGGAGAAGTAGAGGGCGTGTCCCTCCGCGTCGCAGACGACCTTCACGACATTCGGGTTCCGAACCTCATCAGGCGTGGCGGCGATCTTGAGCGTGGTGACCTGGGTCCCGGGGTGCGCGCGGAAGGGTTCCACCAGGCTCCGGATATGCCCGGTGGTGATCAGCGGCTCATCCCCTTGGATGTTCACATAGACATCCGCCATCCGACCCCTGGAGACCTCCCAGACGCGATCGGTTCCCGAGGGGTGGGCGGGCGAGGTCATGACGGCCGGAATCCCGTGGGCGCGGCAGGTGGCCATGACTTCTTCTGAGTCCGTGGCGACCAGGAGGTCCGAGAGTAGCTCCGACTGGCGGGCGCGGCGGAAGACGTGGGCGATCATGGGCGCGCCGGCGATCTCGCGAAGGACCTTGCGGGGCAGTCGTGTGGAGCCCAGGCGAGCCGGGATGACGCCCAGGACTTTGAGGTCGCTCATGGGTCAGCGAGCGAGCGCGGGAAGGCGGTCGCGGGTCGCCCGGCCGAGCGGCCCCATCAGACCAGCTCGAATCTCATCAGCTCGCGCTCCGCCTGAAAGTAGGCCCGGCGGAATGCCTCCAGGTCGGCGAATGACGTTCTCGGCAGGCGCTTGAATGCGAGCTGCACGCGGCACGGCCGCGCATCGAACGGGTACGGCTCGAACGCCACCTGTCCGGAACCCGCCGGCCGCATCGTCAGCCGGACGCCGCCGTTGCCGCCTCCGGCGTAGCTCTGCGGCACCGGTTCGACGTAGTCGTCGTACGGCTCCTGGCAGCAGAAATAGAGCCCCAGCAGGTCCCACACTTGCATCAGGCGGTAGTTCGTCCAGACGTTGTCCGGGTCCAACTGCTTGCGCTCCTGCTCCTGCCAGGCTTCGTTTTGCACGATAAATTCCTCGACCTCGGGGCTGATCGTCCTGATGTTGTACCCCTTCGGATGCTCGATGGTCCGGTACCGCCCCTTCCAGAGGCCGGTCCGGTGCATGTTGATGATGAGGCCCGAGTATCGGTCGATACCGGCCAGCCAGTCCAGGCTCCACTGGTAGGCCGCGAGCTGTGTGGCGCCGAGCGGGAGCTGGAGAAACTGATAGGGCTCTCCCGTCTCCGGGTTGATCAGCGGGTTGGTCTCGTACCGGAGCCACCCGTAATCGTGGAATGTCGCGGCGCGCACCACCGACTCGTACGGCTCGGGTGTCGCGAAGGCCTGGTTGCCCCAGTGCGCGGCGAGTTGACCGACCAGCTGCGAGTGATCGGTCTGTCCGATGAGGATGAGTTCCCCGTTGGGCTCTTTGCGAACAATCATGTCATGTCCTCCTCCGTTTTACGTTCACTCCCAGGCGGCTTTGAGGATCTCGAGGAGCTCCTCGGGATTCCGCACTGGCCGCGGGTTCGCCTCGGGGACCAGCTCCGCGAATGTCGCTTCAGCCAGCGGCGCCAGATCCGCTTCGGTGACCCCCACTTCCCGGAGAGTTGTCGGGCAGCCGAGCGCCTTGATGAAACGCCCCACGGTCCTCCCCGCGGCGCGGGCCGCCTCTTCCACGGTCTTCCCGGCGGTCACGATTCCCACGGCCTCGCCGATCAGCGCCAGCCGTTCCGCCGCCGCCAAGACGTTGAATGCCATCACGTGGGAAAGGATCACGCATGAGGTCTGGCCGTGGGGGACATTGCACCGGCCTCCGAGCTGGTGGCCGATGGCGTGGGAGAGGCCTGTCCTGGCGTTGAAGGCGCCGAACATCGAAAACCACGCGGCCAGCTGGCAGGCCAGGCGGGCGTCCAGGCGATCCGGGCTGTGGAGCGTCACGGGCAGCTCGCTCGTCAGCAGGCGGATGGCCTCCAGGCAGAGGACGTCTGTGAGGGGCTGGTGGGTCGGGGTGTAGAACCGCTCCACGGCGTGGTCCAGGGCGCGGATGGCCGTGGAGGCCCAGAGCCACTCCGGCGTGTCGCGTGTCGCCTCGGGGTCGAGGATCACCACTCGCGGGACCAGCAGGTTATGACCACCCCCGTCCTTCCGGCGCCGCGCCTCGTCGGTAGTTCCGAAATGCCCGGTGTGCTCACCTGCCGAGAGCGTGGTGGGGATCGCGATGTGGGGCACGGGTGACACGGATGCGGAAGGGCGCGCTCCGGCCCTGTTGGTGATATGGCGGCTGACATAGACATCCAGCCCCGCCTCGTCGGAGACCCCCTCAGCCAGGCACAGCGCCACCGCCTTGGTCGTGTCGATGGGGCTTCCGCCGCCCAGGCTCACCAGGCAATCGGCCTGGGCTTCCCGGGCGCCGGCCGCGGCTTCGAGGATGGTCCGCTTCGGCACGTGCTGAACGCTCCCCGCAAATGTCCCGGCGCAACGGTCGCCCAGGAGCGAAACGACCCGGTCCAGGAGCCCGGTTTTGGAGGCGATGCTGTTTCCGGTGATCACGAACGCCCGCCGTTTCCCGAGCCGCTCCACCTCGCGAGGCAGATCGGCCAGGGCGCCGGCGCCGTAGGTGACCCGGTCAACGGGGAGGTGGACGA
Organism: uncultured bacterium; assembly: GCA_964372605.1. Taxonomy (GTDB): domain Bacteria; phylum Methylomirabilota; class Methylomirabilia; order Rokubacteriales; family CSP1-6; genus CAYJUC01. The sequence goes on along the minus strand of CAYJUC010000261.1, from coordinate 825 downwards.
AGCTCTGACTCATGTGACTCCTCCGTTCCGGCAGCGCCCGCGGGCGGAGTTCCCGACACGGGCGAGGAATAGCTCACGGTGTGAGGGAATTGTAGCCGTCCACGATGCCGGCTGTCAAAGGAACTCAGGGTACCCTCGAGCGGCCCCGTGTGATATAACAATCCCAGCGCTCCCTTCTGAAGGTCGGCCTGAGCGCGAGGAGGTGCCGATGGCGAGGCGTCGTGGGATGTATCAGGGAGATCGGCGACGCAAGGAGGATGCCCGCAGGACCAAGCAGGAGGCCAAGCGCCAGCGCAAGCTCGAACGGAAAGACAGCGGAAGTTCGGGGCCCGAGATGGACGAGCTCCCTGATCCGTCCGCACCGGTGGCGGGATCCACGGGGTACGTCTGGTTCTCCCCGAGCAAGAACCGGACGCTGACCACCCAGTCTTCAGCGCCTCCGGCCGAGGGGCACGACTGGGTTCTTGTTTCCGAGCCGCCGAAGGAGGTGAAAGGCGAGACCTGAGGCATCGGTCAGGACCGAACGACGGTCACGATGAGGCCGATCTCGGCCAGGATGTTTCCGACCTTCACGCACTCCTCCTCGGCGCCCACCTTCACCACCGCCCTTCCTGTGTTGTGGACCCGCCCGGCGATCTCCCACCCCTCCGCCTCCGAGCAGGCGATGGCCTTCATGAGCTGGCGGACGACCTCCTCGAAGGTGTGACAGTTGCAGTTGTGGAGGATGGTCATCCAGGGCGGGCCGACCGCCGAATCGGTGAGATCCAGCTCATCCAGCTCGGGCCCCGGCGATGTGGGCGCCCGCGACACCTGTGCGCTCATCAG
>CAYJUC010000260.1:0-6049 GCA_964372605.1 uncultured bacterium | reverse complement strand
CGGCTCGGATGATCTCGGTCTGGCGGGAGCTCACGATTCGACCAACCGTTTGGTCGAACCTAGCACACGCGCAAAGTTGCTGTCAACGGCCAACGCGAGCAACGCGAGACTTCAGCGCTTCATACGCCTGCGCGCAGCGCACCCCTGCAGTGGGAATCCAGGGGCGGGTCAGGCGTGAGACAAGCCCCTACTTGAAGAACCGGGGCTCGCGCTTTTCGAGCCAGGCGCGGTTGGCTTCTAGGAGTTCGGGGGAGGTGCTGCACTCCCGCTCGGCGGCCAGGATGTCCCCCCCGCGGGCGCGCGGGTCGACGTGAAAGGAGCGGTTCAGGAGCGTCTTGGTCCAGCGAGCCGCTGTGGCCGAGCAGTCGAAGAGCCGGTCCAGAATCTTCCGAGTGGTCGCCTCCAGCTCGTCGGGTAAGACCACCCAGTTGACCAGCCCCATGGCCCGGGCCTCCTCGGGGTTGATGTGATTGTTCAGGAGCGCCAGCTCCTTGGCTCGTCCGAGCCCGACTACCCGGGCCAAGCGGTAGACGGCGCCGTCGGGGATCAAACCGTGGCGGGTTGCGCCGAGCCCCAGGATCGCGCCGCTGACCGCCAGGCGGAGGTCGCAGGCGAGGGCGAGCTGGAGGCCCCCGCCGATGCAGTAGCCGTGGAGGATCCCCAGAACGATTTTCTCCATGTCCTCCAGGGTATCCATGGCCTGGCCCCAGAGGTGGAAAAACGACTCCCCGATCTCGCCCGTGGCCAGCGCGGTCCGGTCGATCCCCGAGTTGAAGGACTTTCCTGCCCCGGAGACGATCACCACCCAGGTTTCTGGATCCTTGGCCACGAGCTGCGTCACCTCAGCCAGCTCTCGGGCCATGGTGGTGTTGAGCGCGTTCAACACCTCGGGCCGGTTGAGGGTAATCCGGGACACCCGGCCGTCCTTCTCGTAGCGGATGGTCTGCCACTCCATCACTGCCTCCTATCATGCTCGGAGGGGGGCTTCGCCCCCCTTCCGAAACCTCCCCCCTGCTGTTCGAGCGCCGGCTTCGCCGGCGCAACCCTTTCCTGGGGGTGGCTCGGAGGGGGCCGTCGAGGCCCCCTTCGATTATCTAGGCGAGCTGGAGGATCTTGCGGGCGATGATCATCCGCTGGATCTCCGAAGTCCCCTCGCCGATCTCGCAGAGCTTGACGTCCCTGAAGTGGCGCTCCACCGGAAGCTCCTTGATGTACCCCATGCCGCCATGAATCTGGAGCGCCTTGGTAGTGGCTTTCATCCCCACCTCGGAAGCGAAGAGCTTGGCCATGGCGGATTCCATCGTGACCCGTTCACCCCGCTGGAGCTTCCCGGCCGCCTGCCAGGTGAGAAGTCGGGCCGCGTCGATCTCCGTGGCGAGGTCGGCCACCATGCCCTGGATGGCCTGAAACTGGGCAATGGGCTGGCCAAAGGCCGTGCGCTCCCTGGCATATTTGATCGAGAGGTCCAGCGCCCCCTGGGCGAGGCCGACCGCCAGGGCCGCGATCCCGATCCTGCCGCCGTCCAGAACCCGCATCGTGTCGACGAAACCCTGATTGAGCTCGCCGAGGAGACTCTCTTCGGGCACGCGGGCGTCCTCGAAGATCAGCTCCGCGGTGTCGGAGGACCGGCAACCCAGCTTGTCGTACTTCCCCCCCACCCGGAATCCCGGAGTGTTCCGCTCCAGGATGAAGGCGGAGATGCCCCGGTTCCCCCCGGCCCTGTCGGTGATCGCCATGACAACGTAGGTGCCGGCAACGCTGCCGTTGGTGATGAACGCCTTGGCGCCGTTGAGGACCCACGCCCCGCCGTCCCGGTGCGCGGTGGTCCGCATCCCCGCCGCGTCCGAGCCGGAGCCCGGCTCGGTGAGCCCCCAGGCGCCCAGCATCTCGCCTCTGGCCAAGGGCGCCAGATACCGCGCTCGCTGAGCGCGCGTCCCCGCCAGATAGATGTGGTTGGCGCAGAGCGAGTTGTGGGCGGCCACCGTGAGCGCCACGGATCCGTCGATCCTGGCCAGCTCTTCGATGATCAGGCTGTAGGTGACGTAATCGAGCCCCGCGCCGCCATACTCCTGCGGGAATGTGATCCCGAGAAACCCCATCTCCCCCAGCTTCTCCACGATCTCGCGGGGGAACTCCTGGCGGTCGTCGTAGCCGGCGATGACCGGAGCGATCTCCGCCTCGGCGAACTCCCGCACGATCTTCTGGACTTGCCGCTGTTCTTCGGTCAGCTCGAAATCCATCCGCGGTCTCTCGCGCCTGTTTGCTTTTACGGTACGCCTGTCCCGGGAGGTTCGCAAGATGGAGCCCTTCCGTCCCCTTGCCAAATTTTTTTGTTGCGGGTAGACTCGAATGCGGTCAACGCCCGGTGACAGGGAGCTGCCACGTGGCGGCCGGTACGCCCTGCCCGTTGATGCTCTCTTCACACAGAGAAGCCCTTCGTCGAAACCTCGCTCCGAACGAGGCACGGATGAGTGTCCCGAGAATCAGCAGGGTCGGCATCGTGGGCGCCGGACGAGGCGGCTCTGCCCTGCTGGATCTCTTCGCCAACGCGGCTCACGTGACCGTCGCCATCGTGGTGGACCTGGACCCACGGGCCCCCGGGCTTCAACAGGCTCAGGCGCGGGGGATTCCCACCGCAACCGATCTCCGGACGGTCTTTGCCCACGCGGTGGACGTGGTGATCGAGGTCACCGGCCGCCCCGAGGTCCAGGCCGAGCTCCTCCGCCTCAAGCCGCCTGAGGTAGAGATCCTGGGGGCCGCCAGCGCGCGGCTCATGTGGGAGATCCTGGAGAAAACCCAGCAAACCCTCGCGGAGGTCTCGGCGCTCCACACCGTCACGAAGGCCATGGGACAGTCCCTCGACCTCGCCGAGGTGCAGGAAGCGGCGCTGGTAGCCGCCATTGAGGCCACCCAGACCCGCACGGGCGTGATTCGGCTCCTGGACGAAGAGACCGGCGAGTTCGTCATCACCGCCCATCGAGGGGTGAGCAAAAGGTTCATCCAGCGGTTCGAGCGGCTCCCGCTCCGGGAAAGCCTCGTGGCCCGGGCCGTTCAGGAGGGAGAGGTGGTGGTGGCCCGGATCGAAGACTTTCCTGAGGCAAGTCCTATCAGGACAGCCCTTGAGGACGAGGGGATCCTGGTGTTTGCCTCGACCCCCCTCAGATCCCGCGATCGGGTGGTGGGATTCCTGGCGGTCTCCGATCCACCTGCCTCAACCTTCCCTCCCTCTCAGCTCATCCTCCTCCAGGCCATGGGACAGCAGATCGGGCTCGCCATTGATAACGCGCGGGTCCACAACCGGCTGACCCAGGCCTTCAAGGAACTCAAGGCGACACAGGAGCAGTTGGTATGGTCGGAGCGCCTCACGGCCCTCGGGGAAATGGCCTCAGGCGTGGCCCACGACTTCAATAACCGGCTCGCGGTCATTCTGGGGCGAACCCAGCTCCTCCTCGGAAAGACAGACGATCCCAACCTCATCCGCGATCTCCAGCTCATCGAACAGACCGCCCTCAAAAGCGCCGAGACGGTGCGCCGGGTGCTGGAGTTCACCCGCCGCCGCCGCGACCAGCCATCCTCTCCGGTCCACCTGACCGCCCTCGTCGAGGAGGTCGTTGAAGGAACCCGGGGAAGGTGGAAGGACGAAGCCCAGGCGCTCGGCCTGATCATCTCGCTGGAGACCGCCCTGGAGCCGGTCCCGCCGGTCCTCGGCCACGCTCCCGAGCTGCGGGAGGTGCTGACCAACTTGATTTTCAACTCGATCGAGGCGATGCCCCTGGGAGGGCGCATTGTCCTCAGGACGCGGTCGGCGGGGAACCAGGTGCAGATCGAGGTGGAGGATACAGGGCTCGGGATGCCGGAGGCGATCCGGACGCGGGCCTTCGAGCCGTTCTTCACCACCAAGTCCAAGGGAGCCGGGCTCGGCCTGAGCATGGCGTACGGGATCATCCTGAGGCACGGCGGCCAGATCCAGGTGGCAAGCCGGGATGGTCGGGGGACCACGGTCAGGATCCTCCTCCCCGCGGCCAGCGAGGCCCCTTCCGCCCCATCCCCGCCTTCCGACGCGCCTCGCGCCGGGCCGCCTGCCCGCATCCTCGTGATCGATGACGAAGAGCCAGTCCGGTTGGCCCTGACGGAGATGCTGACCACAGGCTCGCACCTGGTTACTGGAGCCGGGAGCGGGCCGGAGGGTCTCGCTATCCTGGAAACCACTCACTTTGATCTGGTCTTCACCGATCTCGGCATGCCCGGAATGAACGGCTGGGAAGTGGCCAAGCGAGTGAGGACCCTCCGACCCGAGACTCCGGTGGTCCTCATCACGGGATGGGGGCCGACCGTGGACCCCAATGAGCTGCAGAAGAAGGGGGTGGAGCGGGTCCTCTTCAAGCCGTTTCGGATGGAGGAACTGCTGGGTACCGTCCAAGCCCTCGTCAAGGGCTCCGAACGCTAGATAATCGTCGAAGGGGGCCTCGACGGCCCCCTCCGAGCCGCCCCCAGGAAAGGGTTGCGCCGGCGCAGCCGGCGCTCGAACAGAGGTTATTCCGACACGCCGCTAGCTCGCCGGGTTCATCCCCCGATGGCCGCCCGCACCTCGGCGACAGGATGGGCTGGACGGAGCGCTTAGAGGACGGGGCGGATGTTCTCGCGGACGAACCGGATAATTTCCTGGGTTGACGTGCCGGGCGTGAAGATCCCCTTCACTCCCAGCTTCTTCAAGGCCTGAATGTCCTCCGGAGGGATGATCCCGCCCCCGAATACAACGATATCGTCAGCGCCTTTCCCCTTCAGCAGCTCGAGCACCCGCTTGAAGAGATAGTTGTGCGCTCCGGAAAGGATTGAGAGGCCGATGGCGTCCACGTCTTCCTGGACGGCCGCAGCCACCACCTGCTCCGGCGTTTGGTGCAGGCCGGTGTAGATCACTTCGAAGCCGGCGTCCCTGAGAGCCCTCGCCACGATCTTGGCCCCCCGGTCGTGGCCATCCAAGCCGGGCTTGGCTATGAGTACCCGAATCTTACGCTCTGCCACCAGCGTACCCAACTCACCTCACCCGCCCCTCTCCCCCGGCCTGGGGGAGAGGACAAAGGTGAGGGGGCAGGTCAATTACCCCAGCGCCGCCAGGATGCGCTCCGAGTTCTTCCTGATCTCGGCCATGTCTCCCTGAACGGACTCCCAGTCGAGCCCTTTCCCGTCGTTCGTCCAGCGCGGAATCACGTGGAGGTGAAAGTGCGGGACCGACTGAAAGGCGGCGGCGCCGTTGGCCTGGAGGACATTTAATCCGTCCGCTTGCATGGCGCTCCGGACCGCGGCGGCCACCTTCTTCGCCGCGGTGATGGCAGCATGGAGGTCCGCCGGATCGGCCTCGAAGATGGTGGCGGCGTGAGCTTTGGTCACAACCAGGCAGTGACCGGGGTTCAGTGGGTTGATGTCCATGAACGCCAGGGTCCGCTGATCCTCGTAGAGTTTGACCGAGGGGATCTGCCCGTCGCGGATCTTGCAGAACACGCAGTCCATCGGATCACCTCCAGGGGAGCTCCTTCCCCAACGTCCGTCCCTGGCTCAATCGCGCGCTTCCTCCCGCCGCCGCCGCTCGCGCTTGACCCGCTCGACGTAGTCCCGGAAGACGTCCAGCGTCCTTACACCTCCACAGTCCAGTTGTGCGCGTCGGGGGCCTGGGCGTACTGGATGGTCACGATGGCGTCGTAGAGCTTCCGTGTCAGCGGCCCGATCTCGCCCCCGTTGATCACCATCTTCTCCCCTTTGTAGGTTAGCTCGCCAACCGGCGAGATGACGGCAGCGGTGCCTGTGCCCCAGACCTCCTTGAGCGTTCCTTGCTTGTGGGCCAGGATCGCCTCATCGATCGAGATCTGCCGCTCGCTGACCTTGAGGTCCCACTCGCGCATCAGCGTGAGCGCCGAATCGCGGGTGACGCCGGGCAGGATGGTCCCCGTGAGCGGCGGCGTGATGACCTCGTCGCCGATCTTCAGCATGATGTTCATGGTCCCGACCTCGTCGATGTACTTCCGGTGCACGCCGTCGAGCCAGAGGACCTGGG
>CAYJUC010000259.1:730-6087 GCA_964372605.1 uncultured bacterium | reverse complement strand
CACCCCAGCCCTTTCCCTCTCGAGGGAGAGGGAGCCCTTTCGGTTCCCTCGCCCCGGTGGGGGAGAGGGTCAGGGTGAGGGCGCGCGTCAGATGCTGTGCACGAATTCATGATTAGTCGAGATCGGAGGGTACTGCGACCATGGGAAAATTGCAACTGAGCCTGGCGATAAATCCGAACTGGCGTATTCAGGCGCTCCTCGATGGCGTGGTGACGCCCGAGGGGATCGACCTCGTGATCTCCAAGCTGTCGCCGGGCGACGTGTTCTGGCGCCAGCTGAGGTTCGCCGAGTTCGACGTCTCCGAGATGTCGCTCTCCTCGCTGCTAATCGCGACGGCGAACGGGGATAAGAGGTGGAAGGCGCTCCCCATCTTCCCCGATCGGCGCTTCTTCCACGCCCTCGCCGTGGTTCGGGCCAGGTCGGACGTTCGACGGCCGGAAGACCTCAGGGGGAAACGGGTCGGCGTGCCGGACTATCAGATGACCGCGGCGCTCTGGACACGGGGAGCGTTGCAGCACGAGTTCGGGGTGAAGCCCACGGAGATGGAGTGGTACATGGAGCGCACGCCGGAGAAAAGCCATGGCGGCGCGACGGGATTTCAGCCGCCCCCGGGGGTGAAGCTCCAGTACATCCCGCCCGACAAGAGCATCAACAGCATGATCGTGAGCGACGAGCTGGACGCCTCCCTGGTGTACGTCCCGGCGCTCGTCACGACTGACTCGATGATCGACCGGAGCAAGACCCGGCTCGGGGAGGACCAGACGCGCTGGTTGTTCCCCGATCAGGACGCGGAGCGGGCCCGGTACTACTCGAAGCTGGGGTTCATCCCGATGAACCACACGGTGGTGGTCCGGGCCGAGGTCCTCGAACGCTATCCGTGGGTGGCGACCAACCTGTTCAAGGCGTTCGTGGAATCCAAAGAGACGGCGCGGGCCCACATGCGGGACTTATTGGCGCCCTACCGTCAGATCGGCGCGGTCCCGAAGGAGGTCGCCGCCAGGCTGGAGATCGACCCGTTCCCGTACGGCGTCAGGGCGAATGCGGTCGCGTTCGAGACTCTCGCGAGCTACTCGCACGAGCAAGGACTGACCCCTCGACTGGTGGCGAAGGAGGAGATCTACCCGGCTAACGTGATGGACTTGTAGATCCCTCCCCCTCACCCTGCCCCTCTCCCCCGCCGGGGGCGAGGGGACCGATAGAGCTCCCTCTCCCTTGTAAGGGAGAGGGCCGGGGTGAGGGCGCCGGATGCGATCGCGAATAATCCGAGCTGGGCGCTCGGAGGAGCAACGAATGGAACCACTGCCGCGGGGAGCGCAGTTCATCCGCTCCAAGATGCTGTGGGAGATCGCCCTCGGCGTGGCCGGCGATACTGCCATCCCCTACTACGGGAACCGTGACGTCGCCATCGTGATCGGAAACGGATCGGGGGAAAACTTCCGCCCCTGGCTCAGGATGTCGCCCGGCTCGCCCATCCTGGCCCAGGCCGTCGTCCGGGGCGACCTGGAAGCCGCATTCGTGAACCCCTCGGCCCTGCTCACCCAGGCCTACCGTGGCACCGGCCTCTTCAAAGAACCGTTGCCGGTGCGGGTGATCACTTCCTACCCGTCCTGGGACCGCTTCGTCATTACCGTGAGCCCACGGGCCGGAATGACCTCGCTCGCCCAGTTGAGGGAGAAGCGCCTACCGCTGCGTCTCTCCATCCGTGAAGACGCCTCACATTCCACGCGCGTCCTCATCGACCAGTTGCTGCCGCTCTACGGCTTCACCCTGGCCGACGTCGAGTCGTGGGGTTGCACCTTCCAGCTCAACGGCCCGCCGGGGGACCCGAGGCGCCTCGCCGCGATCAAGGAGGGCAGCGTCGATATCGTCTTCGATGAGGGGATCGGCGGCGCCGGGAACTGGCTCAACACCGCCCTGGAGCACGGGATGCAGCCGTTGGAACTGGAGGAGGAAGCGCTCAAGAAGCTGGAGGCGCTGGGCTGGCGGCGGGCGATCCTCCCGGCGGCGCGCTTCCCTCACCTGGACCGGGACCGGGTGTGCATCGACTACAGCGGCTGGCCCCTTTACACCCGCGCCTCGCTTCCCGACGAGGTCGCGTACAAGGTCTGCGCCGCGATCGCGGCCCGCGCCGACGAAATCCCCTGGGACTCGAAGTCCTACACCGGGCTCGATCAGCTGGGCCGAGATACCGAGGCCACGCCCCTCGACGTGCCCCTGCACCCCGGCGCCGCCCGCTGGCACCGCGAGAAGGGCTTCACCGTGTAAGGGATCGCGAGGCACACCCCAAGGCCGGCGACTTTCCTGCCTGCAGAGCAATGTTGCCGCCGCCCCCCGGCGCGCACCAGCATCGGAATCCATCGCGAAATTTTTTATTGACTTACTTTTAAACATTAGTAAGATAACATGAAAAATGTGGAGGAATGAGTTTTATGGAAGTCGCCTATGTTACAAGTAAGGGGCAACTGGTAATCCCGGCAAAGCTCCGTCGAAAGTACGGAATCAAGCCCGGCACAAAGGTCTGTTTTATCGAGGATGACCGACAAATCATTTTCCAGCCAGTCACAAAAGAGTACATCCGCAGTGTTTCCGGCATGTTGAAGAGCGAGACGTCCGTCACCGAGGAGCTGCTGAAGGAACGGGCCAAGGACAAGCAGCGCGAGGAGACCAAGGGTGCGAAGATCGGTGCTCGATAGCTACGCGGTTCTCGCGTTCCTATTTCATGAGACCGCATATGACAAGGTCACAGATCTCTTCGAGAAGGCGGCGCAAGCGGATCAAGATGCTCTCATTGCCGCGCCAAACTGGGCGGAGGTGAGGTACATGGTGGAACGGAAAGTCGGCGCGGGACGGTGGCGAGAAACCCGCCATAAACTTTTGGGACTTCCCCTAGAGGTCATCGCGACAGATCTCTCGCTGGCGGAGCTGGCGGGCGAAATTAAGGCAACACGGAAAATGTCCCTTGCGGATTGTTTTGCGGCTGCTTTGGCCAAGCAAAGAAACGCAGATCTTTACACTGGTGACCCCGAATTTAGAGCCGTCGAGACGGAAATCAAACTGATATGGCTGTAAAAACAAAAGGCTACGATCACGAGGAGGAGAAGATGGGCGAGGATGGACGGGTCTTCCTGAAGGGGATCGCCTCCGAGGTCTACGGCCTGGGAGAGTACCGGGCGAAGCAGCGCACGGCGCCGCGTGTCCGCAAGGCAGGAACGGTGGTCGACGACGCGGCCGTCGCGCACTCCGGCGACTCCGAGGAGTCCCGCACGTGGTGGATGCTCGGCCCGGGCGACAACCCGTTCCTCACCCAGACGATTCAGATCCACTTCGTGGAGCTCCACCCGGGCGGCTCGAACCACGGCCACGGCCACCAGAACGAGGCGCTCTTCTACATCCTTGAGGGCCGGGGGTACGAGATCCACGACGGAAAGCGCTACGACTGGGAGAAGGACGACCTGGTCGTCGTGCACAACGACTCGGTCCACCGGCACTTCAACGCGGATCCCGACCGCCGCGCGCTCGCCATCGTGATGAAGGCCAAGTGCGCCTGGATGTACCTCGGCCTCTGGCAGCAGGGACGGAGCGGGCCCGTTCGGAACGAGGAACAGTTCGGCCCCCGTAAGGAGTGGTCGCGGCTCTGGACGCCGGGCGTCGAGCAGAAGAAGAAGGTGCTCAAGCCCGCCGACAGTCGCTGGGAGACCACCCGCGATGGCCGCGTGCGCGTCCTCGCGTCTCCGCAGCGCACCGACTTCCGCGCCTTCAGCATGGACATCTACCAGCAGGAGATCCCGCCGGGAAGCCGCTCCGCCAGGCACTGGCACATGGCGGACGAGGCCCTCTACGTGATGTCGGGCCGGGGCTATAGCCTCCACTGGGACGTGGAGGCGGAGATCGCCGAGCGCTACTGGGCGCGCGTGGCCAAGGAGCCGACCCGCTGGGAGTTCGGAGCCGGCGACGTCCTCTACGTCCCGCACAACACGGTTCACCAGCACGTCAACGCCGATCCCGCGGAACCGCTCGTGTTCCTCTCAGCGCAGAACCGACTGTTCAAGCTGCTCGGCTATGATTCCGTCGTGCATCTCGAGGACGCCCCCCCTCACCCTTCTTCCTCCCCTCACCCTACCCTCTCCCCCTCCGGGGGCGAGGGAACCAAAAAGGCTCCCTCTCCCTCGTGAGGGAAAGGGCTGGGGTGAGGGCCGGGGAATGGTCACGAGAGGGGTCGGCGCGCTACTGGTCCTGGTCCTGATCGCGGTCGGCGCCGGCCCCGCGTCCGCCGGCGAGCGGGTCCGCGTGGCGTACAGCGCGATCAGCGGGGCGACGGTGCCGATCTGGGTGACCAAGGACGCGGGCCTGTTCGAGAAGCACGGGCTCGACGTCGAGCTCATGTTCGTCGAGGGGGGCTCGCGCAACATGGCTGCGCTCATCGCGGGCGACGTCGCCCTGGCCCACCTCGGCGGCTCGCACGTCGTCTCGGGCCACCTCGCCGGAGCGGGCGTGGTGATCCTCTCCGGGGTCGTGAACCGGCTCGAGTACAAGGTGATGGTCCCGCGGACCGTCACCCGGCCCGAGCAGCTCCGCGGCAAGAAGGCGGCGGTGGCCACCATCGGCGGCTCCGGGTACCTCGCCATGCAGCTCGCGCTGGAGCGATGGGGGATGGCGCCCGACCGGGACATCACCCTGCTCCAGATCGGCAGCCAGCCCGTCCGCTTCCAGTCGCTCAAGGCGGGCGCCGTCCAGGCAGCGGTGCTCTCGCTCCCCGCCACCCTCCGAGCCGAGAAGGCCGGCTTTACCGCCCTCATCGACCTGGCCGCAAACGGGGCCGAGTACCAGCAGACCGCTCTCGCGGCCACGCGGTCCTTCATCGAGGCGCGCCCCGAGACCGTCCGGAAGTTCCTGCGAGCGTTCGTCGAGGGGATCGCATTCCTCAAGGCGCGCAAGGAAGAGAGCCTCCGAATCATGGGCAAGTACTTCAAGTCGGGCGAGCGCGACGAGCTCGAGGCCACGTACAACGAGTACGCGCTTCGGATCGTGCTGAAGAAGCCATACCCCACGGTCCGGGGCCTCCAGCTCGTGATGAACGAGCTGGCGGTGAAGAACCCGCGGATCCGGGACGCCCGCCCCGAGCAGTTCTTCGACCTGCGTTTTCTCCGCGAGCTGGACGAGTCCGGCTTCATCGACGGGCTCTACCGGCCGTAACTCCCAAGGGGATGCTGAAAAACCGTCACAACGCCATGGCTACCGGCCCGCAGGGGTCGAGCGCGGGCATCTCCCCCCCAAATAGGGGGGGGGGGGGCCCCAGCGGGGGCCACCCCCGCCCCCCCCCACGAAAGAATATGGGTCGCCAAAAAAAAAGAAAAAAA
>CAYJUC010000259.1:0-720 GCA_964372605.1 uncultured bacterium | reverse complement strand
CCCACAACCCCCCCCCCCCCCCCCCGCCCCGCGGGGGGGGGGGGGGGGCGGGGGCCCCCCCCCCCCCCGCGGGGGGGGGGGGGGCCCCCGGCGGGGCCCCCCCCCCCCCCCCCCCACGATTCTGAGGGGGACGCATGAAGATCGACATCTACAATCACGTCATCCCGCTCTCCTACCTCGACAAGGTCAAGGAGCATTCGAAAGATCCTGGCCTCGTGAAACGCATGACGGGCGTGCGGCTCCTGTGGGACATCGAAGCGCGCGTCCGGATGCTCGGTCAGTTCCCCGACGTGCAGCAAGTGCTGACGCTGAGCTTGCCGCCGCCCGAGGTTCTCGGCGGGCCGGACCTGTCGCCCGAGCTGGCGCGCATCGCGAACGACGGCCTGGCCGAAATGTGCCGAACATGGCCGGAGAAGTTCCCGGCCTTCGTGGCGGCGTTGCCGATGAACAACGTGCACGCGGCGCTCAGTGAGATGGACCGCGCGATCACCGGGCTGGGCGCGCGCGGCGTCCAGATCTGCACCAACGTCGCGGGACGCCCGCTCGACGAGCCGGAATTCTTCCCGATATTCGAGCGGATCACGCGCCACCACGACATGCCGATGTGGATGCACCCGGCGCGCCCCGCGGTGTTCGCGGATTACAAGACGGAGACCAAATCGAAATACGAGATCTGGCAGGTGCTCGGCTGGCCCTACGAGACGAGCGCGGCCATGGCGC
>CAYJUC010000258.1:0-6090 GCA_964372605.1 uncultured bacterium | reverse complement strand
GGCCGGGGGTCCCTACACCGGGCGGGGGTGGCCCCGTCGGTGGGGCTGCTCGCCGTGGCAGGACCCACGGCGACATGGATTGTTTGGTCTGGTTACTTGGAAGATCACTACGTTCGGGGCAGGGCAAGCGCGTCCCGCACCGCGCTTAACACCTCATCGGTCCCCGGGACGAATTGCTTCTCCAGCACAGGGCTGGCCGGCACCGGCGCGGAGGGTGCGCCCACCCGCAGGATCGGGCTGTCCAGATAATCGAAGGCCGCCTCCTGGACCTGCGCCGCCAGCTCCGCTCCGACCCCGCCCATCCGCACGGCCTCGTGCACCACCACGAGCCGGCCCGTTTTGCGCACCGAGGCCACAATCGTCGGGAGGTCCAGGGGACAGACGCTTCGGGGGTCGATCACCTCGACGGAGATCCCCTGAGCCGCCAGCTGCTCGGCGGCGTCCAGGACGACGCTCACCATCCTCGACAATGCCACGACAGTCACATCGTTGCCGGGCCGCCGTATCGCCGCCGCCCCGAGCGGAACCACGTAGTCGTCCTCGGGCAGTTCACCGCGCGCCCCGTAGAGCCCTCGATGCTCCACCACGAGCACCGGATTGTCGTCCCTGATGGCTGCCTTGAGCAGGCCCTTGGCATCGATCGGGGTCGAGGGCATCACCACCCGGAGGCCCGGGACGTGGTGAAACCAGGCCTCGAGGCTCTGAGAGTGGTGCGCGCCCCAGCCTCCCGACGCGCCTCCCTGCACGCGGATTGTCAGCGGCACCCGGAGCTGGCCGCCCGACATATAGTGCAGCTTGGCCGCGTGGTTCACCAACTGGTCCATGGCGAGCGTGATGAAATCGGCGAACATCACTTCGACCACGGGGCGAAACCCCAACAGCGCGGCCCCGACGGCCAGCCCGACCACTGTCCCCTCGCTGATCGGACTGTTGATAACCCGGTTCGCACCGAACTCCTCGGCCAGGTCTTTGGTCACGCCGAAGGGGCCGCCCACCGCCACGTCCTCCCCCATGACGTAGACGGCAGGGTCTCGCAGCATCTCCTCGCGCAACCCGTCGCGAAGCGCCTGGAGGTACGTCCGCTCCGGCATCTCAGGCGAACACCTGGCTCGTCAGCTCGTCCGGAGTCGGCCACGGGGAGGAGAGGGCGAACCGGACGGCCTCTTCCACGGCCGCTCGGGCTTTCCCCTCTGCCTGCGTGAACTCCGCATCGGAGGCCGCGCCCCGCTCGATTAAAACCCGGGCGAAGCGGGCCAGGGGGTCCCTGGCTTTCCATTCGGCCACCTCGGAGAGCTCGCGGTACCTGGCCGGATCCCCCTCGTAATGCCCCCGAAGCCGGTAGGTGAGACACTCCACGAAGGTGGGGCCATCACCCGAGCGGGCCGTGGCCGCGGCCTCCCGGATCGCTTCGCGCACGGCCAGGACGTCGTTGCCATCCACCGTGACGTTGGGCATTCCGTAAGTGCGAGCGTGGTCTGCGAGCCGGGACACCAGCGTATGAGCGGAGAGAGGAGTGAACTCGGCGTAGCCGTTGTTTTCGCAGACAAAAATCACCGGCAGCTTCCAGAGGCTCGCGATGTTGAGCGACTCGTGGAACGCTCCCACCTGCCCGGCCCCGTCGCCGAAGAACACGGTGGCCACCTGTTCCGTCCCCCGCTCCTTGCACGCCAGCGCCGCGCCCAGCGCGAGCGGGAGAGTGCCCCCCACGACCCCGGTCCCGGTGACGAACCCCACATCGAAGGCGACCAGGTGCATGGATCCTCCCTTGCCGCGGCAGTAGCCCCCGGCTCGGCCGGCCAGCTCGGCCATGAGGCGCCCCAGGTCCGCGCCTCTTGCGATCACGTGGGCGTGGGCGCGGTGGCCGGCGAAGGTGTAATCGTCACGGGTGAGCGCGCTCGCCGCCCCGACCGCCACTCCTTCCTGGCCGATCCCCAGGTGCAACAACCCGGCGATCTGGCCCGTGAAGCGGAGCTCCGACACCTTTTCCTCGAAGGCGCGGACGGTCCACATGCTGTGCAGGAGTGACAGGAGCTCTCTTCGCTCTCCGTCGTCCATCCCCATCCACCTCGCCGGCGCGAACCCCTGGGGTATTTTGGCCGAGAAGGTCCGGCTTGCCCAGACTTTTCTTCCGGGCGATTCCTGCTACCATCATTGGTAGCTGGCTGGTCCGCTCGGTTCACCACCGAGCTGCGAAGGAGAGTTGTGTTGAGCCTCTACGAAAGGAGAGGGATATGGCTGCTGCTGAGACCATCAGGCTGGTTGACTACTACTACATCGAGACCGCCGACAAACCAGGGGAAGCGGCGCGGATCCTGAACGAGCTGAAGGACGCCAGGATCAATCTTCTCGTGTTTTCGGGCTTCCCGAAGGGGCGCCGCTCCCAGCTGGACTTCGTTCCCGCCAACCCGGCGAGGTTCAAGGCCGTGGCGAAGAAGGCCCGATGGAAAGTCAGAGGACCCAAGAAGGGCTTCTTCATCCGAGGCTACGATCGAGTGGGCGCCCTGGCGGACCTCCTGCAGAAGCTCGCGGACGCCGGGATCAACCTCACCGCCACCGACGCCGTCTGCGCCGGGGCCGGTCGCTACGGGGTGATCCTCTGGGTGAAGCCGCGTGACGTCAAGCGCGCCGCCAGGGCGTTCGGCATCGCGTAGTTGCCGGGGCTTTCCCCCGGGATATCGAAGCAAACTAAAAGCTCTATAAGCAATCCCTGCCCGCGCATCCGCCGGGGCAACCATTCGAGCATTTTCTACAATAAAACCGTTGACAAGGATCACCCGCGCTGTTAAACGTGGGTCGACACGCGGCTGGCTCAGGAGGATAAGGGGAGGATAAGGGGAGGAGAAGATGAGTCCATCGCAAAAATTCTGGTTCAAGACTCTCGCGGGCGTGTTGCTCTCAATCGCCCTCGCCGCCAGCTCTGTTGCGGCCAAGGAACTTCGTCCAGTGACGGTGGAGGGGATCCAGCCGGTCAGCGTCAGCAGCGTTGAGGAGGGCACCCCAGAGGCGCCCGAGACGGGCCCGGCGACGAACCGCCGGCTGCCCCCTTTGGACCCAGGCACGTTTCGGTCCATGAAGGCCCAAGCCCGGGCCCATCCTCTCGCCCAGGCGGCCGACGTGCTGGCGTCCGCCCCGGGACCTGAGGCCCTTGCCGCCGTGAGCACCTCCTTCGTCGGGCTGGACCGGCCAAGCTCGGCCAACAACGGCTTCGTGTTCTTCCCGCCCGACACCATCGTCGCCAAAAGCGTCAATCACGTGCTCGAGGGAGCGAACAGTGCCGTCCGCCTGTTCGACGCGGTCGGAAACGTCATCGAGACGAGAGACCTCAACACCTTCTTCGGGGCCTCGACGAGTAAGGGGCTCCTCTTCGATCCCAAGGTCTACTTCGACGGGAATGCGACCAGCGGCCGCTTCTACGTCGTGGCTCTCCAGAAAAAGGGGAGCGATTCTCGGATCTGGTTGGCGGTCTCCCGCAGTCCCGACCCCCCAGACCTGAGCCCGGCCAACTGGTGCCGCTACAACATCAACGGGAAGCGCAACGCCGGTACCTCGCTGTCGAGTTGGGCCGACTACCCCGGCCTGGGCGTGGGAGCCGACGCGCTCGTGATTAGTGCTAACCAATTCCGGTTCAGTAACAACAGCTTCACCTTTGCGATCGTGCGGGTGCTTAACAAGCTCATCGCCGCGAACAACGGCTCGTCCTGCCCGTCGATCCCGCTCTTCACATTCCAGCCGTCTGGGGTGGCCGGAGATGCCAGCACCTTCACCCTTCAGCCGGTTCAGCATTACACTAGCCCGTCCTCGTTCCTCCCGACCACCACGAACCCCGCCTACCTTCTCAGCACGGTCTTCGGCAGCTCGGCCACCTACCGGGTGTGGCAAGTGCGGAACGTCGCGAGCGGCTCTCCCACCCTTCGGGTCGTGAACGTCATAGGGTCCTACGACTACGGGGTCCAACCAGACGCCCCGCAGTCTGGCAGCTCGCTCCTGCTCGACACCGGGGACAATCGAATGACGCAGGCGGCGGGAGTCGGCGATGCGATTTCGGGAGTGCATGGCTCCCTCTGCAATATCAACGGTGGCGCCAGCGAGTCGTGCGTCCGCTTCGTGCGGATCAGCGTGGGGCAAAACGGCGGCGGCAGCCTCACCGCGGCCATCAATCAGGAGCAGACATTTGGCGGCGGTGCCGGGGTCTTTTACTTCTGGCCTGGGATTGCCGTGAATGGCGTGGAGGAAACGGCCGTGGCCTTCCACCGGAGCAGCGGGGCCTCTTATCTGAGCTCTTACTGGACGATCAAAGCGCTCGCGTCCACGACCTTCGAGGCCGCCTCCCCGATCACGGACGGGACCTGTGCCCAGACCCTCTCGAACCGAACCGGCGACTATATCGGAGCGCAGACCGACCCGTCGGATTCCAACACCTTCTGGCTGGCGGGGGAGCGGGCTACGACGATCAATGGGAGCTGCCAGTGGCAGACCCAGATCATCGCGGTGACCCCATAGAGCCCCGGGCGGAATGATGCTTGCGTCTCTCACCGTTTGGGTCGCGGTACTGATAGGGGTCCTGGGCTCGCCACTCTGGGGAGACGTCCCTGCATCGGCAGCTGGCCCTTCGGCCTCCATCTCGGTCGCCTCTGACGACGCAGGGCCTCGCCTGTCGATGACAAGCCGGGGGGCGGTCCCGCTCGGGGTCCTGCTCGGCGACGTGGCCCGGCTGGCGGGCTTCCGGGTCACCGAGATGGTCCCGACGGAGCGGACGGTCTCGGTCGAGTTTGCCGGCCTTTCCCTCGATCAGGCGATCAAGCAGCTATTGGCCGGGGAAAGCTTCGTCTTGGTTTACGGGGAAACCTGGCCAGGCGGCTCGACGGAGCTGCGGGAAGTCATTCTGCTGGGATCGAGCCCGCGGGAGTCGGTTTCGATCGGAGGGGCGAAGGCCGGCCCATCGGACGGGGGCGACGTCGCGCCAGTCTCTGAGGAGCCGCCTCGGGTGGTTCCGCAGGAGGCCCACGCCTTCAATCCCGACGGTCCCCTGGAGCAACTCCTCGCATTGACCGTTCATCGGGATCCACGGATGCGCAAGGCTGCGCTCGAGGCTCTGACGCTGCACGGTGAGGACGAGCGCGCCCGGCGGGCGCTGATGGACGCGATCCGGGATCCCGACCCCAACATCCGGGCCGTGGTCCTTGGCCTGCTCGGTCCCTTCGTCACCGCCTGGCCCGGAGCGGAAGAGGTCGTGATGACCGCCCTGCGCGATCCCGTGGTCCGAGTGAGGCAGCTTGCCGTCCGTCGGATGTCGGAGGCGTCGACCCCCAGGCTGTCCGCCGCACTCTACCTCGCCCTCGGGGACGAGCATCCAGGCGTCCGCGCCCTGACAACGGCGCTCCTCCGGGGTGCGCCCGTCGAGGATCCCGGCGAATAGCCCCCTTTCGGAAGCAGCGGCCGGAGAGGCCCCATGAAGACGGCATCAAAAGTGGTCATCGCCCTCGTCACAGCGCTGTCACTAGTCGCTGCCGGGGTTAGCGCCCAGTCCTCGAGGGATGGTTCGACATCCGGGGGCACTCCGGAGGAAAAGCCGGCCGGTCGTGGCGTGGTGATGCCAGAAAAGGGCAGCGAGGGCGCCACGACAGAGAGTGTGACGGCAGAGCCGAAGCCGATCGAAGCACCCGCTCCCGGGGTGCCGGTAGACGAGCGCACTTACCGTGAGCTCAAGGAGCGCGCCAAGGAAGGTCAGGACACGGGTAGATCCTCAAAGACCGCTCAGTAGAGGACATCCAGGCTCGTGATCTTTCCGCCGGGTCGCGCCAAGCTGGCGACGAACCCGCTCCCGACGGGGTCGCACCTGCTACGATCACGTCGACCTTGAGAGCGACCAGCTCGGCTGGCGGCGTGCCGCGACCTATGTGAGTAAGCCACGATCTCGATCTTCCCTGGCCTGTCGCCTTCCCCCCATAACAGCGACACTGCTCCTGTCCAACCCGATCCCGTCCGCCGGCGGCGGGCTCAGTTTTCGCCTTGACATCCCTCTGATCTGCTCCCTAGAATCGGCGCGCCGGACCGTCGGAGGGGGCCTCGACGGCCCCCACCGAGCCCTCC
>CAYJUC010000257.1:0-6108 GCA_964372605.1 uncultured bacterium | reverse complement strand
GAGGAAGAGCTGCTTGGCGAAGAGCGCCAGCCCGTCCATCACGAAGGCGTCGCCGAAGAGTCGCCCCCCTGGCTCCAGGAAGAACGAACCCACCAGGAGCCCGAGCGTCCCCACGGCGGAGACGCCTCCGGCGCTCCGGCGGCTCTCTCCGGAGACGAGAAGCCCCCCGGTGAAGACCGCCAGGATCAGAAAGGCCAGGCCCAGCTCGAGCGCCAAGGGGGTCACTGACGGAACCCCAGCCGGGCCAGGAACGGGACCGTGGCGCTGTCCGTCGGACCGAGGGCGATCCCCGGCAGCATCCCAAAGAGGACGAGGCAGAAGACCAGGATTACCAGCGCGACCCACTCGGGCCCGCGAGCGTCGGGGAGGTCACGGAACTCCGCGTGGGCCGGGACCGGGCCCCAGAAAATCTGCTTGACCACTCGGAGGACATAGACCGCGGTGAGGAGCGTCCCCCCCACCGCCGGAAAGAGCCACCAGGAATGCGCCGACTGCCAGGTCCCGAGAAACGTCAGAAACTCGGCCACGAACCCGGAGGTGGCGGGCAGGCCCAGAGAGGAAAGCCCCCCCACGGTGAAGGCGGTGGCGATCCCCGGCATCATCTTGCCGAACCCGCCCATCCGCCAGATCTCGCGCGTGTGGGACTTCTCGTAGACCAACCCCACCAGGGCGAAGAAGAGGCCGGTCATGATCCCGTGGGCGAACATCTGAAAGACCGAGCCGTTGAGCCCGGCCTCGGTGAGGGTGGCGGCGCCCAGGAGCACAATTCCCATGTGCGACACCGAAGAGTAGGCGATGACGTACTTGAGATCGATCTGGGCCATGGCGGAGAGAGCGCCGTAGACGATGTTGACGGCGGCGATCAGCCCTATGAGCGGCGCCCAGGTGACCGCGCCGTCGGGGAGGAGCCCCATGGCGATCCGGACTATGCCGTAGGCTCCGAGCTTCATCAGCACGCCGGCGTGGAGCATGGAGACCGCGGTGGGGGCCGAGGCGTGTCCATCCGGGGACCACGTGTGGAGTGGCCAGACCCCGGCCAGAACCCCGAAGCCGACGTAGAAGGCCAGGAAAACCCAGCGCTGGAGCGCGGGGGCAAAGACCGTCCCCTCCAGCTCCAGGAGCGAGAAGGAGGCGCTGCCGGATGCTACGTAGAGGGCCAGGATCCCCACCAGGATGAAGGCCGACCCGAGGAGGAGGTAGAGGGTGAGCTTCATGGCGGCGTACTCTTTCGACCCCACGCCGGTCTCGCGCATGGACCAGCCGAAGATTCCCCGCGGGCGAATCGGGGCCGAGGTCCCCCAGATCCCGATCAGCAGGTACATGGGGAGCACCGCCAGCTCGTAGAAGAGGAAGAAGACGAAGAGGTCCAGCGAGACGAAGACGCCGAAGACGCCGGTGACCAGCGTGAGGAGGAGGGCATAAAACTCCTGGTTCCGCGCGGTGACCGTCCAGGAGGCGAAGACGCCGGAAAAGATGATGATGGCGGTAAGGAGCACCAGGAGCAGACTCCACCCGTCCACCCCCACCTCGTAGGAGATCCCCAGCGGCGGGACCAGGAGGAGCTTCTCGTAGAACTGGAACCCGGCCGTTTCTTGATCGTAGCCGGCGTAGATCGCGATAGAGAGCGCCAGCGAGACGCCGGTCGAGA
Organism: uncultured bacterium; assembly: GCA_964372605.1. Classification (GTDB taxonomy): domain Bacteria; phylum Methylomirabilota; class Methylomirabilia; order Rokubacteriales; family CSP1-6; genus CAYJUC01. Next base: position 4,460 of record CAYJUC010000257.1, on the reverse strand, counting down.
TGGCGGCGTAGATCCGCACGGCCGCCGGGCGGCGGCGGGCGGTAAACATGATCAGAAGCGCGCCCACGAACGGGGCCCAGGTGATAACCGAAAGGACCGGGAAGCCGGTCATCGCCAGTAACTCCAGACAACGACCAGGAAGAGGCCGAAGGCGACCCAGGAGAGATAGTCCTGGATCTGGCCTGTCTGGATTCGCCTGAGCCGGTCCGCCCAGCGCATGGTCGAGGCGCTGGCCACGTTGACCAGGCCGTCCACAAGGTAGCGATCCACCCACCCCACGAGTCGCGACAGCGCCAGCACGATGTGGCGGTAGATCCCGCCGTAGAGGTCGTCAAGCCAGTAGTTCTTCCGCGCCGCCGCATGCAGGATTCCGAAGGCGCGGGCCAACCGATCCGCGCTCAGCAGCCGCCGCTCCCACGTGAGCCAGGCGAACATGATGCCGAGACACGCGAGCCCCACCGAGAGCACGGTCAGCCAGGCCGGCCCGGAATGTTCCCTGCCCGAGCCGTCGAAGGCGAAGAAGAGCCCCAGGGCCACGGTGAGCGTGGCCAAGAGCCAGAGCGGCCCCCCCATGACGAGGGGGGGATCGTGAGGAAGGGGGGGCTCATAGGGATGCCCCTCCGCTTGGCCGCTGCCAAAGAAGGCGAGGAAAATGACCCGGAACATGTAGACGGCGGTGAGGAAGACGGTGAGGATCAGCATTCCAAACGGAATCCCGAGGCCCGCGCTCCACACCCCGGCCAGGACCTCCTCCTTCGAGAAAAAGCCCGCGAACGGCGGAACCCCGGCCAGGGCCAGGCTCCCCACGATGAAGACGACGGCGGTCTGAGGCATCCGGGCGGCGAGTCGCCCCATCTTCCCGACGTCGTTGGATCCGACGGCATGGATTACCGCCCCGGCCCCGAGAAAGAGGAGCGCCTTGAACACTCCGTGGGTCAGGAGATGAAAGAACCCGGCTCCGAAGGCGCCCGCCCCCAGGGCCGCCATCATGTAGCCGAGCTGGGAGACCGTGGAGTAGGCCAGGACCCGCTTGATGTCCTGCTGGACCAACGCCAGCGTCGCGGCCATGAGCGCGGTGAACGCACCCACCCACGCGATGAGCCCCAGCACGCCGGGAGCCAGCGCAAAGAGCGGCTCGACCCGGACCACGAGATAGACACCCGCGGCGACCATGGTGGCGGCGTGGATCAGCGCGGAAACCGGCGTCGGCCCCTCCATGGCATCGGGGAGCCAGACGTGAAGCGGGAACTGGGCGGACTTCCCCACGGCGCCCAAATAGATCAGAAACATGATCAGCCCGAGCCCCTCCGCCGGAAGGTTCTTCTCCGCCGCCATCTTGAAGAGCGGGGAGAAGTCGAAGGTCCCGGTCTTCCCCCAGAGGAGCACGATGCCGATGATGAAGCCCAGGTCCCCGACCTTGGTGGTCCAGAACGCCTTCACCGCGGCGCGCGCCGCCTCGGGCCGCTCGTACCAGAAGCCGATCAGGAGGTAGGAGCAGAGCCCCACCAGCTCCCAGAAGATGAACATCTGGAGGAAGCTTGAGGCCAGCACGAGCCCGAGCATGGAGAAGGCGAAGAGCGAATGGTAGGCAAAGTACCGGCCGAGGGCGGGGTTGGATTCGTGCTCCAGATAGCCCAGGGAGTAGAGCTGGACCAGGAACGACACCCCGGCCACCAGGATCAACATCGCCGCGGCCACCGGGTCGGCGAGAATCCCCACACTCGCCAGCGGGCCGGCTTCTGCGGGAATCCAGCTCCAGCTCCGCTCGACGGCGGAGCCAGCGGGCAGCGCCCTCCAGACAACCAGCGCGGCGACGAGGGAGCCGAACGCGGCGGCGATGGAGAGCGCGCCGGCCGGCTTGCCGGTCCTCCTGAGCGGCGGGATCACCGCCAGGAGCAGAAAGGCGCAGAACGGGAGCCCCAGGGCCACCAGGGCCGGCAGGACCGGATTCGTCATCGGAGGCGGTTACCCTCTGAGGAGGTCGAGGTGGTCGGCCTCAACCGTGCGCCGGACGCGAAAGATCAGGATGGCGATGGCGAGCCCCACGGCCACCTCGGCCACGGTGATGGAAATCGTAAAGAGCGTGAAGATCATGCCCACCGGGTCCCCGGCAAAGCGGGCGAACGCCACCAGGTTCACGTTGACCGCGTTCAGCATCAGCTCGATGCCCAGAAGGATTCCGATGGCGTTCCGCCGGGTCAGGACCCCGAAGAGCCCGATGGAGAAGAGGCACGCGGCCAGGATCAGATACGCCTGAAGCGCCATCGCGCCCCCCAAAGACGCCCCCTCACCTTCATCCTCTCCCCCGCGGGGGGAGAGGGCCGGGTGAGGGAGGACGGCTCGTCGGATCTCTCGGGAAGGCATCCCTGGCGCATGAGACTAATCTTCACGACGGGCGAAGTAGAGGGCGCCAAGGAGGGTGGCCAAAAAGAGGACGGCCAGGAGCTCGAAGGGAAGGAGGTACCGCGTGAGGAGGTCGCGCCCGATGGCCCGGGTCAGGTCTTCTGGCAGCGGCGGTCGGGATCGGGGGAGATCGACCCGGGTCAGAACCGCGAGCAGGGTCGCCAGAACCAGCGCGGAGACGACGCCGCCCCTGCCCAGCTGGCGGCTCACCTGCGAGATCCGGTCTCCCACCAGCCGCTCGGTGAGCATGACGGCAAAGACCACGATGGTGATCACGCCCCCCGCGTAGAGGAAAATCTGAACCACGGCGAGGAACTCGGCCTCGAGGAGGAGAAAGAGGCCGGCGGTGGCCACGAGAGCCAGCGCCAGGTAGAGGACCGAGTGGAAGAGGTTCCGGGAGAGGACGACGGCGAGACCGGAGGCCAGGAGCACGAGGGCCAGCCCCCAGAACCCCGCCGCCTCCAAACTCACTCCGCCGGCTCCCTGGTCGGAGCCCGCTCCGCCTTGGGCGGTGCCTGCATCTCCCTGAGCCGGGTCCCGGTCGCCCACGAGGGCTGGAACTCCTGGCCCAGTGCATGGAGGCGGTCTTTGTCGAGCAGGAGCTCCCGGCGGTCCCGCGTGGACAGGTCGAAGCTCTTCATCATGATGATGGCGTCGGTGGGGCAGACCTGGACGCAGAGCTCGCAGAACTCGCAGGCGTAGAGCTCGAGGGTGAAGGTCTTCGCGTAATTGCGCTTCTCGGCCTTGAGCATCTCCACCTTGATGACCTGGGGCGGGCAGATGTACTCGCAGAGGCGGCAGCCAATGCAGTTTTCCTCGGCCGTCACGGGATCATACGTGAGGGCCAGGAGTCCCCGGAAGCGGTCGGGGTACGGGCGCGTGACGTCCGGGTAGTGGACGGTCACCGGCTTCCTGAAGAGGTTCTTCAGGGTCACCGTCATGGCCAGGGCCGCCGAGCGCGCGGTCTCCCACGCCTCCCGCCAGAACCCGCTCCCGTTACGCGACATTGCCGCCTCTCCACGCCACCCAGAGCCCGGTGGCCATGAGGAGGGTCAGCGTCGCGGGGAGGAGGACTTTCCACGAGAGCCCGAGGATCTGGTCCACCCGAATCCGCACGAAGCTCCAGCGGACCCACGTGACCAGGAGGAAGATGATCAACGCTTTCAAGAGGAACCAGACCGGCGCGAGAAGACCCCCGGGCAGCCAGCCGCCGAGGAAGAGGAGCGCCCCGAGGCACGAGACGCCGAACATGTGCGTGTACTCGGCGAGCTGGATCAGGGCGAATTTCATCCCGGAGTACTCGACGCGGAAGCCGGCGACCAGCTCGGACTCTGCCTCCAGGATGTCGAACGGCACCCGGTTCTCGGACGCGATGGTGGCGACGATGAACGCCACGAACGCGAGCTGGCCGATGACCGGGTAGGCGACGAACCACAACCCCTCCTGCGCCTCCACGATCGCCGAGAGTTTCATGGACCCCGCCAGCACGACCGGGATCAGCGCCGTCAGGACGAACGGTACCTCGTAGGAGATGATCTGGTTCACGCCCCGCATGGCAGAGAGGAGCGCGTACTTGTTGTTGGAGCCCCAGCCGGCCATGAAGAGGCCCACGATCTCGAGCGACGAGACCGCCAGAAAGAAGAGCAGGCCCACGTTCAGGTCGGCGAGCCCGAGGCCGGGAGCGAAGGGGATCGTGGCGAAGATCAAGAGCGAGGGGATCAGGAAGACGATAGGGGCCAGGTTGTAAACCGGGCGGTCAGCCGTCGCCGGAACCACGTCCTCCTTGATCAGGAGCTTGAGCGCGTCGGCGATGGGCTGGAGCCAGCCGTGGGGGCGCCCGACCCGGTAGGGGCCGATCCGCGACTGGAGGCGCGCCGCAAACTTCCGCTCGAGCCAGGTCAGGTAGGTGACGATGAGGACGATCGCGTTCAGCAGGACGAAGGCGGCGATCGCATGCCGGCCGAGATCGCTCATCGATCCACTTCCCCGAAGACCGGATCGACCGACCCCATGATGGCGACCACGTCGGCGACCTTGTGGCCGGGCACGATGTGGGG
>CAYJUC010000256.1:1352-6123 GCA_964372605.1 uncultured bacterium | reverse complement strand
GGGCTCTCCCCCCACATGGTGCGGTCCCGGTCGTGCAGCTCTTCGTACTGGAAGAACATGGTGGCCATGACCGGGAGGGCGGTCACCGCCTTGCAGGCCCGAATGACGGCGATGGCCTCGTCGGGGTACATCATGGTCTCGACGGCAAAGAGATCCACGCCTCCCTCGGCCAGCGCCTCCGCCTGCTCCTTGAAGGCCTCGAAGAGCGCATCCTGGCTCACGTCGCCGTATGGCTCCACGATATGGCTGGTGGGGCCGATGGAGCCCGCCACGTACTTTCCAGGAGGACAGACTTCCCGCGCCAGCTTCGCGCCCTTGACGTTCAGCTCTCGCGTCCGCTCGGGGATCTTGTAGGCGCCGAGCTTGAGACGGGTCCCGCCGAAGGTGTTGGTCTCGACGAAATCGCTTCCCGCGTCGAAATAGCTCTTGTGGATCGCGCGCACAATGTCCGGATGCGTGTCGTTCCAGAGTTCGGGGCAGGCCCCATCCGAGAGCCCGGCGGCAAAGAGCAGGGTCCCCATGCCTCCGTCGAAGACCAGGATCTCGCCGGCTCTGGCCCGCTCGATCAGCTCCCACCCGCGCTCGACCATCAGGAACCTTTCGCCGCCCCGGCCCGCTCGACGGCGGACACAAGCTCTTTGGCCTTCACCACCGCCAGCGTCGAGTCCCTCGCGTAGCCGTCGGCGCCGATCTCGTCGGCGAAGGCCTGGGAGACCGGCGCCCCGCCGACCATGACCTTCACCCTGGCGCGGAGCCCGGCTTTGGTGAGCGCGTCGATGGTCCGCTTCATGGCCGGCATGGTGGTGGTCATGAGGGCGGAGATCCCGACGATGTTCGCGCCGTGCTTCTGAACCGCGTCCACGAACACTTCCGGGGCCACGTCCCTCCCCAGATTGTGGACCCTGAACCCTGCCCCCTCCAGCATCATGGCCACCAGGTTCTTGCCGATGTCGTGCAGGTCTCCCTGGGCGGTGCCGATGACCACGGTGCCCACATAGTCGCTGGTGGCCGAGGCCGTGATCAGCGGCTTCAGGAGATCCAGGCCGGCGTACATGGCCCGCGCCGAGAGGAGCACCTGCGGGACGTAGTATTCGTTCCGCCGGAACTTCTCCCCCACCACGTCCATGCCGGGAATCAGCCCCTTGAAGATCAGTTCTTTCGGGTTGATGGCGCGCTCCAGACCTTCCCGAGTCTTCTGCGCCACCGTATCCTTATCGCCCAGGATCAGGGCGCGGGCCATAGTAGGATAATCAAACCCGTCGTCGCTCATCAGGTCACATTCTCTAACACGGTGGGCGGAATAGCAAGACAACGGGAACGGTCGGGAACGGCAGGAAAGCTTGACCGTCTCAGTCAGGTAGACTAAAATCCGACGAAGGCTCGCGGGATCTCCCCTATGAAGATTAAGGTGTTGGGTGCCTTCGGTGGAGAGGGCCAGGGACAGCGGCCGTCAGCGTTCCTGCTGGACGACCGCGTGCTGGTGGATGCCGGCTCCGTCCCCGCCGCGCTCACCGTTGAGGAGCAAAACCGGCTCGAGCACGCGCTTCTCTCCCACGCCCACCTGGACCACGTGGTGGGCCTCGCGTTTCTCACCGATACGCTCGCGGGAGCGCCGCCTCCGCGACCGGTGACCGCCGCCAGTATCGAGCCCGTTGTGGATGCGCTTCACCGGCACGCGTTCAACGGGAGCCTCTGGCCGGATTTCTCGCAGATCCCCTCCGCGGAGTCGCCCATCCTCCGGTTCAGGACGCTGGCCGAGGAAACCGAAGCGCGGGTGGGCGAGCTGTGGGTCACGCCGATCCCGGTGGATCACACGGTCCCCGCCACCGGCTTCATCATCCACGACGGCCACACGGGGTTCGTCTACACCGGCGACACCGGACCCACCGAACGGATCTGGCAGGCGGCCAGAGGGTTCGGAGGGCTGAAGGCGGTCATCATCGAGACCGCCTTTCCCGACCGTATGGACGAGCTCGCCCGCGCCTCGAAGCACCTGACCCCCGCTCTCCTGAGGAAAGAGCTGGACAAGCTCCCGCCGAACCTTCCCGTCTGGATCTTCCACATCAAACCGCAGTTCCTCGAGGAGACCGCCGAGGAGCTTCTGAAGATCGACCCCCGGATCCGGATCGTCGAGCAGGGGAAAACCTACACGATCTGAGGAGCTGCCATGCTGAAACGAATCGATCACGTCGAGATCGTCCCCAAAGATTTCGAGCGCAGCCTGGCGTTCTACGCTCCGACCTCGTCACGATAGGTTTTGACCGGGGCCCCGACCGTCTGCGCCAGCAGGTTGGCGTGATTGTCCAGTACCCGATTCATCGTCCGGGGCCTCCTCGCTCCATCTGGGTGAGCGTCGCCTCGATGGTCGGAAGCGCGTCCAGTAACACCTCCCCCACCACCTGGAGGCTCCGCGGCGAGAGCTTGTCCAGGGTATCCTCATGCGTATGCCAACTCGGAAAATCAAAGTCGATGAGAAGCGCCGCCGGGACTCCCAGCCGCAGGAACGGCGAATGGTCGTCCTCCACGGCCAGGACTTCGTCGAGGAAGTGCGCGCGATGCCCCAGCCGTCTGGCGCTCCGCCAGATCAGCTCCGTCAGCCACGGCGTGGATGCGCGCTCGCGTCGGATGCCGAGATCGCGGTCCCCGATCATGTCCACGACCACCACCGCCCTGAGGCGCCGGAGCCGGCCGTCCTTCTGCAGCTCGCCGGCCAACTGCCGGGAGCCGTGGATTCCGTCGCTACTGCTCCATTCCCGGCGCGCTTCCTCCCCGTCGAAGAAAACGATCCAGTGCGTGAACGTCAACGGGGTCGCGCGGAGCCGCCGGGCCAGCTCCAGGAGGAATCCGGCGCTGGAGCCGCCGTCGTTGGCCCCCACGAAGCGGAGGCTCTGGAAAACCTTCGTGTCGTAATGCCCGCCTACCAGGATGATCTCAGGGCGGCGCCCCGGCAGCTCGGCGATCACGTTGACCATCCGGATCGGGCCGTCCGGCGTCGTCGCGGTGAACGGCTGCTCCCGGACGGTGAGCCCCGCCTGCTTCAACTGATCCACGATGTAGCGCCGGGCCCGGACCAGGGCTGGTGACCCGGCCGGGCGGGGGCCAAAGGCCACCAGCCGCTCCACGTGGCGGAACGCCGCCTGGCCGTCGAAGATCGGCTCCCCCGGCCCCGTGGCCGGGAGAAGCACTAGGAAACCGACAACGGCCCCGGCGAGGATCTTCACGAATCGACCCGGGTCAGGCAAAGCGCTCCGGGCAGAGTTCGGTCAAGAGTCCGAGGAGGCCGCCGGCATCGGCGGACGGCGCCACCCGGTCAGCGGCAGCGCGGACTTCTTCGGGGGCGTGGGCCATGGCAATCCCAAGACCGGACTCCTGTAGCATCTCCAGATCGTTCTCCTCATCTCCCACGGCGATCACCCGCGAAAGCGGGATCCCCAAATGCCGGGTGAGAAACCCGAGGGCGGCTCCTTTCGAGGCGGCCGCGGGAAGAAGATCGAGCTGATCGGGGCGGGAATGGACCAGGCGCGCCTTCGTGCCCAGCCGGGGAGTGATCGCCTCCCTGAGCGGCCGGAGGTCGGCCGGGTGGCCGATGAAGAGGCACTTCATAAAGCTCCCCAGCCGAAGGAACGGCTCAGGGTCTGTCACAATCTCGGGAGTCAGCCGCCGCTCCCGGCAGTAGGCCGCGATGGGCGGGGTCAGTTCCAGGCAGTAGAGGTGGTCATCGCGATAGAAGAGGGGATGGACCGGAGCATGCGCGAAACTCTGATACACCTTCCACGGAAGCCCCGGCGGGATCTCCAGGGAGAGAAGGTCACGCCCGGTCACGGGATCGCGGACCAGCGCCCCGTTGTACAGGATCACCGGCGCAGTGATCTGAAGCTCGGCCACGTAACGGGCAGCGGCCCGCGGCATCCGACCGGTGGCCACCGTGATCGTGAGCCCCCGTTCCATCGCCCGGCGAAACGCGTTGACCTGGGCTGGGTTCAGCTCCAGGTCGTCGTGGAGGAGGGTGCCGTCGAGGTCCAGAACCAGGAGGTCGAACGACATCACCGACGGCCCAATGGCTCATGTCCCTTCCCGAAGCCCCGTGTAGCGCCCCGCGCACTTCCGGCTGCAGAAGTAGAACGTGGTACCGCCAACGGTGCGGGTCAGGGCCAGGGAACGGAGCACGTAAGTCTCGCAGACCGGGTCTTTCACCAGCTCGTCCTTGAGCACCCGGCGAAGTGGGAGCCGGCCGATCAGCCATCTCTTGAGGAAGGGCCAGAGGAGCGCGAGAAGGAGGGCCAGCCAGCCGGCGAAAATGACAAAGCGCATGGGGAACTCGGCTACGGCACCTGGATCGGCACGGGGGGGATAAGCAGGATCAGGAGCCCGAGAGAGACGATACCGAGGAGGCGCCGCCCCGGGGAAAGCGGCGTGAGGTCATCCAGCGGCGGGCTGTGGTGGAACCCGATCAGGAAAAAGAGCAGGATCGCCCACACCACCCAGTTCAGGGACTGGGTGACAGCGCCGAGGGCGAGCAGGGCCGCGAACGTCGCCATTGAAATCTTCCGGTGATGCCGGCCGAAGAGCGCGTAGGCGATCCTCCCGCCGTCCAGCTGCCCCACCGGAAAGAGGTTCAGGGCCGTGACGAAGAGACCGACCCAGCCCGCCAGCCCCACCGGGTGGATCAACACGTCCATCCCGTTCGGGATGGGGCCGAAGATCAGGTAGACCAGGAAGCGCATCAGGAGCGAATCGCCGAAGATAATTCCGCCGAACCCCGGCGGGATCG
>CAYJUC010000256.1:0-1252 GCA_964372605.1 uncultured bacterium | reverse complement strand
CCCAGGATGGAGAGGAGCGTGAACGCGAACGGCACGCCGGAGAGCAGCCTGGCCGGCTCGGCGAACGGATTCAAAGCGCCGGAGCCCGCCCACACGGTGGAGAGACACGTGGCGAGGAAGAGGACGAGGTTGACCATGGGGTTCTCCCTCGCGGTCACCTCCGCGAGGGGGAGCGCCTGGATCCACACCATCCCCCGGTTCTCCCGCAGGAACGGCGTATACCCGAACGGCTTGAAGCGCGGGATGAGCAGGTCCAGGGCTCGCCGCGGGGCCACCAGCAGCTCGCCGCCGAACGCGATGAAGAGCCCGCGACTCCCGCGCTCCTTGACGAGGAACAGATCTTCCACGTTCCGTCGAAGCAGGTCTTCGAGGACGATGAGCTCTCCCTGGGGGACGGCGGTGTCGATCACCTGCGGACGACGAACGAACGGCCAGACGCGCATACTTCGAGCTTACCATATCGCCAACCGAGCGACCACGCCGCGAACGGCGGGGAGCCCCCCCTCCATATAGATCACGCCCACGAGGGCCTCGAGGGCGGTGGCGAGCACCGACTCTTTCTGGCGGCCGCCGGTCAGCTCCTCGCCTCTCCCCAGACGGAGAAACGATCCGAGCCCCAGCTCTCCCCCCCAGCGGGCCAGGGTATCCCCTGCCACGAGCGCCGCCCGCTGGGGGGTCAGGACCCCGACCGGCTGATCTCCGGCCGTTTCCCATAACCGCTCGGTCACGACCAACGCCAGGACCGCGTCGCCGAGGAACGCGAGGCTCTCGTTATCGCGCTCCGGAGGGTGTTCGTTCGCGTACGAGGCGTGGGTGAGGGCGCGGAGCACCAGAGCGCGGTCGCGGAACACATGGCCGAGGCGACGTTCCAGCGCCTCGAGATGTTCGGTTTCCACCGTCAAGTAGCGAGAGTCCGCGGTCGGGTTCGAACCACAGCCCGCCCCTTCCGAGTATTTATCCCCGGTAGCGTCTGAACGCGAGCGTGGCGTTGGTGCCGCCGAAACCGAAGGCGTTCGACAGCGCCGCGTCCACCTCCTGCTTTCTCGCCTGGTTGGGGACGTAATCCAGGTCGCACTCTGGGTCCGGGGTCTCGTAGTTGATGGTGGGCGGCAGAATGCCGTGGTGAATGGCCAGGACGGTGGCGATGGCCTCGACCCCGCCCGCGGCGCCGAGCAGGTGGCCGATCATCGACTTGGTCGAAGAGACCGCCAGTTTCTTGGCGTGCTCTCCAAAGACCCGCTTGATCGCCATC
>CAYJUC010000255.1:0-6131 GCA_964372605.1 uncultured bacterium | reverse complement strand
GCCAGGAATGGGCTGCGCCCCCCCCGGGGCGGGACCAACTCTGCGACCACGCGATCCCGATCCGTGACGAGGACGGTCTCCCCGCCAGCGGCCAGGCGAACGTACTCGCTGAGCTTGTTCTTGAGGACTTTCAGGCCAACCGCGCGCACGGTTGCATGGTAGCTTCAAGAAGCTACCTTTGTCGACCCAGTCTCTTTGGCTCCGACCAGGGATGCGCCGGCTCCCGGAAGAGGGAATTTCATCAGGACGAATCATAGGGAGAGTGAACGATGAGATCAGACAACAAGGTTGCGGTCGTCACGGGCGCGGGCACCGGCATCGGCAAGAGCGTTGCCCTTGCACTGTTGAAGGATGGGTATCGCGTCACGCTCGCCGGGCGCCGCAAGGAGCTTCTGGAGCAGACGGTGAAGGACGCGGGGCCGGCAGGCGCACAGGCGCTGATCGTTCCCACCGACGTGAGCGATCCGGAAGCCGTGCGGGCCCTTTTTGCGCGGACGAAGGAGGCGTTCGGTCGCCTCGACCTCTTGTTCAACAACGCCGGCATCAGCGCGCCCGGAATCCCTCTGGAGGAGCTCAGCTACGAGCAATGGAAAGCGGTGGTGGATACGAACCTCACGGGCGTGTTCCTGTGCACCCAGGAAGCGTTCAAAATCATGAAGGGCCAGGACCCTCGAGGCGGGCGCATCATCAACAACGGCTCCATCTCGGCCCACGCGCCCCGGCCCAACTCGGCTCCCTACACCGCCACCAAGCACGCGATCACAGGCCTCACCAAGTCAACCTCCCTGGACGGAAGGAAGTACGACATCGCCTGCGGCCAGATCGACATCGGCAACGCCCTGACCCCCCTGGCGGCGAGAATGGCGAAGGGCGTTCCGCAGGCGAACGGTACCATCGCGGTCGAGCCGCTGATGGACGTGGAGCATGTCGCGAGCGCCGTCCTCTACATGGCGAACCTTCCGCTGGACGCGAACGTCCAGTTCATGACGATCATGGCGACCAAGATGCCCTTCGTCGGCCGCGGCTGACTCCCGGGGCGGAGGAGAAATCGGGTAGAATCCTTGACATGGCCTTCAGGGACGCCGTATTCTGCCAGCCGAAGGACACACGGGTCTGTACTTACCTCGAATCACGACGTCATGAGTCAAACGAACTAGGCGGCATAGTGCCCCGGTCGGAGTAGGAGCCGCGGGCTCGGAGTAGGAGCGCGGATCAGCGCAAAGGGAGGAATCGAGAGATGAGGCGATGGATCGGATTTTTCGTCGTTGTCCTGTTCTCGGCAGTGACAGCACCGGCCTATGCTCAGGCGCCCATCAAGATGGCGTTCCTCGGGGGGCTGAGCGCCCCCTTCGCGCCCTGGGGCATCCAGGTGCGGGACGGGATGAAGATGGCGGTCGCGGAGCTGAACGAAAAGGGGGGAGTGCTGGGGCGGAAGCTCGAGCTGGTGGAGCGCGACGACAAGAACAACGCCAGCGAGGGGATCACCGCCTTCAGGTATCTCGTGGAGCGCGAGGGCGTGGTGGCCGCCGGCGGGATGATCTCCAGCGACGTGGGCCTGGCCGTCTCCCGGGAGGCCGAGGCGGCGCGCGTCCCCTTCTTCCTGACCATGTCTGGCTCCCAACGGATCCTCAAGCAGAGCAGCCGGTACACGTTCAGGACGTGCCTGGTGGCGGCGCCGATGACGATGGAGCCCGTCGCGGCCTTTATCAAGGAAAGGAAGCTGACGCGCGTCGGCGCCATCGTCGCGGACTATGAATGGGGGCATGCGCTCCGGGAGGCCTTCGAGAAGGTGATCAAGCCCCTCCCCGGCGTCAGGACCCAGGTAGAGGTGGCGCCGGTTCCCGAGCGGGACTTCACGCCGTACCTCCGGAAGCTCCAGGCCCTCGATCCGGAGCTCATCGTGGCCACCGGGCATCCCCCCGGGAACCCCGTCATCACCCGGCAGGCGATCGAGCTGGGGATGAAGACGCTCGTGACCGGGTCCTGGGCCCCGCCCGAGTTCGTGATCCAGCGGGTGGGCGAGCTGGTGTACGGCAACTATATGGACTACACGTGTCACGACTACGAGAGCCCGGCCTACCAGGCGCTGGCGGAGAAGTTCTACGCGGCCAACAAGCGGCTCTTCGAGCACAACGCCTTCTCGGGGTACGTGATCGTCAAGATGGTGGCGGACGCGATCGAGCGGACGAAGTCCACCGACCCCAAGGTCATCGCGGAAGCGATCCGGAAGGGAAAGTTCATCCAGCCGGGCTACGGCTGGCCCATCTCCTACACCGAATGGGGTGAGATGAAGGACACGACGCCGATCTTCTTCACCTACGAAAAGGGAAGCGCGGGAAAAATCAATCCCGCGGCCACCTGGCGTCCCAAGGTGCTCTTCCGTTCCCCGCCCATTCAGCCCTATGTCCCCACCGAGTGAGGTCATCGTCGATGGAGAGCGGCTGACAAAGCATTTCGGAGGGGCGCCCGCCCTGAAGGACGTGAGCTTCGGGGTGGGAAAGGGGGAGATCCTCGGGCTCATCGGTCCCAACGGCGCCGGCAAGACCACGCTGCTGAACGTCATCAGCGGCGTCCTCAGGCCGAGCGACGGGAGAATCCGCTTCCGGGGGCGGAACATCACCGGGATGCCGCCCCACGCCATCGCGCGGCTCGGGATCGCCCGGGTGCTCCAGACCCCGCGCCCCTTCCTCAGCATGACCGTCCTGGAGAACGTGACGGTGGGCGCCCTCTTCGGCGGAAGGGATAGACGGGCGACCTCCACCGCCCTCGAACAGGCCGAGCTTATCCTGAAGTTCATGGGCCTCCACGACAAGCGCAACCTGTCCGTCGGGCGCCTGAACCTCCAGGAGAAGAAGATGGTCGAGCTGGCCCGGGCCCTGGCCATGCGGCCGGAGGTCACCCTGATCGACGAGGCCATGAGCGGTCTGAACCCCGCGGAGATCGAGGGCTCCATGCGCCTCATCAGACGGGTGCGGGACGAGCTCGGGGTCACCGTCGTCTGGGTGGAACACGTCATGAAGGCGATCATGGGGGTCGCCGAGCGGGTGATGGTCCTCGACTTCGGCCAGCTGATCGCCGTGGGGAGCCCGGGCGAGGTGGCGCGCGACGAGCGGGTGGTAGGGGCCTATCTGGGGACCGGGAGGTGAGCGCGCTGATCAGGGTGGAGGGGATCGCGGTCGGTTACGACGAGGTTCCCGTGCTGAGGGACGTGAGCCTGGAGGTTCAGCGAGGCGAGGCCGTGGGGGTCATCGGTCCGAACGGCGCCGGCAAGACCACGCTCTTCAAAGCAATCGTGGGGATGGTGAGGCCGGCGAAGGGTCGGATTTTTTACGACGGGGCGGACCTCCGCGGGCTTGCCACGTACCAGGCCGTGCGGCGCGGGATCGTCTACGTCCCCGCGGAGCGGGAGCTCTTCCCGCAGATGACCGTGCTGGAGAACCTGGAGCTGGGGGCGTACGGGTGCCACGGGACGAGCGAGGAGCTCTTGCCGTTCGTGTTTGGCCTCTTCCCCCGGCTGGCCGAGCGCCGGGATCAGCTGGCGGGAACGATGAGCGGCGGCGAGCAGCAGATGCTCGCGATCGCCCGGGGAGTGATGGCGCGGCCCAAACTGCTGTTGCTGGACGAGCCCTCTACCGGGCTCGCTCCCATGCTCGTCGCGGAGATGTACCAGCGCCTTTCCCGGCTCAGGGACGAGGGGCTGACGATCCTCCTGGCCGAGCAGCAGGTCCCCCTGGCGCTCTCCTTCACCGACCGGGCCTACGTCCTCGAGAACGGTTCCATCACGCTCTCTGGAAAGTCGCAAGAGCTCCTGGGGGATCCCGAGATCAAGCGGGCCTATCTCGGCGTGGCATGACACTGTGCTTCCCATCCTGATCGACGGGATCGTCCAGGGACTCCAGCTCTCGCTCCTCGCCGTGGGGATCACCTTGATCTACGGCCTCGGCGGGGTGCTGAGCCTGGCGCACGGCCAGTTCGCCGTGGTGGCCGGTGTCGTCACCGCCCTCCTGGTCGGCCAGGGGATGCACGCGATCCTCGCCGCCCTGCTCGGTGTTCTGGCGGCGGGGATATTCGGGCTGGTGATCGACCGGTCGCTGCTGGTCCCGGCGTACCGGTACAAGGGCGAGGAGCGGCTCCTCCTCGGGCTCCTCTTGACCCTGGGTCTCTCCTTCGTGGTCGACGGCTACCTGACCTACCAGATGCCCGACGTGGCGCTCTCGCTCCGCCTCCCCGTGCCGTCTTTCAGCGTCGCCGGGATCACCATCAGGACCGCGAGCGCCGCGACCTCGCTGCTGGCCGTCCTCGCCTTCCTCCTGCTCTTCGGCTTCCTGCGGGGGACGCTCTTGGGAAAGGCGGTCAGATCCATCATCCAGAATGAGGTGGGGGCGGAGCTGTGCGGAATCAACCCCGCGAGAACGCGCACCCTGATCGTCGGCCTCTCCACTCTGATGGCCGGGCTGGCCGGAATCGCCCAGGGACTCTTCTCCTCGCTGGGACCCGAGATGGGGGTGGAGTTCACGATCCTGGGCCTCATCGTGGCGGTGGTGGGAGGCGTGCGGAGCATCAACGGGACGCTCGTCGCCGGCATCCTCCTGGGCATCGTCAACGCCTTCGCGAGCTATTACGTCGGGGCCTACCTGACGCTGATCATCCTCCTCGGCGCCGCCATGCTCACGATCCTCATCCGGCCCACCGGGCTCCTGGCCTACTGGACATGAGCCACCGGGTCCACTACGTGGCGTTGATCTCCGTGGGACTGATCCTCGCCCTGCTCCCCCTCGCCACGGGCGGGAGCCCCCACTATTTGCGGATCATCACCCTCATGCTGGTCTACATGGCGTACGCGGTGGCGTTCAACATGATCTTCGGCCACACGAAGCAGCTCTTCCTCTGCCTCGGGGCCCTCGCGGGCTCATCCGCCTACGTCTCGGTGGTGCTGACGCAGCAGCTCGGGCTCTCCCCCTGGGTCACCATCCCCCTCGGGATCCTTGTTTCCGGGTCCCTGGGCGGGCTCTTCAGTTACGTGTCAGTCAGGCGGGGGCTGGGCGTGATCTTCCTGGGGGTCGTGACGCTCGCCTTTTCGCTGATCTTCCAGAACGTCGTCTTCGGGCTCAGGGAGTACACCAACGGCGAGACCGGCATCGTGACGCGGGGGCTGGGGGTGGGCGTGCTGGAACGGTCGCCGGCGAGCTACTATGTGTTCCTCGTGGTCCTCATGGGGTCCCTCGTCATCTACCACTTGGTGATGCGCTCGCGGATCGGGACCGCGTTCCGGGCGCTCTCCGACGACGAGTTCACCGCCGAGCTGGCCGGCATCGACGTCACGCGGCACAAGGTGTTCGCCGCCTCGCTGGGGTCCGCGCTGATGGGGATCGTGGGGTCGTTCTTCGCCTACTACAACGGGCTGGTGGGCCCCGGCCTGTACTCGCTGGTGGCCGTGGACACCGTGGTCCTTATCACGTTACTCCTGGGCGGGATGGGGACCCTGGTGGGACCCGTGCTCGGGGGCGCGGTCTTCGCGGTCATCGACGAGCTGGTGAGACCCTTCGGGAGCCTCAACGTGCTCGTCTATGGCGCCCTCCTGATCGTGCTCTTCGTCTCGTTCCGGGATGGCCTGGTCACGATGCTGAAGAAGACCACCCGCCTGCCGCTGCCGTAGCTGCGGAACTGGTGAGCTGCCTACTTCACCACTTCCTTCATCCACCAACCCCACGTGGATTCCTGCGTCACATTCGGGATCTCATCGACCACCGTGTTGACCAGCCTCCCCCCCTTCCGCTCGGCCCGCATAACATACACGGTCGGAATCACCTGACCGTATCTGTCCACCTTCAGCGGCCCTCGCGGCGACTCGATCTGCCCGGTGGCATTCTTGAGGGCGCGGACCACAGCGTCGCGATCTTTCAGATCCTCCTTGAGCAGCTGGACCGCTTTGACAATCAGCTGGGCACCGGTATACCCGGTCTCGCTATAGCGGCTCGGCGGGATCCTGTGCGCCGTTTCGTACTCTTTCGCGAACTTCACGTTCGCCGGGTTGGTCAGCTGCGAGGTGTACGCTCCGGCCGTGAGGAGCCCGAGCGCCGCATCCCCGATCGCGGGCAGGATGACGTCATCCGTGAGGGTCGCGTATCCGT
>CAYJUC010000254.1:1399-6172 GCA_964372605.1 uncultured bacterium | reverse complement strand
GAGAGCGCGCCCGTGAGCGGAAGCGAGAGCGGAGAAATGCGTGAGGCGGAACGCTATACCCTCGATACCTCGGCGATCATCACCTACTTCGCCAATGAAGCGGGGGCGGATACAGTTGAGGGAATTCTGGCATTGGCGGACCGGAGAAGGACGGAAGTCTACGCCTCCTTCATGACCTTTATGGAGGTGTTGTACGGGGTCTGGAAGCGGCTGGGCGAGAAAGAGGGGAAGGCCGCGTACCTCCGTCTTAAGTCTCTCGCGGTCAGACAGCTCGACGTTTCCGAAGAGCTGTTGCTGGCAGCGTCGAGAATCAAGGCAACCTACGATCTCTCGGTCGCTGATGCCTGGATCGCCGCAACCGCCTTCGCCACCAGGAGCCAACTCGTCCATAAAGATCCTGAGTTTAGATCCCTCCGGGCAGAGCTTCCGCTGTTGGAGCTTCCCCTTAAGCCAATACGGGTGCGGTCCAGCCCGAAGTAAGACCATTACTCTGCATGATGCTGAAAGATATCATCCTCGTTCCGAATTACCAGGCTAACGTGACACCCAATCTTCCACAATTCCCGGTAGATCTTGGGCGAGGCGTACGGCTTGAGAAGCTGCCCAAAGACCTCGCTCAAAAGGTGATGGACGCATGCGAGCCCCCCGGATACAACGCGCCCCCTGCACAAGGGCATGGTCACCTCTATGTATTTATCCGCCAAGATCCGCCCGCTGGGTCGACCCTATGGGATCCTGATGGCCGTCTTCAGGAATGTATCGCCATATCTCGTCTGATTCGCCCGACATCAATTGGCTTGAAGTATTCCGGTCAGTTACGACGTACGCCCGAAGGAGAGCTTGAACAAGAGTGGCCCATAAAATCGAACGCGTAGCTTGGCAGACACGCCGTGTTATCTCGAGCGGTGCGGCCGGGCTCGTGACGCTCCTCCTGGCGGCGTCGCTCTCAGCTGCGGCTCCCCCCCTGATCGAACCCGGACCCTTCGGGCCGACGCGTGTGGAGCTGGAGGACGGCCGCCAGATCACCGTCCCCGCCGAAACCCACGCCTTCTACCGGATGCTGACCCAGGACGGTAGGATCCACGGCCCCAAAGGCGCCGCCCCCACCCTCGAGGAAGTGCAAGGGGGGGTCGCGCTCAGAAGGCGCCATGAGCCGGCGTGGACCACCCGCTTCGGCCAGCGCCTCCCGACTCCAGAATCGGCCTACGTCTTCCCGGTTGAAGGCGGCCGGCTGCCGCCGGCTTCCGGCTACTCCCCGAGCCATCGCGCCGAGGACCTCTTCGCCTCGCCGAGAAGGAAGGTGTTTGCTCCCGCGACCATGCTGGTGGTCCACGCGGGCTACCTCGGGAAGACCGCGGGAGAAGCCGTGGTGGGGTTCGTCCCGTCTGGGCCTGGCCAGTCAAAGGCCCGCTACCTCGTCCTGGTCCACATCGATGCGCGGCCGGCAAAGGACAAGATCGGCCAGGTGGTGGAGGCCGGAAGATTGGTCGGGTATATCGCCGAGGGAGATGAAGCGGTGGTCGGGAACGCGCTGGGCCGACCGACCCATCTCCACTTCGTCATCCGGGAGGAGCAGCCCAACGGCTGGCTCCAGGGGATCCGGCTCTACGAGTTGCTGAAGCGAAGCCGGCCTCGCGACTCACGCTACCCCACGGACTTGCCGGGCTGGGGGCTGGGGCTTTACCATCTCACCGGAGGCCCCAGAGACCCATGAGCCATGATGAGAGTCCGACTAGTCGGGTGGCGCCCACCGAGGCGCGGGTCCCGGTCGCGCCCGGCGTCCAGCTCCACGTCGAGCGCTGGGAGGGGGACCCGGAGGCTATCCCCTTCGTCCTCGTCCACGGGCTCGCCTCGAACCTCCGCTTGTGGGACGGCGTGGCCGAGGAGCTCCACGCGCGCGGCCACACGGTGATCGCGCTCGACCAGCGCGGTCATGGCCGCTCCGACGCGCCGGAGTCCAACTACGACATGGACACGGCCGTCGGCGACCTCGGGGCTGTGATCGAAGCGCTCGGGCTCCAGCGCCCGGTCCTGGCCGGCCAGTCCTGGGGCGGGAACGTCGTCCTCGAGCTGGGCTGGCGGAAGCCGGCCGCGGTGCGGGGAATCGCCTGTGTCGACGGCGGGATTATCGAGCTGGCCGCCTGGTACCCCTCGTGGGAGGCCTGTCTGTCGGCGCTCACACCACCGCGCCTCGACCACCTGACCCTCAAGGACGTCGAGACCCGCATCCGCGCGGAGCATCCCGATTTCTCGGATCGCGCGATCACCGCCGCGCTCCACTGCTTTCGTGTCAAGGCGGACGGCCGGGTGGAGCCCCGCCTCGCCCGCCACCGGCACCTCCAGATCCTGCGCTCGCTCTGGGAACATCGCCCGTCCACCCGCTTTCCCACCTTGAGCGCGCCGACCCTCCTCCTGCTGGCCGATACCGGCGACGCTGCCAGGACTGCGGCCAAGCGGCGCGCCGAGGCCCAGGCCCTGGCGACGGCGCCCCGGCTCCGCTCCCACTGGTTCTCGCCGGCCGATCACGACGTGCACTCGCAGTTTCCGGATCGCGTAGCCGATGTGCTCGCTCAGGAGGCCCGCGAGGGCTTCTTTGCATGAGTCGGAGCGCGCCGCGGCTCCTGGTGATCATGGGCTCGGGGGAGACCGCGCCGACCATGGTCACCCCCCACCGGGATATTGTGGCGCGCTTCGGCGACAACCCCCCGCGGGCCGTGCTCCTCGACACTCCGTACGGGTTCCAGGAGAACGCCGCCGAGATCTCACAGCGCGCCGTGGACTATTTCGCCCAGCGCTGTCAGCTGGCGATCGAGGTCGCCGGCTTCCCGGGACCGCTGGCCGCCGATCCGCGCGAGCGCTCCGTGCAGCCCGCGGCCGCCGCGCTCGCGCGGCTCCGCGCGGCCGACCTCGTCTTCTCCGGACCGGGGAGTCCGACCTACGCCCTCGACACCTGGCGCGGCTCGGCTGTGCCCGAGGCCCTCGCCGACAAGCTGGCCCACGGCGGGGCGGTGGTGTTCGCGAGCGCGGCCGCGGTGACCATCGGTCGCTTCAGCCTGCCCGTCTACGAGATCTACAAGGTCGGCCAGCCCGTCCAGTGGATCGAGGGGCTCGATCTCCTCGGCCCCGTTGGTTTCGGGGAGAGCTGCGTGGTCATCCCGCACTTCGACAACGCGGAAGGCGGCACGCACGACACCCGCTACTGCTACATGGGCGAGCGGCGGCTCACGGCGCTCGAAGCTCTTCTGCCCGAGGAGGGGTGGGTGCTCGGGGTCGACGAGCACACCGCGCTCGCCATCGACCTCGACGCGCGCGAGGTCACGGTGACTGGACGCGGCGCCGTCACCGTCCGCAGACGCGGGATCGCGCGGCAGTTTCCCGCGGGCGTGCGCCTCGGCCTGGAAGAGCTGATAGCCGCGGCTCGCGGCGAGGCGCCCGCAAGCCGAGAGACGGGCGAGCCGGCGGGCGTGTCGGAGCGTGAGGAGGAGCCGTCTCAGGCGCATTCCTCTACCGCGGGACGGTCGCCGCTCCTGACCGAGGTCACCCGCCTCGAGCAGGCCTTCGAGGCCGCGCTCGCCGCTCGTCGTGCCGGCGAGGCGGCGGAGGCGATTCTTTCGCTCGACCGGACGATCCTGGAGTGGGCGGCCGACACCCTCCAGTCCGACGAGCCCGACCGGGCCCGCGCCGTGCTCCACTCGCTGGTGCATCGTCTCGGCGAGGCCGCGTCGGTCGGTCTCCGCGACCCGAAGGAGCTCCTGTCGCCCCTGGTCGACCGGCTGATCGCCCTGCGCGCCGAGCTCCGCGACGCCCGGGCCTGGCAGCTCGCCGATCAGCTCCGCGACCACCTCATCGCAGCCGGCATCGAGCTCCGCGACACTCCCGAGGGGACGACCTGGGTGCTGCGCGAGTAGCGGCGGGGCGAGGAGCGGGCGAAGAGATGGGTTGAGAGATGACCATTGATGCTGCGAAGCATGTCGCCTACTGGCGAACCGGGGCTAAAGAGGATGTGGAAACCGCCCGAGTGTTGCTTGAACGTGATAAGAGGCGGGAAGCACTATTCTTTGCGCATCTCGCGTTGGAGAAAGCCTTGAAAGCGCTTGTGGTGAAAGCGACTCGGGATCTTGCCCCCTAAGCCACAACCTGGTTCTCCTTGCTGAGAAAACTGACCTGGTGTTTCAGGAACCCGACCGTGTATTCTTTGTTGACATGAACCGATTTTCGCTCCACGGACGATATCCAGACCCGGACTTGCCCATGCCGGGTCGTCTTGAAACTGAAGAGCATATTCGGAAAGCGGAGGAGACGCTGGCATGGTTGATCCAGCGGTGATTCGAATCGTTCGCCGCTACCTGTCTGTCCTGCGCCAGCATAACATTCCGGCGACGGGGGCGGTGGTGTACGGGAGTCATGCCAAGGGCACTGCCCACCCAGATAGTGATATTGACGTGCTGGTAGTGTCTCCGGCTTTCGATTCAGACCGTTGGTGCCACGACCAGGAGTTGTGGCGGCTGACCCTCGAAGTGGATGCGCGAATCGAACCCATTCCCGTCGGCCAGCGGCAGCTCGTGGAAGATCGGACCTCCCCCATCGTAGAGATCGCTCGCCGTGAGGGCGTTCCGGTTGATGGGGAAGAAAAGTAGAGGGGCTTGGTCACCGACACCCTCTCAGTGCTCTATTTTTCAGCTGGATGACACGGCAGTGCACGAGCCTGTCTCCAGACTGCAAGTTGTCGGAAGAAAAGGAGGTACGCGAAAGGTATGGAATGGTTCGATTCCG
>CAYJUC010000254.1:0-1299 GCA_964372605.1 uncultured bacterium | reverse complement strand
CGCATCTATACGGAGCAGCGAGACCAAGCCTGGAGCCACTTAATGTTTCGGCTCCTCCGAGCGGTGTTCGACAAGAACGAGAATCTGTCCGAGGAAGGCGGGTTTATCTTCAACTGGTTCGCCGAGAATTATGTGCATGCAGCTCTGATGCTGCTCCGCCGCGAACTGGACCGGCAAGCCGGGACGGAAAACCTGAGGAAGCTGCTTTTCGATATCATTGATCACCCCGCCGTTCTCACCCGGGCCAGGTATCGAGCGAGGTGGGGTGACGAGGCGCGTTTCGACAGAGAACAAGCGGATCGGGCGTTCGACTCGTTCAAACCGAAGCGGGTCGACAGAGATCCAGACGCGGACTACATTGACCCTGACGTCGTCAAGGCCGATCTCGACCGATTGGTTGCCGATACCGAGCGGCTTCGCGAGTACGCCGAGCGGACCAGGGCACATCGAACTCCCGAGCGCAACGTAGACACTTCAGACCTCACGTTCGGCGCTTTACACAAAGCCATCGCCGATGTACGGGGGGTTGTGGGAAAGTACTATGCGCTCCTCACTCTGAACACGATCCCCTCGTGGGAACCTGTTCCGGCGTACGATACGATCGCGCCGTTCATGAAACCTTGGGTGGTCGATCGCAAAGCTGTTTCTGCGGCTGCAAAGGAGGGCGCCGACGAGTAGGGATCAATCGCGAGAAGACAGTTCACGTTGCCCAATTAGCCTGGCGGCTAACAAGCGATTGGAGATTGCCTGGCAGTTTTCCGGCGGAAACGCCTGGAACCCCAGGTTGGTCAGGGACCTGCTGGTATGGTCTGGCTAATTGCGATTATCTGCATCATCCTGGTCGTTGTTTTCTGGCGGATCTTCATTCCCCTTGCGCTAATTGCGGCTGTTGGACTCGGGCTCCTGCTTCTCTACGCGCAAGGAGAGGGCGACCGAAGCGAGAGTAAGCGGAAACTAGCGGAGCAAACAGTCCGGGAGAGGATCGCTAACGCAAAAGCCACGGCGGGTGACGTTGTACGAGAGTGGGAAGTATGGTCTCAGACTGATCCGGCCAGCGGTGAAAAGGTGCCACGCTCTGCAAGCGTCTTGTCTGATGATGGTCTGTGTCGGCTCCAGGTTGAAGAGCGCATTAACGGTACCAGACTGGCCAGTATCTAGTGTTCGGGTCTCAAGATCTCGGCTTATAGCGATATCGAGATCAAGTTCGATAATCGGTCCACGTCCGACACCATGAAAACCCAAAGGTTTTCTGAGGGGGACGACGTATACATACCCTCTTACCAGGACAACTACAGGGGG
>CAYJUC010000253.1:0-6196 GCA_964372605.1 uncultured bacterium | reverse complement strand
CGAGCTTCGAAGTAAGCCCCAGGACTCACGAAAATGAGGCGATTGCCTCATTGACGTTCATGGGGGCATCCGGTCAGGCTCTCGGAAAGTAACGAAGCGCTCAATTGGCGCAGAGGAGGGCGCGGTGAAGGCCACCGTCAACTTCTTCGGCTATTTCCGCGATGTCGTTCGCAACGGGAACGTTCAGCTCACGCTGCCCGATGAGGCCACCGTGGGAGATCTGGTTCAGACACTGGCCGACAGATACGGAAGCCGGGTAAAGCAACGGCTCCTCCGCGAGGACGGCACTCTCCTGGGCGGGGTCAAGCTCGCCGTGGGGAACGACTTTGTGGAGGACCTGAGTCGTCGGCTGGGCCAGGGAGAGCCGGAGGTGAACATCTACGTCATGCACGAGGTGGCCGGCGGCAGCGACGTGGCAGAGGACGTGTGGATCGATACCACCTGTGCGCTCTGCTACAGCTACTGCGCCCTCCGGGTCCACCGGGTCAACGGCACGGTGGTCAAGATCGAGGGGAACCCCGACGACCCTGCCACCTGCGGTCGCATCTGTCCCAAGGGCCTCAGCGGGATCATGCTCCTCTACGATCCCAACCGGATCAACAGGCCGATGAAGCGCACCAATCCCGAGAAAGGGATCGGCGTGGATCCCGGGTGGGTGCCCATCAGCTGGCGGGAGGCCTTGGGGGTCGTCACGGAGAAGCTCAGGAAGGTGATGCAGGATGACCCGAGAAAACTGCTGCTGATCGGCTCGGTCATCAACCTGAGCCTCTACCGCCACCTGCTCGCCTTCGGCATGGCTGTGGGTACTCCTAATTACTGGAACTCCGGGGCCGGGACTCACTGCGGAGCAGGGGAGCACATCATGGGCGCCATGCTCCACCACGCCTGGGCCTGGCAGCCCGACCCGGATTACTGCCAGTATTTCCTGAACTTCGGCACCCCCGCCGGCTTCGGCGCCCACTACGCCAACGTGGCCATGACCCAGCGGATGGCGGAGCGCCGGGTGAAGGGGATGAAGCATGTGGTGATCGACCCGTGGATGGGGATCGCCGCGGAGAAGTCCGACGAGTGGATTCCCATCCGCCCCGGCACTGACGCCGCCCTGGTCCTGGGCATGATCAATCTCCTCATCAACGAGTACGGCCTCTACGACGCCCAGAGCCTCAAGCGCCATACGAACGCGCCGTATCTGATCGGCCCGGACAGCGCCTATCTCCGTGACCAGGCTACAGGCGAGGTGCTGGTCTGGGACCAGGCGGATCAGCGGGCCAAGCCTTTGAGCGACCCCACCATCCGGGAGTTCGCGCTGGAAGGTCGCTACGTCGTGGACGGGGTCGCCTGCTGTCCCGCCTTTCAGCTCTTGAAAGAGAAGGTGCGGGAGTACACCCCTGAGCTGGTCTCCGAGATCACGACGATCCCCGTCGCCACCATCCGGCGCCTGGCCAGGGAGTACGGGGAGGCGGCGCGCATCGGGAGCACCATCTCCGTGGACGGGAAGCAGCTCCCGTATCGGCCGGTGGTGGTGGGCTACTTCAAGGGGCCGCAGGGACACCGCCACGCGGGTCTCATCTCCATGGCCTTCGAGCTTCTCCGGGAGGTGGTGGGCGCGTCGGCGGTGCCGGGGAGCACGCTCGGCGGTGGCGCCCGCTCGCTCGGTCACCCGGAAACCGGGCTGCCCCGGTGGAGCCCTAAGGTAGGGACGGACGGGCTCATGGCGCTGGACACCTTCGCCTGGCCGGTGCCCGCCTACAATCCGTACCCTCCCAGGCCGGCCCGCAAGCCGGAAACGGTCAGCCTGATCGAGTGTGTGCCCACCCCCGGGAGCAGTTCCTTCACCCCGTTGGTGATGCTGGAGCCGGAGAAATACGGCCTCCCTTACAAGATCGAGGTCGTGCTCAACACGGGCAGCAACTTCCCCATGACCACCGCCGACCCCGAGCTGGTGGCCCGGGCCTTCAAGGACTGCTTCGTCATCAACTTTTCCCTCTACCCTGATGAATCCTCAGAGCTGGCCGACCTGCTTCTCCCCGACACCTGTTACCTGGAACGGCTGGACATCGCGCCCGACTGGATGTGCAGCGGTCCCCCCACCGGGTGGTGGAGCTACCATGTGAGACAGCCCGTGGTAGCGCCTCTCCATGAGCGTCGCCAGTTCGAGGAGGTGACGCTGGAGCTGGCGGAGCGGCTGGGGATGCGGCGGGACTTCTACATGGTGCTCAACATGCTCCACCACCTGGACGGTGAGCGCGCGCTGGATCCGAGCCGGGAATACACGTGGGAAGAGATCGTGGACCGGCGCTACCAGTCCTGGTTCGGACCCCGGTTCGGCCTGGATTGGTTCAAGAAGCACGGTCTGCTCGCCTGGCCCAAGAAAGTGGAGGAGGTCTACTGGCGGCCCTTCGTCCCGGTCAGGACCCCTATCTACTTCGAGTTCTTCCCGCGGATCGGCGAGCAGGTGGAGAAGATCCGGCGGGAGACCGGCATCCCCTTCGATACGGCCGACTTTCAGCCGCTCCCCGATTGGAAACCCTGCCGATCGCACCTGGAGCAGCGCCCCGAGTACGACCTCTACGCCATCTACTTCCGCGCGCCGTTCCACACCTTCTCCTTCACCAACAACAACCCCTGGCTGGACGAGGTGTCCAGGATCGATCCCTACAATTTCTCGATCAACCTCAACGCGCAAACCGCGGCCCGCAAAGGCATCCGGGACGGTGACTGGATCGCCGTCGAATCGGCGGCGACCGGGAAGGCAGTCAGGGGGCAAGCCAAACTGGTGCAGGGGCTCCATCCCGAGGTGGTGGCCATGGCGGGGAGCGGCGGCCACTGGTCCCGGCGCTTGCCAATCGGCACGGGGAGAGGCAAAGGGGTGAACTTCGAGTGGCTCCTCCCCCTCACCTTCGAGGACACGGACACCGTGAGCTACAACCAGGACCTCTGCGTGAAGGTCAGGGTCTACAAGGAGGCGCCACGGCCATGAGATACGGCATGGTCATCGACTTGAAGAAATGCCTCGGCTGCTACGGCTGCCAGATCTCGTGCAAGGCGGAGAAGGCGACGCCTCCGGGGGTGCTCTACGCCCGGGTGCTCAAGCGGGAGGTGGGCGAATACCCCAACGTGCGCCGGATCTCCATCCCCCTCCTTTGCATGCACTGCGCGAACCCTCCGTGTCAGGAGGTCTGTCCCACGGAGGCCACCACCAAGCGCGCTGACGGCATCGTGGTGATCGACAAGGAGAAGTGCGTGGGCTGCCGCTACTGCATGATGGCCTGCCCCTACGGGGCTCGGTACTTTCACGCCAAGCTCCGGGAGTACTTCCCCGGGCAGGGCCTCACTCCCTACGAGGAGCGGGGCTACCAGAACCACCCCACCGGGGTGGTAGGAAAGTGCGATTTCTGCCTGGAGCGCGTGGAGCGCGGGCTTGAGCCCTCCTGCGTGGCCACCTGCCTCGCCCATGCCCGCTACTTCGGCGACCTGAACGATCCCGAGAGCGAGGTGGCCATCCTCATCCGGAACCGTGGCGGCTACCAGCTCGAGCCCCAGCTGGGCACAGACCCCTCGGTCTTTTACCTTCCGCCGTAGGAGGTCAACCATGGCGCTCCTCGTGGATCCCTTTGACAAGCTGGCCGATGACTTGAAGGCGACCTTCCGGCCCCAGCGGGAGTGGATCGACAAGCGGGGCCTCTTCCTCGTGACCGCCCATTTCCTCTCCGGGACCGGAGCCGGCACCTGGCTCTTCTCGTGGCTCTTTGAGATCTCCTGGGGGCTGACAGCCGGGTTCCTCCTGGTCCTCGCCGGGGGCGCGGCGCACTTTCTCTTCCTGGGTAAGCCCAAGCGTTTCTGGAGGATGCTGGCACACCCGCGGACCTCGTGGATCAGCCGGGGCCTGATCTCCATCAGCTTTTTCCTCCTCTTCGGCTTTCTCTACCTCCTGCCCGCCCGTGTCGAGCTGGCATGGACCCGGACGGACGCCGCCGGGAGCGCGCTGGCCGTTTTGAGCCTGCTCGGAGTCGCGGGGATCCTGCTCTACAAGGGCTTCGTCTACGCGGTGAGCCGGGCCATCCCTTTCTGGAACACGCCCCTGCTGCCGCCCCTGTATATCGCCTATGCGCTCCGCGGCGGCATCGCCGTGCTGTTCGTGATCAGCGCCGTCCTGGGTGAGGCCCGGACGCTGGAGTCGGCCCGGATGATCGAGCCGTGGATGGTGCTGTCAACCGCTCTCCTGGTCTTCTTCTATCTGGCCGGGATGGTCAACGCGGGGGTGACATCCTCGGAGTCCACGCGGCAACTGGTCAGGGGTCGAATTTCCCTCGCCTTTTACGCGGGGGCGGTGACGGCGGGGCTGATCGTGCCGATCGTCTTCGGGTTGGTGGGCTACTTCACCCCCCTGCCGAGCGGCCTTCTGGCTCTCGTCGGCGCGTGCTCTCTGGTCGGCGACTTCTATGTCAAATACTGCGTCTCAAAAGCCGGCATCTATGCCCCCCTGAGCTGGCAGCTCCCGACCCAGGCGCATAGATCCGCGTGAAACCTCGGTAAAACGGACGCCTTCTTTGGCGGCGCCGCGCGCGGGTGAAGGGTATGGACCTGAAGGGCCGGGTAGCGCTGGTGACCGGCGGAGCCACGGGGATCGGGCGCGCGACCGTCCTCGAGCTCGCGAGATCCGGAGCAACGGGCGTTGCGATCAACTATCGCACGGCCGGACGGGAAGCCGAAGCCGTGGCAGGCGAGGCCCGAACGATCGGCGCCGAAGCCCTTTGCCTTCACGCCGACGTGAAGAGCGAGGCCGAGGTGCGGGAAATGGTGCGGCGGGTGGAGGAGCGCTTCGGCCGGCTCGACGTCTTGGTGAACAATGCGGGCGTCACTCGATGGATTCCCCTCGCGGATCTTCAGACTTTGACCGACCCGGTTTGGGACGAGATCCTGGACGTCAACCTGAAGTCGGCTTTCCGCTGCGTCTGCGCGGCCGCGCCGCTCCTTTCGCGGACGCGGGGTGTTGTCGTAAACGTCGCTTCGCTCTCGGGCCTTATGGCCACCCGCACCATGTCTTCGCTCGCCTACGGCGCGGCGAAGGCCGCCCTCATCCAGCTCACGCGCGGCCTCGCCGTGGCGCTGGCGCCGAACGTGCGAGTCAACGCGGTGGCGCCCGCCTTCACCGACACCGTGTGGATGCGCGAACATTACGGGGACGCCTACGACCGGGTGGTGGCCGAGGCCGCCGCGGGGATTCCGTTGGGACGCATCGCCACGCCCGGAGACATCGCGACGGCAATCGTGAGCCTCATCACGGGCAGCGACTTCGTCACCGGTCAGACCCTGATCGTGGACGGCGGGCTCAGCCTGGTGTGAACCGGCAGGAAGAGAAGTTGACGTAAGGATCATGGCGCGATGAACGAGAAGCGGATGGCCAGGGTGGGATTTGCGCTGGGGTACGGCGAGTTCACGAACGTCCGGGAGATGGCCGCGTTGATGCGTCAGGCTGAGGAGCGGGGCTTCGAGATGGCGTTCTTTTCGGAGACAATCGAGCTCATGCGTGATTCCGTGACCGCGCTCGCGGCCATCGGTCTGGCGACTCGGAGGCTCACGCTGTGCGCAACCCAGATCGCGCGGCTCCGCAGCCCTGTGGTCATGGCGCAGTCGCTCGCGAGCCTGGACGAGCTGACCGGCGGCCGCATGACGCTGGCGCCGGGCGCTTGCACGGCGAGCCACGCCAGGGCTCACTCGCTCCCCCCCGTCGATCCGGCCCTGGCGCTCAGGGAGTGGATCGAAGCGATGCGGCTCATCCTCACGGGGGGAAAAGTCTCCTATTGCGGTCAGGTGGTGAACCTGGACGGCGTGGGCCTCTCGTGGACTCCCCTTCGCCGCTCCATCCCCTTGTACATTCCCGCAACCAGCCGGACCGGCCTGCGGCTCGCGGGCCAGATCGGCGACGGTGTTGTGCTGAACGCGGTTTGCTCGCCGGAGTACACCCGGAACGCCCTCAGGATCGTGCGGGAGGCCGCCGAGGCCGCGGGCCGGGACTGGTCGGGGTTCGAAGTGGCCCAGATCATCAACTGCTCGGTTGAGGACGACCACAAGAAGGCGCTCGACGAGGCGCGCTGGGAGGTGGCCACCAAACTCGATCCCGTCCAGCTCCCCTTCATTGCCGGTCCCAAGATGCGGGTCGGCGAGCCTTACATCAGGCCGGAAGACATCCCGA
>CAYJUC010000252.1:1589-6230 GCA_964372605.1 uncultured bacterium | reverse complement strand
GGCGCCACGCCCGCCCCGCCTTTGACCTGATCCGCTCAGGCAAGGGACGCGGGTTGACCCAGGCGCCGGCCCTCGGTGTCAAACAGATAGAGGCGCCCCCCGCGGAGATCGAACTCCAGGCTCGCTCCCTCCTCCACCAGGAAGGACGGGCTCGCGACGGCGATCAGCAAGCGTTCGGAGCCATATTCCAGATACACCAGGGTTTCTTTTCCCAGCGGCTCCAGCAGGGTGACCCGAGCCCGGCAGCCGCCTGTTACCCCCTCCACCCGGACCGCCTCAGGACGGACCCCCAGCGTGGCCGGTCCGTCCGGCAGCTCCCCCATCCCCGGGAGGGGGACCTGCCAGCCGTCGAAGACGAAGACCGGCCCGCCCGTCTTCCGCCGCACCTCGCCAGCAATGAGGTTCATCGACGGCGAGCCGAAGAAGGTGGCCACGAACTGGTTTGCCGGGTCGTGGTAGGTCTCCATCGGACTGCCCACCTGCTCGATCCAGCCGTCCCGCATCACGACGATGCGGTCGGCCAGCGTCATGGCTTCCTCCTGGTCGTGGGTCACATAGATGAAGGTCTTCCCGAGCCTCGCGTGCAGCCCGTCGATCTCCGCCCGCATCTCCTTCCGGAGCTTGGCGTCCAGGTTGGAGAGCGGCTCGTCCAGAAGGAACGCTGCCGGCTTTGTCACCAGGGTGCGGGCCAGGGCCACCCGCTGGGCCTCGCCGCCGCTGCACTGGGCTGGCAGCTTGCTGAGGAGTTGCGTGATGTGCATGGTCTCGGCGACCTGTACGACCCGCGACTGGATCTGGTCCGGCGGCACCTTCTTCATCCTGAGGCCGAAGGCGATGTTGTCGAAGACGGTCTTGTGTGGAAACAGGGCGAGGTTCTGAAACACCATGCCCAAGTTCCGCTGACCCGGTTCCAGGTCATTGGCCGGGCGCCCGTCGATGTAGATCTCGCCGGAGGTCGGCTCCTCCAGGCCCGCGATCATCCTGAGGGTCGTGGTCTTGCCGCAGCCCGAAGGTCCGACGAGGACCAGGAACTCCCCATCCTTGATCTCCAGGTCCATCCCCTGGACCGCGACGGTTCCCTTGAACTCCTTCCTGAGCTTAACCAGCCTGATCTCGTCCACCGCGCTACCTCTTCAGCATCCCGAAGCTGAAGCCCCGGACCAGGTGCCGGTGGATCGCGTAGCCGATGACGATCAGCGGCAGCGTCACCCCGATGGACAGCGCCTGCTGCCATCCGTAGAGGCGGCCCTCCGTGGACCCTTCGTACTTGTTGAGCTGAACCGGCAGGGTGGAGATGTTGGTGGCCGAAAGGATCAGGGCCATGAGGTATTCGCTCCAGGTGAGGATCAGGATGAACAGGAAGGTGGCCACCACCCCCGAGCGGATCAGCGGGAAGACCACCTCCCAGATCGTCCTGAGCCGGCTGGCCCCCAGGAGCTCGGCCGCCTGCTCCACCTCCACCGGGATCTCGTCGATGAAGCTCTTGGTCATCCAGACGGAGTAGGGGAGGGTAGAGACCACGTAGATGATGATGAGACCCAGGTAGCTGTCGAGCAGGCCGATGGTGGAGTAGAAGAGGAGGACGGGCACGGCCACGACGATGGGAGGGATCATGCGCAGGATGAGGAGGCGGAACAGGGTCTGCTCGCTCAGGATGTGATAGCGGGATACCCCGTAGGCCAGCAGGATGCCCAGGACGACCGAGAGCATCGTGGAAGTCCCGGCGATGAACAGGCTGTTCACCAGGGCGAAGAATGGGCTCTGGGCCGACGCGGACTGGACGTATTGGGTGTCGAGGAGCTCGCCGAACCAGGCGACCCGGTAGTTGTTCAGGGTGAACGGGTCGGGGATCCAAGTCGGCGGCCAAGTGAACCACTGGTACGGTGGCTTGAGCGACGTCATGACGGACCAGAAGAGCGGGAAGAGGACGACGACGAGCCAGAGGCAGAGGACGACGTAGCGTCCGATGGAATAGAGCCGCCGCCTCGTCCGTTTGGTCATGGTCAGCGCCGGTACAGCGTCTCCAGGGTCCGCTTCTCGCGCAGCAGGATACGGATGCAGACGTAGACGATCACGGCCACGACCACGAGAGTCAGATAAGAGACAGCCGCGCCCTTGGAGATGTTGAAGTGCTCCCAGCTCATGATGTAGAGGTATACGGGCATCGTTTCCGTATAGCTTCCCGGCCCGCCGCGGGTCAGCGACCAGACCTTGGGGTACTCGCCCAGCGCCTCCAGGAAGCGCAGGATCAGCGCCAGGACGATGACCGGCCGGAGGAGCGGGAGCTGGACGTGGAAGAAGATCTGTAGGCGGCTCGCGCCCAGCACCCTGGCGGCTTCGATCGGCTCGTTCGGCATGCTGCTGAGCCCGGCCAGCATCAGGATGAAGACAAACGGGGTCCAGTTCCAGACCTCGATGAAGATGATGGAGAGGAACGCGGGGATCCGCTCGGCGAACCAGGAGACCTCAATCTGCTGTCCGGTGATCCAGGAGAGGAGCTGGTTGAGCGGGCCCTTCTGGACCAGGAGCATCTCGTAGGTGTAGCCGATGGACACGGGCACGACCAGCATCGGCGTGATGAAGAGGAGGTAGAAAAGGCCCCGGCCGAGGAACGGCTCGCGCATGAGGTAGGCCAGGGCGAAGCCGATGACCAGGCACAGGATCGTGGAGGAGGCGGCGAAGATCAGCGAGCGCAGGAGCGCCCAGTAGAAGCGGGGATCTCCCAGGACATCACCGAAGATCTCCAGGCCGACGAAGTCCGCCTTCCACCAATCTCCCAGATAGGCAGTCCACTGGTGGAGGCTAAAGTAGATCTGGAAGAAAATGATCGGGATCAGGAGAAAGAGAATGGGGGCGGTCACTGCGGGCAGGATGGCCCACTTATACTGCCGCCCGCCTCTCCGCGCCATACCTGTTCCCGGCTAGGGAAATGGCCCGCCCCGACCCGTGCCGGGGCGGGCGCCTCTCGCTCAGCCCCTCGGCAGGTCGATCTTGGGCATGGCTGCCTTGTAGTTGGCCAGGTCTTTCACCAGAAGCCTGGTTCCCACCCGTCTCATGATGTCCCGCCACTCGGTCTCGGTCTTCTTCAGCGCCTCGTCCCCGCTGACGACGCCGGTGAAGGCATCGGCCAGGTTCTTGTCCAGGATGTCGTTGAACTCGAGGTAACCCGGCAGCAGGATTTGTGGCGCCGTCACCTCAAGGGAGTCGACGGTGGCCTTCACCCCCCCGGGCGTGTATTTGGCCAGCACCCGCGGGTCCTTCATGTGCTCGGGCGCCCACGGGTCATGGAACGTGATCTTGGTATCGGCGACGATCTCCGTGCTGTGCTTCGGGCTGGCCCAGTACTGGCAGAGCCAGTAGGCGGCCTCCGCGTTCTGGCTGCGCCGGTTGATCACCACCGAGAACGGGCTGGAAACCGAACGTTTCACCAGCCTCCCCTGCATCCGGGAGCCGGGCGCCACCCCGTAGATCCACTTCCCCTGGGTCTTGGAGCCGGCGCGCTCGGCAGCCCCGAAGCCGCCGCTCCAGTAGGTCCACATAAAAGCGCCCCCGCCGGCAACGAAGGGGATGGTCTGCGGTGATCCCCAGATCGCGGTATCTTTCGTCGCGTAGGGTTTGATCCCCAGGTACCACTCCATCGCTTTCCGGCCGGCGTCGTTGTAGAGGGTCGGCGTCATGTCGTCCGCGAACGGGAAGCCGCCGTTGGCGTAGAACCTCATCAGGTACCAGATCGGACCGGACCACTTTCGCGACCTGAGCTCGGCGACGCCCTCGAGGTCGGGGCGGTTGAAGAAGCTCGCCAGCTCCAGGTAGTCGTCCCAGGTCTCGGGCCACCTGAGCGGCTTGCCGTGCTTGTCCTCGAAGCGCTTTCGCTCCTCCGGGTTCTCGAAGTAGTCCTTGCGGAGGCCGGTAACGTGGGTGTTGCCGTCCGTGATGAACCCGTAGGTCTCACCGTGGTAACGGTTCTGCTCAACCATCTGGGGCCCCACCGAGCGGTAGATCATCCCTCCGCGCTCCATGAACTTGTCGAGAGGCTGGAGATACCCCGCGGTGGCCAGGGTGGGGATCATGTGCGCGTCGATATGGATGATGTCGAAGGCGGTGGACTTGGCCAGCGCCTCGGCCATGGCCTTGGGAGGGATGGCCGGGGCGGCGAGGTCCTGGACGCCGCCGATCCCGATCCCTGTCTTTTCTTTGAACTCGGCGGCCAGCTCGCGCATCTTCCCGTTGTAGAACTGGCCCCAGATCAGGACGTTCAGGTCGATGCTCTTCTTGAGCGCCTTGGCGCCGTTGATCGCCCGCTCCTCTGGCGTGGCCCCCGCGACCTGGGCGCCCCAGGCGACGTCGGTCAAATACGGCCCGGCGAGGGCTCCGGCGCCCGCGGCGCCGGTCACCTTCAGGAACGTCCGCCGGTCCATCCCCGTCCGATCATCTCCCCTGTCGCTCATGGTAGCCTCCCTCCAGTATCCCTGTGGGCCCGCCTGCCGGTCGGGCGCGCCGCGCGCCCTTCCCGGCCTCTCCCCGCGACAACCTCGCGCTCCTTTTGCGCCCTCCTAGGAGCGCGTCGGAATAACCTGTTCGAGCGCCGGCGAAGCCGGCGCAACCCCTTCCTGGGGGTGGCTCGGAGGGGGCCAGATCGGA
>CAYJUC010000252.1:0-1579 GCA_964372605.1 uncultured bacterium | reverse complement strand
GCCCCGATGGGGCCCCCCCCGGGGCGCCCGCGCAACCCCCCGCCCCCCCCCCCGACCCCCCCGCCCCCCCCCCCCGGGGGGGGGGGGCGGGGGGGGGCGGGGGGGCCCCCCCCCGACCGAGATTCAGGCCGGCGTCACGTGCTGCCGGCCGGTGACATCGACGTAGACCTTTTCCGAGGACATGGGCTTGCCGTCGGCCCGGTCCCGCAACCACTCGGCGATGAGCGTCAACCAGTTGGGTCCCAGGCCCCCGGCCGGGCCGCCGATGGCGTGGCGCTCGCCCTGGTAGACGACGAGTTTTTTCGGAGTCCGGATCTGATCGAAGAGCTGGTAGGTGCACTCGATCGGACTCAGCTCGTCATCCTCGCCGGCGAGGACCAGGTAGGGGCATTTCACCTCGCGTCCGTCGAGGGTCATCTCGGCGGCGAACCGGTCGAACTCCTCCTCGTCTTCGATCCCTGCCATGTACATGAAGCGGAGCTTGAAGGTGGGGGAGGCCATGTTGAAGATGGTGTGGCCGCCGGGCTCGTGGCAGACGTATGCCACGGCGCAGCCCAGCAACCCCTCATCCACCATGGCCACCTGGGTGCCCCAGAACGAGCCGAAGCTGATCCCGTAGACGAGGAGGCGGTCGGGATCGATCTCGGGACGCCGGCGCAGCCAGTCCAGGGCCGCCCGCCCCGCATCCTTGAAATTGGTCGCCGTCACGTGAATCCCGCGGGTGCAGCACTCCCCCTGGCCGGGCCCGTCAATGGCCAGGCTGGCCATGCCGCGCTCCAGGATCTTGTCCCCATGCATCGCGTGCATGATCTCCTTGAAACCGTCCATGCCGTCGATGGTCAAGACGCAGGGCAGCCTCTCCCCGTTCCAGCCCCGGGGGAGATGAAGGTAGCCGGGGAGGCTCGCCTTGCCGAAGGGGATCTCGACCGGCTCGATCTTGTTGGGGGCGTGGGCGCTGTACTTCTTGAAGCAGTGCACCTTGCGCTCGTTGTACTCCAGGTTCTGGGGCGAATTCTCGAAGATAGTCCACTGGGCGCTCCCCCAGAGGAGCGAGGCGATGAAGTACGACTCCCGGGCGGCGACCAAACGCCCGTCCTTCTCGTACTGCTCGGCGACGCTCTCCCGGCGTCGCGCGGCGGCCGCGAACTCGCGCGGCATGTCGGCCAGCTTGGTGACGCGCTGGCGGACCAGGTTGAAGTCGAAGTTCGCCTCCGGCCCGCAGGGCCCCGCAGTGTAGGCGATGCGGGGCTGGTCCCACTCGATGCCCACCGTGCGGATGATGTTGTCGAGGATCCAGCGCTGCTCCTGCCAGCGCTTCATCCGGCGTTCAACCGGGACAGCCATCTGCGCGCTCCGTCCGCAGGTTTGCCGGCCCTCGGTGGCGCCCCCCGGGGTCTCCACCGAAAGCGGATCGTGAAAATACGGGAGCAGCCTAGCAAACAGGGTGTCCGAACGCAACAGCAACAACGGTCGTCTTCGATGCGTTCACCTTCTCCTCCTCCGGCTCATGCCCGCGTCAGTCCCGGGTCCGGTTCGGGATGACCGGCAGCAGGAGGTACGACTGCTGCTCGCCGCCCGA